>CACWSW010000194.1 GCA_902763655.1 uncultured bacterium
CGCGCCGAGGTGGTTCTACGACAAGTACGGCGAGGCCGTGGTCGCGGGCGCGCTCGTGAAACTGTTCGGCATGACGAACAAGCCGTGGACGGACGGCGCACAGGCCCAGCACGAACTCGTGCGTTGGGAGAACTACGTCACGTCGTCGCGTCTGTTCAGTCTTGCCGACGACCATTCGATCAGCGGTAGCGGCGCGATCAGCGCGCTCGACACCAGCGGACTACTGTGAGGCACGCAGACACTTTCACTTCCAAACGACAGAAAGGAAAACTGGAAATGCACGAATACTGGAGAGCCGTACACAGAGATGCACTTGCCAAGATGCGCGAGGTGCTTGACGGGTACATGAAGGTCGAAGACACGTGCGAAAGCATGCACAAGGCACTTGCGTATGTCATGAAGCATGGCAACGCGCAGGAGAAAGCCGATGCCATTGCGGCATACAACGACTACAAGTGGGTCGCGCGCGAGGTGGCGGCCCACAAGGCCGAAAGCGAGGCATGAGGATTTCCGTGTCCGGGTGAACGCGGAACTGCACAGTAAACAACCAACCAAAGGTAAAATCATGGAAACAGAAACCAGAGAAACAAACAACAACTACTACCCGGAAGGCATGGGGCCGTTCGGATGGATGCGACAGGGTGTGCCAGCGACGGGCGTTCTCGGCACGGCACTTGGCGGATTCGCCACGGTTGTCGGCACAGCCGCTTTGCTGTGGGCTGCGATGAAGGGCCAGAACGGCAACGGCGGATGCTCCGAGGACAAGCATGTGACGCGCTATGAGCTTGGTCTTGTGCAGGAAAACAACGCGCTGCGTGCCGAGAAGGCAAAGCTCGAATCGCAGATTTACACTGATGCGAAGTTCGAGGCCGTCAACACCACAGTCACGGCAATCAACATGGCGCAGCAGCGCATCAATGACAACGTGGCGGCGATGCTCAACACGCTCAACACGCAGGCGCAGCAGTTTGCTGGAATGACGCAGACGATAATCTCGCCTCGCGCGCTTGGCCCGTCCGAGGCGGTGCTTGCGAATGCAAAGGCTGCCACCACGGTCACCACGACCGAATCCAACGGCTGATTGAAGCCGACCGAGGCAAACCCCTTCAATGCCGAAGAGGCTTGCCCCGGTCGCATTCAACCAAACGGAACGGAGAACAGTACATGACACAGACTGCAATCGTGCGCGGCTTCGCAAGGTGGGCCGACAAGAACATGACGGACAAGTTCACCGCAGGTGGGCTTACCCGCATCGGATTCAACGCACTTACAATTCTTGCGGAAACCAACCCCGCGCTCGCGATGCAGATGCTTGTCGCAAAGTACCCTTCTTTCATGCCGCTCTTCGCCACGGTGAAAGATGCGGCGTCATTCGGCTCCGTTTGGGACGCGCTCACCGAATCCGTGAAGAAAAGCGGATGCGTCACATTTGATGTCCGCGAGGCGTTTCCGTTCAACGGGCGCATCCAGACGTTTAGATTCAGGGATGCCGACCTTGGCGCGATTCGCGCCGAAATGGAGAAGGCGTACAAGGAAGAGGTCGCGGTCGCGCAGACTGTCGTGACCGCTGGAGGCGACCAGTCGCAACGTCAAGGAGAATCTTCATGACTACACTTGCCATAATCCCGGACTACGAAAACAAGAGGCTGGAGTTCAGCGGCACGGTTGCTGCTGGCGAGCATGTCGCCGTCTCCATCGTCGGCGGAAGCGAATGGGCTGGCACAGGGTCTGCATTGCGCCTTCGAGTGCTGTTTGGCGGCAAGATGGTCGCCGTGTTCCCGTACTGGACTGACGAGAACGAAGACGACTGGCCCGACGAAGTGGTTTCTGCCGACGCGTGGGACACGACTGGCGACGATCCTACGTGTACGCTCGTCCTGAACACCATACAGGCCGAGAAGATGCTTCGGCGCGGCGGCGAATGCCTATGGATTCTGGACGACACGGAGAACCACACGCTCTACGGCATGGGCTTGTGCCACGTGGAACCGTGGCCGAAGAATCTTCCGAGCGACGTGCCGTACAATCTTGACGGATATCCCGATTTCGTCAAGGATGCGAAGCAGGCGATACTTGGTGCGCAGGCAGCAATAAGCGAAGCGGTGGATGATGCAAACGGGATCGTCGCATACGTGACGGCAGCGAAGAATAGCGCGCAGGCCGCCGCGACAAATGCAGGGGCGTTCAAGGATCAGGCAGAAACAGCCGCCTCGAACGCGGGAGATTTCAAGACTTTGGCGGAAACGGCGAAGACAGGGGCCGAGGCCGCGCAGACCGCAGCCGAAACCGCACAGGGCAAGGCGGAGGACGCACAGGCTGCCGCAGAGGCGGTACTGGCCGCCGTAGAAAATAAGGCCGACAAGGTGGAGGACGCCACAGAGGGCAACTTCGCCGCGCTTGACGATGAGGGCAATCTGGTCGATAGCGGCAAGAACGCGGAGGATTTCGCCGCCAGCGAACACTCTCACGCAATGAGCGAAGTGACGGGTCTATCCGAAGCGCTTGACGCGAAGGGAAGTGCCGAAACGCTCACAAATGTTGTGAATAAGGTTGCGACCCTCATCGGCAGTGCGGCTGGCGACGACACGAGAAGCGTCCGCGAAATTGCCGCGCTTATGATTGCGGCGTTGGTTGCAGACGCAGATGCGCGGTACGACACCTTGAAGGAGATCGCCGACTGGATTCAGAACGACACGACCAGCGCGGCGAAGATGGCGAATGACATCGAAGACCTGAAAAGCGAGAAGGCCGATGCCGCCGACCTTGCCGCCGTCGCGACGAGCGGTTCGTACAACGACCTCTCGGACAAGCCGACGATCCCCGCGCCAGTTGACATCAGCGGCAAGCTGAACGGTACGGCGGCGTACTCGGCGTGGAATCAGCCTACCGAGTATGACATTGGCAAGATTGTGTCATACAAGGGTCGCATATACAGGTGCAAAAACGAAGGCAACCAAGGTATTCCACCCGACGGAGAACTTGGGCCGAACGTATGGGACGATGTAACGATTGGCGCACTGTTGGATGAGAAGCAGAACGCACTCTCGTCCGCGCAGCTTGCCGCAGTGAACAGCGGAGCGACGGCAGCGAAGGTGGCGACGTGGGACGGCTACGCGGCGCAGATAGCGGCGAAGGCGAACACTGCGGATGTGAACTCGGCCCTTGCGCAGAAGGCGTCCTTGACCGACCTCCCCTACGCGCTGGTCACGCCGGGCGAGTGGGAGTTCAGCCCATCTTCATATGATGGGCGTGAATTTAGCATCGTTGAGCAGGCCGGTTCTGAAGTTGGCACGGAATCGTATCTTCTTTTCCTTGGCGAAGAGCAAGTTGGAGGCATTATTGACGGAGAGCCGAATGAGCTGGGCCTAGTGTTTGAAGCGCACTCGGTTGCCGATCCAGATAATCAGTTAACCGTCACCGCTACGCGCGCCTCTCTCCCCGGCCACCTCCTCGACCGGGCTGGCAACCGCGTGGTGGTTTCGGGCGACACGACGCTCACGCTCCCCGCCGCTATTCCCGGATACATCCGCGACTTCCTCGTGCGGCTGGAAATCAGCGGCTCCACGGTGCCGACCATCACCTTCGCCGCGCCAACAGGCGAGACAATCACCTACGAGACAGACGGCGACGAGTTCCCCGTGCCAGACGAGGCGGGGACGTGGAGCTGTTCCTTCACCGAAAACTGCGTCGCGCACAAGTTCGCGGTGTCGCTCAAGAAGGTCAACGTCGTGACGCAGGGAGGTTTGTGATGCTACTCGGCGCAAGACAGTTTTTCGAGAGGAGAGGCGGTGGCGGCTGGCAGAATCCATACGTCACCGACGGCCTCGTCGCGATGTGGGACGGCGAGTGGAACGCGGGCGGCGGGGTTCATGACCCGAACGCGACCGTGTGGAAGGACTTGGTGGGAGCTCAAGACATGGAACTGTCTCAATATGGCTCGTTCTCTGCCGATTCACTTGTATGCGCTGGCGGAGGATATGCGGCTTCGCGCGGTACTGTTTTTGACGATTTCATATATGCTGAAACGGTAGTCGAGTATGACTCACTTGAACGCCAGATCGGAAACATCGTAATATGGGGCGAATATAGCGACATGACGCGTTATGGCAATTCTATGGATTTGATTATATATAACGACACATTGATTCAGACTGGCGGCAGTGCTGTGTTCTACACAAAAAATGCAAATGACAAACTTTTTCTCATTCAGTATACAAGACCTAATAGTAGTGATGTGTTTGCCCATGCCAATGGGGTCAATCTTACACGATATTCCAAGACTGATAACTGGGCTACCCGATATAATATTGGCTTCTTTGGGGGACGGCAGAGCGGATATTCGTACAGGGGGAAAATTAAAAGAGTCGCTATGTATTCTCGCATACCGACCGCCGACGAGATAGCCGCCAACTACGCAATCGACCAAGCGAGGTTCAACCTGCCATGAACTACGGAACAGTCACGAACGCGACTACGGTTTTACATCCGTGCGACGGAACGAGTACCTGCGGAAAGTTTGGGTTGCCTTGTAAGGCGGCCACGTCGCACATTGCTATTTAGGAGATTTAGGAATGTTTGGAACAGTCGAAAACAACACCCTCCACCCCGCGCCGCGAGCGTTCATGTTGCACGGCGCGATGGTGACGAACCCGAAGGCCGAGCATTTCGCCGCGCTCAACGAGGAGCGCGCGAAGCAGGGCCTGCCGCCGTACCTTCCCGTAGTGGACGAGTGGCCTACCACGGACGCGGCGCACTACGCGGTCGCGACTGGCTGGACGCGAGACGGCGAGACATGGCGGCGCGTCTACGAGGTGCGCGAACTGCCGCCGCCACCGCCGCGCACGTTCGACAAGTACAGACTTGTTGATGCGCTCATGAATGCTGGAGTCTGGGATCATGTGGAGGCGTGGCTAAAGGAGACGCCGAACGCATGGACGCGCGCGCTCATGGCTCCCGACATCAGCGAGGACGAGCCGCTTCTCGCGCAGGGCATCGCCGCGGTCAAGGAACTGCTCGGCTGGACGGACGAGCAGGTGGAGGCGGTGCTCGCGGCGAGCGTCAAGGAGGGGTACTGATGCACGACCAGTTCCTAGACAGTTCGCAGTTCCCGCATAACTCGCCGTCTCGCTCGGCGTGGGGTTGCGCCCTGTTCGCATTGGTGACGATCCTCGCCATCGTCGCAGTCTCCGCGCTGTGCGGCGGGTGCATAAACTGCTACACGCGTTGGCCGACAACGGACGAGAAGATCGTAAGCGTCTACCAATGCTCGCGCGAAGCCGCCGTCTTGTCGATAGTTGCGGCGTTCCCGCAGGTCATGACTGACGCAGGACATCCCGAACCGTTTATGTGGGAAAACATTTTCACCATTCCGTTTCTGGGCTTGCCCTGCGTGGTGGATGCCGTCTGCGAGGGTGTGGTTGACACGGTGTGCTTGCCGTGCGATTGGTGGCTTTCAGAGGCACGCGAGAGGAAGGAGAGACAGTAACCATGTGCGACAGGGAATCATTTGCAAAAATCCGTGACGCGATAGCTGACCTTCAAAAAGCCGACGCGGTGCAGAGCGAGCAGATCAAAACGCTTTTCAACACCACGAAGGAGCAGGGCGACACGCAGAAGACGCTCGTCAATAGGCTGTTGTGGATTGTTTGCATTGTCTTTCTGCTTTCCATCCTTGCGCTCATTTTCGGCGCGCTTGGCAAGGATGGATTTAACGGCGTGGTAAATGCCGTTCCAACGGTGGCAAAGGAGGCCGCAAAGTAAAGATTTCCGGCGGCATGGTGCCGTCGGGCAATGAAAGGAACAACAAATGAAAACACTAGCAATATGGTTCGGCAAGAAGTACGCGTTGAGCCTCGTGCAAGACGCCGTGTCCGCAAAGAAGGACAAGGTGGCCAAGTGGGCTACGCGCATCGGCGTGTGGATCGAGCGCATCGGCTACGTCGCCAAGTTCCTCGGCTCGCTGGCCGAGAAACTGTCCGACGGCGAGATCACAAATGACGAGGCCCAGTCCGCAATCGCGGAGGCGAAACTGCTTGCGGAGCAGGTCACGACCGACGTGAAGGAGGCGTAATATGGGGAAGACTTGCAAAGGCAAGGACAAGGCGAAGGCCAAGGTCGCAGCCGCGAAGCGCAAGATCGCGCGCAAGGTCAAGGCGAGCGTGGCCGTCATGGTGGCCATTCTCGGACTT
>CACWSW010000195.1 GCA_902763655.1 uncultured bacterium
CGCGGAGAACCTGTGCTGCGCCGGACGGATGGTCGACTGCGAGCGCGAGGCCTACGGCGCGCTGCGCGTGATGGTCAACTGCAACCAGATGGGCGAGGCTGCGGGACGCGCCGCGGCCCGCGCGATGAAGGAGCGGCGCACAAATCTGCGGCCTGTTAGGGCATAAATTCAGAGGACCACCCAGCCCGATTTTTACTGCAACTTACCGTTGCCTAACAGGGGGCGGGTGTGGGATAATACCAACATCTCAAACCCCAACAAGAAGGAGTAACAGACATGGCTCACAAGATTGATGCCGAAAAGTGCGTTTCCTGCGGATGCTGCAAGGAGGCTTGCCCGGCCGAGGCGATTTCCGAAGGCACCCCGTACTCGATCGACCCTGACAAGTGCGTCGATTGCGGTGCGTGCGCGGGCACGTGCCCGAACGAAGCCATCAGCGCCGCATGATAGAGGCGTTGATCGACATACTTGTCGACAACCTGCTGCTGCTTCCTTTCCTCTTCCCCACCTATCTGGTGCTGGAGGCAATCGAGGCGCATGCGGGAGGTGCGCTCGAGCGAACGCTCGGGCGTGCCCGTCGTTGGGGCCCGATCGTCGGCGCGTTGTCCGGCGCGGTGCCCCAGTGCGGCTTTTCCGCCGCAGCCGCGTCGCTCTATGCGGGCGGCGTGATCACGGTCGGTACGCTGGTGGCCGTGTTCCTATCCACCTCGGACGAGCTGATTCCCGTGCTTGTCTCGTCAAAGGCGCCGCTCGGGCTGATGCTGAAGATCGTGGGACTCAAGATTGCGTTCGGCCTGATGGCGGGACTGCTCGTGGACGCTTTCCTCCGCTCTCGCGGCAAGCATGATCCGTCGCCTCACGTGAGCGACCTGTGCGAACACAGCAGGTGCGGATGCGCGGAGCGCAAGGGCATAGTGGTGCCGGCGCTTATCCACACTGCGGAGATATTCGTCTTCATACTGATCGTGTCCGGGCTGGTAGAGCTGGCGCTCCATTTCGCGGGCGAAGACGCGCTCAAGAGCTTCGTCTTGAACAAGCCCGTCGTTGGAGAACTGCTCGCGGGGCTGGTGGGGATGGTGCCGAATTGCGCGGTTTCCGTGGCGTTCGCCCAACTCTACATGGACGGCGGCATGAGCGCAGGCTCGCTCATGGCAGGATCCCTTGCAGGTTCTGGGCTGGGCCTCCTCGTTCTCTTCCGCACGCACAGGCGCATGAGGGACAATCTTCTGATCCTAGCCGCGGTGTACGTGTTTGGCGTCATCTTCGGCCACCTTTCCGGGTATTTGTTCTGATGGAACGTGCTCGCGGCGAATCTTGGGGGGCCATTGCGAGGCCGGCGTTCCTGGCCTCGCTTCCGGTGCTGACAGGTTACTCCACTATGGGCTTTGCGGCCGGCGTGCTGTTGGCTCTCCACGGTGGACTGCGCTTCACTAGCCTGTGGGCGGGCGCGAGCAGCGCCATCCTCGTCTCGGGACCGCTCCAGTTCCTGTTTGTCGACTGGGTGCGTTCGGGAACCGCGTACGCGGACGTGGCGGCGCTCGTCATCTGCCTCAACATCCGCTATTCCCTCTACGGTCTTTCGCTGCTCGACCGCTTCGCCGCGGCGCCATGGCCTGTACGCACATACCTCATCGGAACGGTGACGGACGAGACGTACGCGCTGCAGGTGCAGTGCCCATATCCGCCAGGGCGCGCAGGCACGCGCTACTGCCTTCTCCTCGCGGCATTCGACCACGCATATTGGATATTCGGCGTGGTGGCCGGTGCCGTAGCCGGGGCGGCGCTGCCGTTCGCGGCGAAAGGGATAGACTTCGCCATGACGGCGCTCTTCCTCGTGATCCTCACGGACCAGTGCCGCGAGCGCGCGAACCGCCTGCCCGCATTGATCGGCGCGTCATGCGCGGTCGTGGCGGCGGTCGCGATGCGCGTCTGCTTCGGCTCCTGGAAGATGCTCGTGCCTTCGATGGCGCTGATAGTGGCCGTACTTCTGTTTACGCGAAGGAAGGCTTGTTAGTCGCCGCGGATTCTGATAGAATAATCCCATGAAAACGACACTTGTCTTTACCGCGACGCTGGTCGCGACCGTCGCCTCTTTCGCAGAGGTGATCTCCGAGAAGTCTCCCGACGGCAGGAACGAGATCCGCCTGACCACGGAACCCGTACTTTCCTACTCCGTCTTCCGCGACGGCAAGGAACGCGTCGCGCCTACGCCGATTTCGCTGACGGTGGATGGCAAGGGCGTGCTGGGCGGCAAGGTGAAGGTGGCCGAGAATTCCCGCGTGCCGCACGCCGGCACGATCACGACGCCCATCTACAAGAAGGCCTCGATCGAGGATAACGGGAACGAGACGAAGGTGACGTTCGAGGGCGGCTGGCAGATGTTCCTCCATGCTCGCAACGACGGCGTCGCGTACCGCTTCGCGACGGCGTGGGTCGATCCTCTCGTGAAGGTGACCGCAGAGACTGCGGACATTACGTTCCCTTGCGGCGACCTGACGGTCTACGCAGGCCTGACGGGAGGCCATGCGTCGAGCTGGGAGTCGATCTACACCAAGACGACGGTGGGGAAGCTGAAGGACGAGATGAAGAAGGAGAAGAAGGGCCTCTGCTACCTGCCGCTGCTCGTGCAGTACAAGGACGGCGCGAACATGTGCGTGACGGAGAGCGACCTTCTGGACTATCCCGGGTGGAATCTGGTGGCGGATGCGGCGGCGCCCAAGCTGAACGCGTCGTTCGCGCAGTTCCCCGACCCCGCGAAGATCACGGACAACCAGCGCCAGCGCCGCGTTGGCGGACGACTTCCGTACCTCGCGCAGACGAAGGGGACGCGCACGTATCCGTGGCGCGTCTTCGTGCTGGCTGATTGTCCCGCGAAGCTGGTCGAGGCCGACATCGTCTATGCGCTCGCCACGCCCTCGAAGCTTTCTGGCGACCTGTCGTGGGTCAAGCCCGGCAAGGTCGCGTGGGACTGGTGGAACGACTGGAACGTGAGCGGCGTGCCGTTCCGTGCCGGATGCAACACGGAGACGTACAAGTACTACATCGACTTCGCCGCGAAGACCGACGTCGAGTACGTCATCTTCGACGAGGGCTGGAGCGTGAAGCTCAAGATCATGGAGATCAACCCGGAAGTGGACGTGCCCGAGCTCGTGAATTACGCCAACAAGCGCGGCGTGGGCATCATCCTTTGGTGCAGCTGGCCGCAGCTCGTGGGTCGCCAGGACGAGGTGTTCCAGAAGTACGCCGGCATGGGCGTCAAGGGCTTCAAGATCGACTTCATGGACCGCGACGACCAGTTCCTCGTGGACTTCCTGGAGAAGACCGCCGCCATCGCGGCCAAGTACAAGCTGATGGTGGACTACCACGGCATGTACAAGCCAACTGGCTTCTCGCGCACGTATCCGAACATCATCAACTACGAGGGCGTGCATGGCCTCGAGCAGCTTAAGTGGGAGAAGGATTCCGACTTCCCCGCAAACGACCTCAAGGCCGTATTCACGCGCATGGTGGCAGGTCCGATGGACTACACGCCTGGCGCGATGCGCAACGCCACAAAGGCCGGCTTCAAGCCCAACTACACGATGCCCGGCTCGCAGGGCACGCGCGTCCACCAGATGGCGCTCATGTCGCTCTTCGAGGCCCCGCTGCAGATGCTGTGCGACAGCCCCACGCAGTACCTGAAGAACAAGGAGTGCTTCAAGTTCATGGCTGCGGTGCCGACGGTCTGGGACGAGACGGTCGGTCTCGCGGGCGAAGTGGACAAGTTCGCGGCCATCGCGCGACGTAAGGGAAACGTGTGGTACGTCTCGGCGATCGGATCTTGGGACAAGCAGGAGCTCGAGCTGCCGTTGCCGTTCCTCGGCGAAGGCGAGTGGAACGCCGAAATCTTCGAGGACGGCGTGAACGCCGACCGCGACGCGACGGATTATGTGCGCCGCGCGGCGAAGGTGACGTCCGCAAGCAAGCTCTCCGTCAAGCTGGCGCCTGGCGGCGGCTTCACTGCTCGCATTTCGAAGGACGGCTCTTGGACAGAGTCGCTCAAGTTCTGGAAGTGATTCCGTGAGTGTTGATGGCGGCTGGTCATGCGTTCGGGAGGTCCTCGGCGAGGACCTCCTGAGCGTCATACTGCCTGTCTATCGCCTCGGCGGCACGATCGAGGCGAATCTGGATGCCGTCGCCGCCTGCCTTGACGAGGGAGGCTTTCGCTACGAGCTTGTTCCAGTAGACGATGGAAGTGGCGACGGCACCGCCGAAGCCCTGCGGAGAGCGGCGGCAAAGCGTCCGGACGTGGTACGGCCGGTTTGGGTCGAGAAGAACGCCGGTAAGGGGAACGCGCTCAAGGTCGGCTTCCGCGCTTCTCAAGGCGCTTACGTGCTTCTCCTTGACGGCGATCTCGACATAGCGCCCAAGATGCTGCCGAAGTTCTTCGCTTCGATGCGTGCGAACGGAAGCGACGTCGTTGTCGGCTCGAAGCGCCATCCCGAATCGAAAGTGCAGTATCCGTGGCATCGCCGTCTTGCGAGCGCCATCTACTTCGGTCTGGTTCGACTGTTCATCGGCCTGCCCATCACCGACACTCAGACTGGCATGAAGCTCTTCAGGCGCCGTCTGCTCGGCGAGTCGCTCGACCGTATGCTGGTCAAGACGTACGCCTTCGACCTTGAGCTTCTGTCCATCGCATACGGGCGAGGCGCGAAGATTTCCGAAGCGCCTGTCGAGATCCGCTTTGGCGGGAAGTTCGGCGCGCTCAAGCCGCGCACGGTGCGCGACATGGTGATGGACACCCTGGCGGTGTTCTACCGCTTGCGCCTCCTGCACTACTACGCGAAGGTGGAGGTTCCTCCGCCGCTGGAGAAGCCGCCGTTGGTGAGCGTGGTGATCGCCTGCCCCGGCGGGTCTTGGATGCTTGACGAGTGCCTGTCCGCGCTGGAGACCCAGACCTACCGTAACTTCGAGGTCATCGTCCTCCCAGATGAGGAGGTGAAAGATGAAAGAGGAAAGGTGAAAGATGATGCGATTCACCTTTCGACGATCCCAACAGGCAAAGTGCGGCCGGCTGAGAAGCGCAACATCGGCATTGCGGCGGCAAAGGGCGACATCGTGGCGTTCATCGACGATGACGCCTATCCGGATTCGCGCTGGCTCGAGAACGCCGTGAAGTATTTCTCCGAGCAGTCCATAGGCGGGGTGGGCGGACCTGGCGTGACGCCGTCCGGAGACGGGTTCCTCGCGCAGGCCGGAGGACGGGTGTACGCGAACGCGTTCGTTTCCGGCAACTAC
The DNA here is from genome assembly GCA_902763655.1 of uncultured bacterium. Taxonomy (GTDB): domain Bacteria; phylum Verrucomicrobiota; class Kiritimatiellia; order RFP12; family UBA1067; genus RUG572. Next base: position 5,281 of record CACWSW010000195.1, read on the forward strand.
CGATACCGCTACGTGGGCGGTCGCGTGCGGCTTGACGTGGACGACTATCCAAGCTGCAACCTGCTGGTGCGCACCGACCTCCTGCGGAAGATCGGCGGATACCGCACGGACTTCTGGCCTGGCGAGGACACCCTGCTGTGCGAGGCGATTGTCCTGGGCGAGCACAAACGAATCGTCTACGACCCTTGGGCGATAGTCTATCACCACCGGCGCAGGCTCTTCGGGCCGCACCTGCGCCAGCTGGGACGCTACGGATTCCATCGCGGATATTTCGTGAAGCGCTTCCCGGCGACAAGCTGCCGGCCTGGCTACTTCGTCCCGTCGCTTTTCGTGCTGGGCGTGCTGCTGGGCGGTGCAGTCTTCGCCCTGCCTGCGCATCCCGTCACTACGGTGCTTTGCTGGACATACATAGGAGTCACGGGGTTCTATGCTCTGGTGACTCTGCTTTCGTCTTTCAGCTTCAACCCGTTCATGTGGCTGTTCACGTGGCTCGGCGTGATGACTTCTCACCTCTGGTACGGCATCCGTTTTCTGCAAGGTCTATGCGCCTCGCGCGCGCCTTGCGAGTACATCGGGAGGGACCATGCCCGCAGGTGAGGCCATCATCGAGGTCGAGCACGTGGATGCAGGCTATCCCGGCGTAACCGTGCTCAGGGACGTGAGCTTCACCGTCAACCGCGGCGAGGTGTTCGTGCTGCTTGGCGGGTCAGGATGCGGCAAGTCGACCATAATGAAGCACCTCATCGGACTCAACCCAGCCCTGGGCGGCACGATCCGCGTGGACGGGCTAGTGATGAACCGCGCGAACAGGCCAGCGATCCTGCGCAAGATAGGCGTGATGTACCAGAGCGGGGCGCTCTTCGGATCCATGACCGTGCTGGAGAACGTCATGCTGCCGCT
>CACWSW010000196.1 GCA_902763655.1 uncultured bacterium
TCGTGCTCGAGCAGGATCGAGCGGCCGAGCTTCGTGCGGATGATCGACAGGTTCATGTCGCCCATCTTCACCTTGAAGTCCTTGCGCCAGTCCTTGTAGAGCTCGCGCCCGTAGAAGTGGTAGTTGGCCTGCTTCGAGTCGAGCGACACGAGGAAGTCGAAGTTGTCGCCACGGTTGATGTCCATGTACTTCGCCACGGGCCCGAGGCCGTGTGTCGGGTACCAGTTGCCGGAATGCTTCGAGTAGAAGTCGAGCGCCCAGCCGGGACGTCCCGCCTTACCGGCGTCGGGATGTCCGTCGAGCGAATGGTAGCGGCTGCCGTACTGCAGGTCGCGCTGGTCGTGGATGTAGCCGGCCTCGCCGTGGACGATATCCCCGAACACGCCCTGCTTGACCATGTTGAACATCGCCATCTCGTATTCGCCGTAGCAGCAGTTCTCGAGCATCATGCAGGGCATCCGCGTGCGCTCGCTCGTCTCCACCAGCTTCCAGCACTCGTCGATCGAGAGGCAGCCGGGCACTTCGTTCAGCGCGACCTTGCCGTGCTCCATGGCGTACGACGCGATCGGCTCGTGCAGGTGCCAGGGCGTGACGTTGTACACCACGTCCACATCCTCCATCTCGCAGACGCGCTTCCAGCTCTCTGAACCGGCGAACGTCTTCCTGGGTGCGGGCTTGCCGTTGTCCTGCAGCCACTTCAGCTGCCGGTCGATCCGGTCCTGGAACAGGTCGGCGATGGCCACCACCTCCGTGCCTGGTATCATCGCGATGCGGTGCACGGCGCCAACGCCGCGCGATCCCACGCCCACGCACGCCACGCGCACCTTCTTCATCGGCTTGAGCGCGAAGCCCTGCATCGGCGCGCCGGACGGTCCGAAGAACTTGAACGGATTGCTGGAGCATCCCGCAGCCATCGCGGCGACGCCCATCCAAGCCGTACCTTTGAGGAATTCCCTTCTGTCAATCTCTTTCATCTTTTTTCCTTTGATTACATTAGTTTTCGATCTGAAAGCCTGATGACGCCGCTCATTCTGCCGTCCACGTCTTTTCGCGCGTGAGGAAGAGGCAGCCCGGCACTCCCGAAAGATCGACCTTGATCCAGTCGTAGTGCGGCTGCCGCGCCCGAGAGAAGTCGATCCGCCACAGCGGCGGACGCGCAGCAGCGCGTCCCTCCCGGCGCGGGGCATCTACAAGAAACGCTCCGGAGACGATATCCTTCGACGCGACAATCTCACCAGACGGGTTCACGAGCGACGCTTTGAAGCGGTAGTAGTCGCTCCCGAAAGCGCCGCAGGTGAACGGCTTGCCTTCCGGCACGTCGAACCAGAGAGAGACCGGTGCGCCCTTCACGCCCGCGACCGTCCGATCAGATTCCCGCACGTCCACACCCACGGGCACGGAGCTTTTCAGCAGCTGCTGGCGCGTGCCGCCGCGCGGCAGTTCCAGCGCGTAGAACCCCGCCGCGTGCGCCGTGAACGTCAGTTCGCCCGGCGTGAAGCCCGGAGTGGACAGTTTCCATGTCCGACGCTTCCCGCCCTGCTCTGGCAGGTAGCGGACAATAGTGGGCTTTTCGTTCGCAGGGCGGTTGCCGACGGCGTCGATCTGGCGCGCGACAAGGCGTACCGGCCCCGGCTTCGGCACGAAGAGCAGGTAGTGTCCTCCCTCGATGAGCGCAACCGGCGGCAAGTCGACCAGTTCGCCCGGACACGTGTCGTGGACGACCACATCGCGCACGGCGGGCAGCAGCACGCGCGGCGCAGGCATCCGTCCGCCGTTGATCACCGGGAAGTTCGCCGCCGTCCAGTCCGCGCCTAGCACCACGTTCGTGCGCGTTCCGTCGGGCGCGACGACCGTCACGTCGCCGACGATCTGCCGCGGCGCGGGACCGAACGCGGAGCGCCCGACAGCGAACCACGGACGATTCGTGGGCTGGTAGACGGTGAGGTTCTTCAGCGTCACGCCGTCCGGCATCCCCTGCCGCGGCGTGCCGGCGGAAAGCGCCACGTCAGGCGTCTGCGCGCCCGGCGTCGCGTTCGAGATGACGCAGTCGGAGAAGATAACGTCCACGGCGCCCGACGGAACCCCGCACACGTTCACCGCGCGGCTTCGAGCATCGGAAAATACGCTGTTCACGAACGCGACACGCCCCTTCACCACGCCGGTGTCGTGCTTGTTGTCCGCCGTGAGCGACACGGACGTGCGGTTGCCCTCCGCGCGGCAGTTGTCGAGCGTGATGGAGACCGGCTCCGACCAGTCGCGCATGTTCGCGAAGTAGAAATCGAAGCCGCTGCCCGCGTTGTCCTTCGATAACACGTTCCGCAGAGTGATCCGCGCGAGCTTCTCCGTGGGATGGTCCGGCTCGAAGTCGATGCCTGCCTGCGGCGGCGTGCCGCAGGTGTTGGAGAGGACTGTGTTCTCGATCAGGATGTCCTCGCCGCCGCACAGGCTGATGCCCTGGCGGTGGTTGTCGTCGCACACGCAGTTGCGGATGACGACGTTCTTGGCCGACTTCCCCTTGAACGCGCCGATCACGATGCCGTCGCCGCCGGACGAGACGAACCGCATGTTCTCCACATGCACGTTCTCAACGCCGCAGAGACGCAGCGTGTAACGCCACTCGCTGCGCGCGTAGGGCGGCTTCTGGTAGTCGCACTTGTGCATGCGGAACGTGCCGCCTTTCGGCCCCAGTCCGCGTATGACCAGGTTCGACACGCCCTCGCAGCGGAACAGATAGTCGCGGATGCCGCGGAACTCGCCCTTCTTCGCCACGAGCTCCACGCCGTCCTCGAAGACGATTTCCTGGTTGGAGCGCGCGACGAGAGGGCGCGTGATCCACGGCCCCGACTGCCGGTCGAAGACGAGCTTCCGCGCGCCTGAGTCCAGCGCGCGCTGGATGATCTCCGTCGAGTCCTCCGCGTCGAAGCCGAACGACGAGACCTTCACGTCCTCAGGCATGCAAGATCCGGCACGAGATGCGAGAGGTCCGGCCTTGGCCCATCCGAGCGGATCCGCGAACAGCACGCGGAACTCGCTGCGGTCCTTCAGGACGAACAGCTTCTCTGGATGGAACTGGACGCCCACGACCGGCAAGGCATCGCTTTCGATCGCCTCCACCACGCCGTCCGGCGCAAACGCGACCGCTCGGAATCCCGGCGCCAGGTCGCGAACCGCCTGATGGTGGAACGAGTTGACATTCAAGCGGCCGGTGCCGAGTCTGCCCGCCAGACGCGAACCGGCGACGATTTGGATGTCGTGGACGACATCCTTGCCGCGATGCACGACATTCCCCGGACGCTCCGATGGGAGATCCTGCCACAGCGTGCCGCCGAAATAGACGTTGATCAGCTGGCAGCCCCGGCAGATGCCGATGACCGGCAGACTGCGCTTCACCGCCTCGTCCAGCAGCAGGAACTCCCAGGAGTCGCGCCGCAGGTTGACTTCTCCAAGACGCGGCGACGGCTTCGTCTTGTAGCGGCGTGGCTCGACGTCTTCGCCGCCGCAGAGCAGCAGCACGTCGACCGACGCCAGCATCCGCGCGACAACCGCCCGGTTCGTCTCAGCAGGCAGCACGAGCGGCGTGTTTCCCGCCCGCGCGAAGGCATCGACGTACGTCGTCAGCACGGACACGCTGTTCGTCGCCATGCACATGTCGGCGATCCCGACCACGACCGGCTCGGGAAGCGTGTCCGCGTGTGCGCACGTCATCATCGCGCAAAAGCCGACAAGTGCCAAACCACTGCAAAACCTCTTCATAAGAAACTCGCCTTTGTTGCCTCAGACGCCGATATCTTATAACCCCGTCCCTATTGTGTCAACTGGCAAATGCGACAAATCTGCGGCAAGCCATTGACGGATCGGCCATTTTTTGGTTAAATATGCGGCTCACACGGCAAATCGGCTGACGAAGTCGGTTTCCACGTCCGGACGCGATGTCAGGGCGGAAAACGGACAAAACCCGCAAACACGGGCACAAAGCCACACAAACAAGGAAAGACAGAAATGCAGAAGAGTTATCGTCCCAAGGCCCCCGGCGACAGCCGGAAGTGGTACTTGGTGGATGCGAAGGATCAGGTGCTCGGCCGTCTGGCGGTCGTCATCGCAAACAAGCTCCGCGCCAAGGATCTCCCCACGTTCGACCCGTCGGTCGACGCCGGCGCGTTCGTGATCGTGATCAACGCCGCACAGGTGAAGCTCACGGGCAAGAAGGAGGAGCAGAAGGACTATCAGCGCTATTCCGGCTACCGCGGCGGCCTGAAGCACTTCACCGCCGCCGAGATGCGCGCCAAGCATCCCGAGCGCATGATCATGGAGGCCGTCTGGGGCATGCTCCCGAAGAACACCATCGCGCGCAAGATGATGACGCGCGTGAAGGTCTTCGCTGGTCCCGAGCACACCCACGCCGCCCAGAAGCCCGAAACGATCACGCTCTAAGGAGATTTCAAGAAATGGCTACGAAAGACAAGGTTATTTCCGCTGGAACCGGTCGCCGCAAGACCGCCTGCGCGCGCGTGACGCTCGTGCCGGGCGAAGGCAAGTGGACCGTCAACCGCGTCGCGCTCGAGGAGTACATCACCTCCGAGGCGCTGCGCGACTACCTCAAGCAGCCCATCGCCATCGCCGGCTTCGACGCGTCGAAGGTCGACGTGATCGTGTTCGCCAAGGGCGGCGGCTGCTCCGGACAGGCCGGCGCCATCCGCCACGGCCTCGCCCGCGCCCTCGTGGCGGCGGACGCGAACCTGCGCGCGGCCCTCAAGAAGGCCGGCTGCATGACGCGCGACAGCCGCATGAAGGAGCGCAAGAAACCCGGCCAGCCGGGCGCCCGCAAGCGCTTCCAGTTCTCGAAGCGTTAATGGAGAGCGACGCTCCGCGCAGCGGAACGTCAAGGAACGGACGGGCCGACCCGGAAGCTCAGCTTCCGTGCGGCCCGTCGTTTTTCAGGAGACAAAATGGCATTCGGATTTTTCAAGAAACTGGTGGAGAAGATCACCGGCAAGAAGCCTGCGCCGCAGAAGAAGGACGGACGCCCCCAGCAGGGGAAGCAGGGCGGAGACGCCAAGGGCAAGGGCGGCAACGGACGCGGCCGGCACGGACGGCGCGGCCGCCACGGCAATGGCGGCGAACAGCAGCAGAATCAGGGACAGGAACAGCAGCGCAAGCTCCAGCAGCAACAGCCGCGCAAGAAGGACGGCGCCAAGGGCGCGCAGGGCCAGCAGCAGGGCAAGAAGCCCGAGCAGCAGCGCCAGCGGCGCGATGAGCGGAGCGACAGGGACAGGGGACGCCGCGGCGACCGTCGCCGCGACGGTTCGCGCCGCGCGCCCCAGAGCCACACGCCCGCCGACGAGATGCGCCCGGGAGGCGTCGTCAGCGCCGCCGAGATGGAGGCCCGAAAGGCCGCGCACGCCGCCTGGTCGATCGACCAGTTCAAGGTGGAGCCCGCAGAGGGCAAGAAGCGATTCCACGACTTCGACCTCCCCTCGGAGGTGATGCACGGCATCGCCGACCTCGGATTCCAGTACTGCACCGAGATACAGGCGCTCTCCCTCCAGAACGCCCTCGACGGCAAGAACATCGCCGGCAAGGCCCAGACCGGGTCCGGCAAGACCGCGGCATTCCTCGTGGCGATCCTAACGCGCTACCTCCGCACGCCGGAGTCGCGCGCCAAGACGGGCGGCACCCCGCGCGCCCTCGTCATCGCCCCTACGCGCGAGCTCGTAATCCAGATCTGCAAGGACGCCGACGCCATCGGCAAGTACTGCGGCCTCCGCTCCCTCGCCGTCTACGGCGGCATGGACTTCGACCGCCAGCGCGAGGAGCTCCTCGACGCTCCCGTCGACCTGCTCGTCGCCACGCCCGGCCGCCTGCTGGACTTCTGCCAGCGGCACGTCCTCCATCTCGAGAACGTGGATACCCTCGTCATCGACGAGGCCGACCGCATGCTGGACATGGGCTTCATCCCCGACGTCCGCCGCATCATGAGCCACCTCCCGCCCAAGAACAAGCGCGCGACGATGCTCTATTCCGCCACGCTCACCGACGACGTGATGCGCCTCGCCTCGCAGTGGATGGAGGAGCCCGTCAAGGCCGAGGTCGAGAGCGAGCACAACGCCACGGACACCGTCCGCCAGGTCGTCTACGTCATCCGCGCCGAGGACAAGTTCAAGG
>CACWSW010000197.1 GCA_902763655.1 uncultured bacterium
GGGCGTCGTCGACCGCGCGGCCGACATCCACATCGAGCCGTTCGAGCACGACTTCAAGATCCGCTACCGCGTGGACGGCGCGCTCTACGAGGTGAAGGCGCCGGACGTCTCGATGGCCCCCGCCATCATCTCCCGCGTCAAGATCATGGCGAACCTCAACATCGCCGAGCGCCGCATCCCGCAGGACGGCCGCATCGCGATCACCGTCGCGGGCCGCCCCGTAGACCTCCGCGTATCATGCCTCCCCACGACCCACGGCGAATCGGTGGTAATGCGTATCCTCGACCAGAGCGCCACGTCCCTCGACCTCGAGAACGTGGGCCTCGCCGAGGACGTGTACGAGCAGCTGACGATGGACATCGAGAAGCCTAACGGCATCATCGTCGTGACCGGCCCTACCGGCTCCGGCAAGACAACCACGCTCTACTCCGTCCTCCGCCGCATCAATTCCATCGACTCCAAGCTCCTCACGGCCGAGGAGCCTGTCGAATACGACGTGGACGGCATCGTGCAGGTGCCTATCAACCACGAAGTCGGCAACACCTTCCCGAAGGTGCTGCGCGCCTTCCTGCGTCAAGACCCCGACATCATGCTGATCGGCGAGATCCGCGACCTCGAGTCGAGACGGCCGAGGTGGCCATCCAGGCCGCCCTCACCGGCCACCTCGTGTTCTCCACCTTGCACACCAACGACGCCGCCGGCGCCGTGATGCGTTTCGTGGACATGAACGTGGCCCCGTACATGGTGGCCTCCACCCTCGAGGCCGTGCTCGGCCAGCGACTTCTCCGCACCTGCTGCAAGGAGTGCAAGACCTCCTACGAGCCGGACGACGAGACGCTCGACCGCATCAACCTCACGCGCGACCAGATCGGCGGACGTCCCTTCTACTTCGGCAAGGGCTGCAAGACCTGCAACGGCACCGGGTACAAGGGCCGCAAGGCCATCTTCGAGTACCTGCGCGTCACCAACCCGATCCGCGAGCTGATCAACGACCGCGCCCCCACGCTCATCATCCGCGAGAAGGCCCGCGAGCTCGGCATGCGCACGATGCGCGAGGACGGCGTCCGCTCGATCCTCGACGGCTACACCACGGTTGACGAGGTCCTGCGCTACACCTGATCCCGCAGCGCGGAAAGCACTGCGTCGCCCATGGCGCGCGTGCCGATGGACGCCTCGCCTGGCTTGGCGATGTCTGCCGTTCTAGCGCCGCTCGCGAGAACGGTCTCCACTGCGCTCTCGACTGCCGCCGCTTCCCGCTCGAGCCCAAAAGAATGCCTGAGCATCATCGCCGCAGACAGTATCGTGGCCAGAGGATTGGCGATGTCGCGCCCCGCGATGTCCGGCGCCGACCCGTGGACAGGCTCGTATAGACCGAACCCGTCCTCGCGCAGCGACGCCGACGGCAACATGCCGATCGAGCCCACGATCTGCGACGCCTCGTCCGACAGGATGTCGCCGAACATGTTCTCGGTGAGCAGCACGTCGAAACGCCTTGGATCGCGCACGAGCTGCATGGCGGCGTTGTCCACGTACATGTGGTCAAGCGAGACGTCAGAGAACCCCTCCTCGCGAACGCGCATGACCGTCTCTCGCCACAGGCGCGACGTCTCGAGCACGTTCGCCTTGTCGACGCTCGTGACGCTGCCGCGCCTGCTGCGCGCCGCAGAGAACGCCATTCGCGCCACCCGCTCTATTTCTTCAACTGAATACGCCATCACGTCGCGCGCGGAGCGCCCGTCCTCCGACCGCTCGTGCGCGCCGAAGTATATTCCGCCTGTCAGCTCGCGCACCACAAGGATGTCTATGCCGCCGGCAACTGCTTCCGGCCGCAGCGGGCTTGCGTCCGCCAGCGCGTCCCATGCCTTCGCGGGACGCAGGTTGCAGAACACGCCTAGCTCGGCGCGAAGAGGCAGAAGCGCTGCACGTTCAGGGCGAAGTGCGCCCGGCAGCGAATCCCACTTCGGTCCGCCCACCGCGCCAAGCAGCACGGCATCCGCCGCCCGGCACGTCGCCAGCGTCTCCGGCGGCAGCGCCGCGCCCACGGCGTCTATCGCCGCGCCGCCCACCAGGCATTCGCGCGTCTCGAAACTGTGCCCGAACTTTTCCGCCACCGCCGCGAGGACCTTCACCGCCTCGCCAGTCGTCTCTGGCCCGATGCCGTCGCCCGGCAATACCGCTATCGTCTTGTTCATGGCTGTCCCTCCCCATTGCCCTATCGATTGCGAAGATAGTTCGCGAGGCCGCCAGCCGCCACGAGTTCGCGCATGAACGGCGGAAACGGCTCCACGGCGAAGCGTTGTCCCGTCGTCTCGTCCGTTATCTCTCCCGCCACGAAGTCCACAGTCACCGTATGCCCCGCCTCCACCGCCTCGGCGGCTGCGGGGCATTCCAGGATCGGCAGACCGATGTTGAGCGCGTTGCGGTAGAATATGCGCGCGAACGAGGCCGCGACCACGCAACCCACTCCGCACGCCTTGATGGCGAGCGGCGCGTGCTCGCGGGAGGAGCCGCAGCCGAAGTTGCGCCCCGCGACAACGATGTCGCCGCTCTTGACGGTTCGCGCGAACTGCTGGTCGATGTCCTCCATGCAGTGCGTCGCCAGCTCGCTTGCGTCCGGAGTGTTTAAATAGCGAGCCGGGATTATCACGTCGGTATCGACGTTGTCGCCGTACCTGAAAACTGTTCCTCTGGTCTTCATTTCATTTCCTCGGGCATTGCAATACGTCCCGCCAACGCGCTGGCGGCGGCGACCGCCGGCGAGGCGAGATAAACTTCGGACTCTACATGGCCCATACGGCCGACGAAGTTCCGGTTCGTGGTTGCCACGCACCTCTCGCCCTTCGCGAGGATGCCCATGTATCCGCCAAGGCACGGTCCGCACGTCGGCGTGGACACGACGCATCCCGCCTCCGCGAACGTCTTGAGCAGCCCCTCCTCCATCGCCTGCAGCCAGACGCGCTGCGTGGCGGGGATGACAATGCACCGTATGCCCGGCGCCACCTTCCTGCCGCGCATGATCTCGGCGGCGACGCGCATGTCGGATATCCTGCCGTTCGTGCATGAGCCTATCACCACCTGATCGATCGGCACGTCGCCCGCGTCGTCCACGTCGCGCACGTTGGAAGGCAGGTGCGGGAACGCCACCACGGGCTTCAGCTCCGACAGGTCCATCTCCACCTCGCGCTCGTATTCCGCGTCGGCGTCGGCGGCAAATGCTCGCGGCGGCTTCGCTCCATGTTCCGAAAGGTACGCCATACAGATGTCATCCACAGGGAAGATGCCGTTCTTCGCGCCGGCCTCTATGGCCATGTTGGCGATGGTGAAGCGGTCGTCCATGCCGAGCGCGGCGACGCCGTCGCCCGTGAACTCGAGCGACTGGTATCGCGCGCCGTCCACTCCGATCATGCCGATCAGCCGCAGCACGACGTCCTTGCCGCAGACCCAGCCGCGCGGAGCGTTGCGCAGCACGACCTTGATCGCGGACGGCACCCGGAACCAGGCCTCGCCTGTCGCCATCCCCGCCGCGGCGTCCGTAGAACCGACGCCAGTGGAGAACGCGCCAAGCGCGCCGTACGTGCATGTGTGCGAATCGGCGCCGATCACGCAGTCGCCCGCTGTCACGAGCCCCTTCTCCGGCAGCAACGCGTGCTCCACGCCGCAGTCGTGGCCCACCTCGAAGTAGTTCTCTATGTCCTGCGCTCTGGCGAACGCCCTCATGCACGCGCACTGCGCGGCCGCCTTGATGTCCTTGTTAGGCGCGAAGTGGTCAGGCACCAGCGCGACCTTCGTGCGGTCGAACACTCGCTCGCGCCCGAACTTCGGGAACTCTCCGATGGCGACCGGCGCCGTGATGTCGTTCGCCAGCACCAGGTCGAGCTTCGCCATCACCAGCTCGCCCGCGCGTACTGTCGCCCCCTCGGCCACGTGCGCCGCGAGGACCTTCTGTGTCATCGTCATGCCCATGTCAACACTCTCCTTTCATGTCTCGGCCCTTAGGCGTTCAGCATCCTGTTGACAGCGTTCAGCAGCGCGAGGATGCTGCCCTTGATGATGTCCGTGGAGACGCCGCGCCCGCGGTACGAGCCTCGCTTGTCAGATATCTTCACGAACACTTCGCCTAGAGCGTCGCGACGCTCCGTGACGGCCTCGATGCGGTAGTCCTCCAGCGTGAACTTGTGCCGTATGATCATCTCCACGGCGCGGAACGCGGCGTAGATCGGGCCGGAGCCGAGCGCGGCCTCCTGGCGCTTCTTTCCGTTCCTTTCAAGCGTTACCTGCGCGGTGGCGCTCATGTGGTTGCCGCTGTTGACGACGAACGTGTCGAGCCGCCATTCGCGCTCCGGGCGTACGTGCGTCCCCGCCTTCGCCTCCACGAGCGCGACGAGGTCGCGGTCCAGGATCGTCTTCTTGCGGTCGGCCAGCGACTTGAAGTCCGCGAAGAGGTCGGCCACCTGCTCCGCTTCCAGCTCGTAGCCGAGGGTCTTCAGGCGCTCCGCGAAGGCGTGCTGCCCGGAATGCTTGCCAAGCACCAGCTCCGTCTTCTTCACGCCGACGGACTCCGGCGTCATGATCTCGTATGTGCGCGCGTCGGCCATCACGCCGTGCTGGTGGATGCCGCTCTCGTGGGCGAAGGCGTTCGCGCCGACGATCGCCTTGTTCGGCGCGATCTTGACGCCTGTGATGCGCGAGAGGAGCTGGGCCGAGCGGGCGATCTCCTCCGTGTGGATGCCGTACTCCATGTCGCCGTAGTGGTCGTGCCTGGTGCGCAGGCCCATCACGATCTCCTCCAGCGCGGCGTTGCCGGCGCGCTCGCCTATGCCGCCAATCGTGCATTCCACCTGGCGCGCCCCGGCGCGTATGCCCGCGAGCGTGTTGGCGACGGCGAGCCCCAGGTCGTCGTGGCAGTGCACGGAAAGTATCGCCTTGTCCATGTTAGGGACGCGCGTCATGACGGAGCGGATGAAGTCGTGGAACTCCTCCGGCGCGGCATATCCGACCGTGTCCGGCAGGTTCACCACCGACGCGCCGGCGGCGATCGCCGTCTCCACCACCCTGCACAGGAAGTCGACGTCCGTGCGCGAAGCGTCCTCTGCGGAGAACTCCACGTCCGCGCACTTCCTCCGCGCGTACGCGACCATGCGCTTCACCCGATCCAGCGCGTCCCGCCGCGACATGTGGAGCTTGCTCTTCAGGTGCAGGTCGCTCGTGGCGAGGAACGTGTGCACGCGCGGGTGCGCCGCCTCCCTCACGGCCTCCGCCGCCGCGTCGATGTCCTTCTCGAGCGCGCGGGCGAGCGATGCCACGGTGCAGCCCTTCACGGCGCGCGCGATCTGGCGCACGCTCTCGAAGTCGCCTGGCGATGCCACGGCGAACCCGGCCTCTATCACGTCTACGCCGAGCGACTCGAGCTGGAGCGCCATGCGCGTCTTCTCGTCGTGCGACATGGAGTAGCCCGGAGCCTGCTCGCCGTCGCGCAGCGTCGTGTCGAAGAACCTTATCCTGTTGTCTTTCATTTCCTGTTCCTTGTTGCCTGCCTGTCTGGCGTCGCCGTCCCAAGATGCAGAAACGGCCTCGCCTTTGGGGCGGGGCCGTTTGCTTTCCAGAACTCTCTTCCTCTGCTTCTAGCAAACCGCACCCGTCCCGCTCCCAAGAAGGAGAAGGCCAAGAAGCGCCAGAAGCATAAGGTTCGCGTTCATCGTTTTTTCCTGTGACGCGGCGTAGTATATCACACCACACCCTGCGGGGTCAATGCTAAAGATGCCGTTCCTTTCTCACGGCCTCCCAGGCTGCGTTGATTTCCGCCATGGATCGGGTGGCCTGCGCAATCATGCCTTCAGGCACGCCTTCCGCCTTTAGCCTGTCGGGGTGATAACGCATGGCGAGTTTCCGATATGCGGACCGGACTGCATCGTCCGTGTCCGACGGCGAGCACCCCAACCGAGAGTACGCCTTGTCAAGTTCGGACTCCTCGTTGCGGAATCCGCCAGCACCTCCTCCGCCAACCCCGAAATACATCCTCTTGAAGTAGAGGTACAATGTCGGGTCTATGTTCAGCGAACCGACGGCATGGCCGAGCAGCTCGTTTTCTTTGGCGTCCAGGACGCCATCTGCGGCGGCTACCATCCACAGCATCTCATAGACGAGGGTCCTGGCCTCGCCTGTCACGATGGACGCGAATTGCGAGGCGTATGCGTTGAACGCGGAAAGCGAATAGGCGCGCACGCTGTTGAACGCTCGCACGCATACCTGGTATTCGTCCTCCGAAAGCCCAAGCGAACGCAGGCATTTGCTGGCGACGTTGACCTCTGGCTCGCTGATGTGCCCGTCCGACTTGGAGATGAACCCGAGCATCTTGCCGAATCCCTCCAAGATGACATCTCTCAGATATCCGGCATTGCGGCGACGAGCCTCCTGCTCGCGGCGCATCTTCTCCTTGCCATGATGCGCCCACATCCAGATTATGGCGCCCCAGAGCAGTATGTTCCAGAACAATCCCATTAGGCGATGACGGCCAGGGTCTGGCCCTTGGTCACCGGCTTGCCGTGCTCGACGAGGAAGGCGATCTTGCCGTTGGCCGTGGCCTTGATCGGGTTGAAGAGCTTCATGGCCTCGACGATGCAGACCGGCGCGCCGCTCTTCACGGAATCGCCATCCTTAGCCATCTCCGGCTTGCCAGGACCCGCGCTCCGGTAGAA
>CACWSW010000198.1 GCA_902763655.1 uncultured bacterium
CCGCGTCCTTGAACGACACGACCTCGGCTTGCGCGGTTGATGCGAGCGCCATGCCGGCAAGCACGGCGACAGAGAAGTTTACAAGTTGTGCTTTCATGTCTCACAGTATACCATTTTCTGCCCGCCCGGTGTTCCCATTTTCGGCACGGAGTGCATGTCGGCGATTCGTGTCAATCACAAACGAGGCATCAACTCCCTCGGCGGGGAAATGGTACAATATGGCCATGAAACAACTCCTCTTAGCTCTCGTTTTGGCTTCGTCTGGGCTTGCGATCGCCGGACAGGAAACCGCCGCCGCGCTCGGCGAACGCTTCCAGAAGACCCGCGCGCCCGCCGACAAGCTCGCCTGGTACCAGGTGCTGGAGCGGGAAGGGCACGACTTCTCGAAGCGTGTGCGCACGTCCGTCGACGCGCGCGGCATCTACAAGCTGAACCGCACGTCGCGCCTCGCCTGCCTCGTGTTCCGGAAGACCGACCGCGCGGGCGACAGCTGGGACGAGGACCTCGGTTCCGACGGCACGCTCCACGTGGAGTGGACGCGCAAGCCGAACGGCGGCATCGACTACTCCTACTCCGCGCCCACGAACTGGGACGTGTTCGTCACCGCCTATCCCGGCGCCGTCACGCGCTACGGCGTGAAGGTGATGAAGGCGCTTCCGCGCCTCGGCGACCCAATGCCGCAGGCAACGCTCCCCGACGGCTGGCGTGTCGTTCCCGGCGAAGAGCACTCCGGCGTGAACGTGCGCGAGGCCTACCTCACGCTGGAGAGGGACGGCACCAACCTCCCCCCGCCGCAGGTGGAGCTTTCCTGGCCGGGCGTAGCCGTTCGCACCGTGTACGGCGCGAGCAACGTCGTCGTGTCCGCCACGGGGGCGCGTTTCATCCCGACGGCCCGGAAGCCGCCGACCTCCTTCTCGACGCCGCTTCCCCGCCAAGGATCCGTCAGCGCCTCCCTCACCCACCACCTGCCGGGCATGCAGGCGGGACCGCACCGGACGGTTCCCTACCCGACGAACGAGATCAAGACCGTCGCCAACTTCGTGTTCGCGCTGCGCGAGGCGTTCCTGCGCCTCGGGTTCGGCGAGGAGAAGTCCATTGCGAACGGCAACATCTGGCTGGGCGGATTCGACTCCAACTTCCCTAACGGCCATACGGACTTCCCCGCTCATTTCCACATCATCGTCAACGCCCGCGACGGCAGTCAGGTGAACCACTTCTACATGCGCCCCGAGGACGGCCGCGTCACCTGGAACTGCTACCAGGACATGAGCAACGTGATGGACGTATGGGACCGCGTGACGGAATACAAGCCAGGTGACGAGATTCCGATGTACGACGGCCGCGGACGCGTCGCCTTCACCGTGAAGATGCTCCAGGACGGCACTGGCTTCGACCTCGTCCGCCCCGGACGGCCCCCTGTCCGCGTCTGCGGCACGCGCCCGTGCGACGCCGTCAACGTCTACGAGCCGAACGGTTCGGACTGGCGGCTGGTCAAATCAATCACGATCACCGACGATCCGGTAAAAGGCATCCTCTCCACCCCGGACGGTCCCATCCGCTACGACCCCGACACCGGCCGTCGTCTATTCTAACCCTGTCGCGCTTTATCGACTGGCGGCGGTCGCAGGGCGGGGGCGCCCTGCCTACGGCGATGCAGGTACAAAGGATGCCGAACTTGTGCAAGTCCACGTTGCTTGCGAGAGGGGCGATGCTTTGATATACTGGAGGCGTCAAAGCGAAAGGATTTTGTCCATGGAGGAGTTTTTTCAAGCCGGCGCGAAACTGACAGGAATCCCGAGGAACGGGGGAAGGCGTAAGTCTGGACTTATGCTGGTCCTTTGCGCGGCAAGTGCGATATGTCTCACATCTGTTGCCGGTACCGTCTATGTGGACAACGGTCTTGAATCCTACACCGGCCACGACGGCTCGTCGTGGCAGTTGGCCTACAAGACGATCCAGGAAGGCGTGAACGCGGCGGCGGACGGCGACACCGTGCTGGTCGCGCCCGGTACCTACGGCGACGATCAGGGCACGCGCGCGTCATCCCTCAGCGGCGCCTCCCTCACGACACGCGTTCTGCTGCCTTCCACGAAGGCCGTCATCGTAAAGTCCAGCGAAGGCAAGGCCAAGACGCATATCGTCGGCAAGAAGGGCACGGACACGGCCGGGACCGGCTCGGGCGCAGTCGCCGGCTTTGTGATCGAGAACGTCTCGGGCGGCAAGGGCAAGGATTCCCGCGTGGAGGGGTTCACCATCCGCGAGGTCGCACCAAGTGCCGGCGCACGAGGCGGCGGAATCTCGTTCCTGCCCCATACGGGGAACCGCACGGGAATCGCCAGCCTGCCGTGGGTGGTGGACTGCGTCGTCTCCAATGCGTCAGCGTCAGCCGGTATCCTCGGCAACGTCAACTGCGCCCGCGTGTGGGTGACGGACATCACGGTGAGCGGCAACAACACCTCCTGCGGACAGAACATCAACGCCATTCACTCCGTTTTCACTCACTGCACGGGAATCGCCGTCGCCAACTGCGACATCATCGCCAACTGCTACTTCGCCGACTTTGGCAATCGCGTCACGTCGACAAGTGCGCCGAATAAGATTTACAACACCATCATACAATATGCCGGGGAGCGTATTGACGCGGTGGCCGGATACGACTACCAGGACAACATATTTGACAAGGGAACCGTCTATTCGCAGCCAGCATCCGGCGCCATGGTCAACACCCTTGTCAAGTCGGGGAGCCAGGTCGTCAACCTGCCCCTTGGGGACTTCCGCCCGCTCGCCAGCAACTCGTTCATGAGTAGCGAGGCGTACAAGGCCGGTGCCGCCAACCACGGGTCGGCGTCATGGCTTGAGCTGTTTCCCGAGGAGTTCCGCTACGTCGATTTCTACGGCAAGCCTTTCGCGCCGGAGAACGGCAAGGTGCACGCGGGCGCATCGCAGGAGCTGGTGACGCCGAAGTCGTGTCTCAAGCTGCAGAGCAGCGTGTCGATCAACGGTTCCCCGAAAACCGTCAGGTCGTTCGAGTGCCAGACCTATTCCGATGTCTGGCCCGTCATCTACAGGCTCACGCCCCACCTTGGCTCGGGCGAGAAGCTCGTCTACTACCAGTACAGCACGTACATCACCGACACCAATGTGGGACATGTCAACATCAAACCTGCCACAAAGGGCGACTCGGCGCTGCTCGTCCCGCATCCTGTCAACGTCAACCAGCTATTCGCCGTCAAGGCGAAGAAGGAGTTCTGGGTGGATCGCTCCGCGGCCGCAGGCGGCACGGGAACGGAGACCGCTCCCTTCCAGACAATCCAGCAGGCGATTGAGGCCACTGGGTCGTCCACATCCTACGTGCATGTGGCGAGCGGCGTGTACGACCAAGGCGAATGTGGAGGACAAGGCGCCACCTCGAACCGCGTGCAGATCACGACCGGAGCATATCGGTTCGTCGCGACGGACGGCCCCGAGAACACCGTCATCAAGGGTGCGGCCGACAGCTCGGATCCGGACAGCGGATGCGGTTCGACGGCCGTGCGATGCATCTACGCCGGGAACGTTCCTGCCGTGTTCGAAGGCTTTACGCTGACCGACGGCCACGTCTCTTCTTCAGACACCTCGACGGGGAACGTCGCCACCCGCGGCGCCGCGTTCTACGGCGGAGGCACGCGCACGGCCCTGGTGAACTGCATCGTCACCAACAACTGCTCGCCGCGAGTCGCGTGCATGTACAAAGGCTCGGCCTACCGATGCAGGTTCCTCGACAACAGGGTGATAGCAAAAACGGAAAACTTCTTCACGGATGTGCGCATGGGCGCATGCCTTGTGGGGCGGCACGACGTACCGGCCGACAACATCTGCTTCTTTGATAACCTCACATACGTCACGCATTGCACCGTGCGAAACTACACGAACAAGAACATGGTGCTGCTTTCGGCCAACGGCTATGTGTTCAACACCATCGTCAACCACGCCCGCCACAACAGCGCCAACAGCAGCCAGAAGCGCATCATGGGTTGCGTGCTCAACGACTTCACGTACAATTCCAACATCAACACGAACGGCATCCACTACGTGAAGAAGGATCCGCTTTTCGTCGACGACACGGAGCATGGCGACTGGCGTCTCCTCGCGAACTCTCCCGCCTTCGGCGGCGGTACGGCCTGGGACGGCCTCGGCGAGCTGGGCAACGCTACGGCCTACGAGACGTATTACGCGCTTGTGACGCACGATCTGGCGGGCGACGAGCCTCTCTTCGTGGACGGCAAGCCCACGTCCGGCGCGTACCAGCGGCCGTCACGTGTCGCCGTCCCCGTTGCTCCCAAGGGATCCTCGTTCTCGTTCACGGGTGTCGAGGACGGAACGGTCGCGTTCGACGAGCCCGTGACGGTCACGCTCTCCGGCGGTGCGCGCGAGGTGTACGGGATTGAGGTCGGCGGCGTGGCGGTGGACGGACTTTCCGCCACGTTCATGCCCGCCGACGTTTTTCTCGCCGGCGGCGCGCTGGACATCCGCGCGCTCGTAAGCACCAACTGGTACGCAGACGCCGTCAACGGCGTGGATGACGCCGCGCACCACGGGCGCACCCCCGAGGCGGCGAAGAAGACGCTCGAGGCCGCGTTTGAATACGCCGACGCGGGCGACGTGGTGCACGCGTTGCCGGGCACGTACGAGGACGGGTTCATGAAGTCGGACGAGACGGTCTATCTGCGCTCGCGCGTATACATCCCGGAGGGCGTCAGGCTCGTCTCCACGGACGGCGCGGCGGTCACCACCATCAAGGGACTTCACTACACCGGTAGGGGAAACGTGTTCGGGTTCCTTGGCGGGCTGGATTCGTCAAACAGCCTCATGCGGTGCGTGACGATGGCGCCGAACACTGAGTTGCGCGGTTTCACGCTTCTCGACGGCGGCACGTTCTCCAACAATTGTCCGGTTGCCACGGGCGCTGAAAACAGGTTTGGCGGCGGCGTCTTCTCGAAGGATTTGTCGTCTGCAGCGAATCATTCCGTGTTCGTGCGCGACTGCCTCATCAAGAACTGCGGCGCGACGCAAGGTGGCGGCGGATACCGCGGCGTGTACGAGCGCTGCCGGTTCCTGGGCACGATGGCCCAGCTGGGGGCCGGCGGCGCCACGTACGACGCGGCGGCGATGCGCAACTGCATCGTCGACGAGGTGCGCGGCGCGACCTCCATCGACCAGCCGTATCTCGTGGCTAACTGCACGATCGGCAAGAACAACCACATGGCGGGCGGAAATGGACAGGAAGGAACCGGCACCTTGCGTGCGCGCGACGACGGCAAGTCCCAGCTGGTGAACATCCTCTTCCTTGGCGGCACGCCAAACATCCCCGTGGACGGCTGCACCAACTGCGTAGTGCCGAGCGCCTCCTACTTGAAGACGTCGACGGCCGCGCGTCCGGGCCTCGTGGTGGCGGAGGTGGAGGTGGACGAGAACTACCGTCCCGTGGCCGGATCGGCGAACATCGACGCGGGCGCGAACTTCTCGCTCTCCGGCGATCCGGGGGAGACGGACTTCTACGGCACGCAGCGCGTGTATAACGGCACGGTCGACATCGGCGCGGTGGAACACGACTGGCGGCCGCAGTACAAGGCCGACCTCGGCGGCAGCCGGCGGCTCGAGGTGTCCGCCGCCTCGTCGAACGTGCTGCACACGGCCTCTGGCGTGCAGCTCTCCGACGCGCAGACGTTCGAGGCGACATGGCTCTCCGTCAGCGGGACCAGCAGCTGCGAGTGGACGGTCGCGCAGGAGGGCGAAGGCACCCTGTGGCTCGCGGTCAACGGCGGCGAGGAGGTGCCGGTCTCTCCCGGCACCCTCAAGAAGCACCTGGACGCCGGCGAGCACGTGTTCGCGTTCCGTTTCGACGGCGCGGGCAGTGCGTACTTGACGAACTTCGCCGACCTCTCCGGCACAGTGCTGATCGTTAGGTGATTTGGAGAATAGTGCTTGCAAATGGAAAGTGTTGCGGATAGATTGCTGTCGCAAAGCTACGACTTCGTGGCGAGCATCGGTTACGATTGCCACTGTGCGACCATGCTGAGGAAACTAGGTCTCAGGTCTTGCTCGTCCCCGCTCGACTGGCTCACCACCGCCCCGTTCGAGACTCGGATC
>CACWSW010000199.1 GCA_902763655.1 uncultured bacterium
GCGCTCTTGCCGGACACGTCGCCGCCGAAGAGGGTCTGCGTCGCGCCGAGCGCTGTCTGGAGGCCGGACTCGCCGTGGACGAGGCGCGTCAGCTCCTCCGCGAGGGCCTTCTGGGGGATGCGGGCCTCGGGGTGGGCCTTCATCTGTGCCTCGAGGTCGGCGATCTCGGATAGGGGACGGAGCGAGAACACCTTCAGGTAGCGGATGACGTCGGAGTCGTCGGAGCGGAGGAAGAACTGGTACCAGTCGTAGATCGAGGTCTTGTCCGCGCTCATGAACATGGCGTTGCCCTCGCTCTTGCCGAACTTCTTGCCGCTGCCGTCGAGGAGCAGCGGGAAGGTGAGTCCGTAGGCGGTCTTGCCGCGCATGCGGTGGACGAGGTCGGTGCCGGCGGTGATGTTGCCCCACTGGTCGGCGCCGCCCACCTCCATCGTGCAGCCGTAGGTGTCGAAGAGGTGGAGGAAGTCGTTGCCCTGGAGAATCTGGTAGCTGAACTCGGTGAAGGTGAGCGCGCCCTCGCTGGCCTCGAGGCGCTTCTTGACGCTCTCCTTCGCGAGCATCTGCGGGACACGGAAGTTGATGGCCACGTCGCGCAGGAAGGCGATGGCGGAGAGGCCGGAGTACCAGTCGTAGTTGTCCACCATGCGGGCGGCGTTTGGGCCGTCAAAGTCGAGGACGCGCGAGAGGTTCTCGCGGATGCCGGCCTTGTTGGCGGCGACCTGCTCGAGGGTGAGCATGTTGCGCTCGGCGCTCTTGCCGGAAGGGTCGCCGATGAGGCCGGTGGCGCCGCCCACGAGGGCGATCACGTGGTGGCCGGCGATCTGGAGGCGGCGGAGCATCATGATGGAGACCAGGTTGCCGGCCTGCAGGCTCGAGGCGGAGGGGTCGAAGCCGCAGTAGATCGTCTGCGGCGTCTCAAGCATCTTCTCGATCTCGGGATCGGTGGTGGCCTCCACGAGGCCGCGCGCCACCAGTTCTTCAAACAGCGTCATTTCAGCTTCTTTCTTTGTTAACCTATTAACTTCTTAACCTTTTCAACAAGATCTGCCGGTTTCTGGACGCCGACGAGCGTCTCGACGGGCTCGCCGTCCTTGAAGATGACGAGCGTGGGGACGGATAGCACCTCGAAGCGGACCGCGAGGTCGGGCTGCTCCTCGATGTTGACCTTGCCGACCGTCACGTCGTCGCCAAGCTCTGGGGCTACCTGCGATTCCAGGACCGCGCCCATCAGCTTGCAAGGGCCGCACCAAGTGGCCCAGAAGTCGATGAGCGACACGCCCGACGCGACAGCCGCGTCGAATGTCTCTGCCGTCAATTCGGTAATCGTTGCCAATGTCTGTACCTCTCTGTCGTTCCGCCAAATCGGGCGGTAGGCAAGTAGTGTAAGGCTTGCGGGCCGAGTTGTCAACGCCGAACGCGTGAAAACCTCATTTGGCAACCTTGGCGGATTCAGAGTTATATGCTATAATCCTCTGACCTTGGGGTTCGTGTCGGATGGACTCCTCGAATCTGAAAGGAAAAGCAGTTGAAGATATTGGGCACAGGAAGCTACCTGCCGCCGAAGGTCGTCACAAACGATGACCTGGCGCGGTCGCTTGACACTTCTGACGAGTGGATACACTCGCACACCGGCATCCATTCGCGCCACATAGCCGAGGCTGACGACTGCACGTCGACGATGGCCGTCAAGGCGGCGCGCAAGGCAATGGAGTCCGCGAACGTTACGCCTGAGGAGATCGGGCTCATAATCGTCGCAACCTCGACCCCGGACTACAACACGTTCCC
This sequence comes from uncultured bacterium, assembly GCA_902763655.1. Lineage (GTDB taxonomy): Bacteria > Verrucomicrobiota > Kiritimatiellia > RFP12 > UBA1067 > RUG572. The sequence goes on from CACWSW010000199.1 coordinate 1,786, forward strand.
TGCTACCGCCTGCCTCGTGCAGAACGAGCTGGGATGCAAGAGCGCGGGCGCGTGCGACCTGCAGGCGGCGTGCGCCGGCTTCATCTATGCGCTCGATCAGGGGCGCTGCTGGGTGGCGGCCAATCCCGACCGCAAGGTGCTGGTGATCGGCGCCGAGACGCTTTCGCGCATCGTCGACTGGACGGATCGTGCCTCCTGCATCCTCTTCGGCGACGGCGCGGGCGCCGTGGTGGTCGGGGCGGACGGCGACACTAAGCCGCACGCTACCGTGAAGCTGGGCGCGGACGGTTCGGGAAGCGAGTTCATCCTGCGTGGCGGCGGCGCGCGCGTCATTCCGGCGCCTGGTCAGGTGCCGGTGCCGTATCTCGTCCTGCAGGGGCGGCCCGTGTTCAACTTCGCCGTCAAGACAATGGATGCGGTAGTGCGCGGCCTCTGCGACTCGCTCGGCCTCGTGCCGTCCGAACTTGACCGCATCTTCGCGCACCAGGCCAACGGGCGAATCCTCGAGGCCGTCGGCCGCCGCATGGGCCTGCCGATGGACAAGTTCTTCATGAACATCGAGACGACCGGCAACACTTCCGCCGCGTCGATTCCGGTCGCTCTCGACGAGGCCGTGCGTCGCGGGGAGCTGAAGGAAGGCGACCGCATCTGCCTTGTCGGATTCGGCGCCGGCCTCACCTATGGCGGTTTCCTGACGGAATGGCCTAGGGTGTAGGTGGTAGTTGGGTGGTTTCGTGGATTTCGAGTACAGAAATTTCAAAGTGAAAGGTTATTAAGAATGAGCAGCAAGAAGAAAGTTGTCGTGACGGGTCTTGGAATGGTGACACCGTGCGGAAACGGAAAGGACGCAACGTGGGCGGCCATCAAGGCCGGCAAGAGCGGAATCGGGCGCATCACGAAGTTCGACCCGTCGCGCTGCACCTGTCAGGTTGCCGGCGAGGTGAAGGACTTCGACGCCTACGCAGAGAACTGGCTTGACCGCAAGTCTGCGCGCCACATGGCGCTCTTCTCGAAGTACGCGGTCGCCGCCGCGCTCGAGGCGTGGAAGGACGCGGGCTACACCGCCGAGAACGCGCCCGACATGGACCGCGTCGGCACGATCTTCGGCAACGGCATCGGCGGCATGGACATCAACTATACCGGTTTCAAGACCCTCTTCGATCGCGGTCCGGACCGCCTGCTCCCCACGATGATACCCTCCCTCATCCCCAACGAGTGCGCCGGCAACGTGGCGATAGCGCTCGGCGCGAAGGGCCCCTCGCAGGTGGTGGTGACCGCTTGCGCGTCGTCCACGGACGCCCTCGGCTATGCGCTCGACCTGATCCGCGCGGGCCGCGCCGACGTGATCGTGGCCGGCGGCACGGAAGCGACGATCGACGAGTACTGCACAGGCGGCTTCATGAAGATGCGCGCACTCTGCACCGCGTTCAACGACAACCCCACCAAGGCTTCCCGCCCGTTCAACGCCGATCGCGCCGGGTTCGTGATGGCCGAGGGCTCCGCCGTGCTCATTCTCGAGACAGAGGAGAACGCGAAGGCGCGCGGCGCGCACATCTACTGCGAGCTGGCCGGCTACGGCGCCTCTTGCGACGCCTACCACATCACGGCCCCAGACCCATCCGGCGCCGGCGCGGTGAAGGCAGTCAAGATCGCCCTTGCTGACGCTGACGTGACGGATCTCACGACGGTGGACTACATCAACGCGCACGGCACCTCGACGCAGCTCAACGACGTGATGGAGACGAAGGCCTTCAAGGAGGTGTTCGGAGATCACGCCAAGTCCATCAAGATTTCCTCCACGAAGTCGATGACAGGCCACCTGCTGGGCGGCACCGGCGCGCTGGAGGCGGCGTTCTGCGCCCTCGCGATCGACGGTTCCTTCGTCCCGCCAACGATCAACTACGAGAACCCCGACCCGGAGTGCGACCTCGACTACACGCCGAACGTCGGCGTGGCGAAGGACATCCGCGTGGCGCTGTCCTCGTCGCTCGGCTTCGGCGGCCACAACGGCATTCTGGTGTTCAAGAAGTATTGAGGCGCGACCATGGACTTTCCGACGTTCAAGACAGAGTTCCATCTCAAGGGCATCGATCTCCTGCCGCACCGCGACCCGTTCCTCTTCGTGGACGAGCTCATCTCCGCAGACGAGACCGGATGCATCGGCACCTACACGTTCACGGACGCGAACACCGCGATTCCCGGCAAGACGGTGAACAGCTTCTTCGAGGGCCATTTCCCGTTCTACCCGGTGGTGCCTGGCGTCGTGCTGGTCGAATGCATGGCCCAGGTGGCCGGCTGCGCCATCGTCGCACGCAAGCTTCTGCCTGAAGGGCAGGCCGCATTCCTCCTGGCCGCCATCGACAAGGTGCGCTTCCGCCGCCCGGTGCGTCCGGGCGACAAGCTCGTCACTGTCGTCAGGAACGTCAAGGTCATGTCAAAGCTGGGCGTATTCGACCTGAAGGGCTACGTCGGCGATACGCTTGCCGTCGAGGCCGAGGTCAAGTGCGTGCTGGGGACACAGGACAAGCTGGGTTTCTGACCGGTGCGCGCGGGTGCCAGATGGCGCGAACGCGCGTATGACGAGGCAAGGGTGGCCGCCTTGGCCGCCAAAGGCCTTCCGCCTATCCTCGCGCGCATCCTTGCTTCGCGCGGCTTGTCGCCAGACGACCTTGAATCGTTCCTTGATCCGGCTCTATCGCGTCTCGCGGATGCGACCAGCCTGCCTGGCGTGTCCGATGCCGTAAACGCCATCATCGAGTTTGTCGCTTCCCGCAGGAAGATCGTCGTGTTCGGCGATTACGACGCGGACGGCGTATGCGCCACTGCGATACTGGTGCGCACGATCAGGACGTTGGGCGGCGTGGCGGACGCTTTTATTCCAGAGCGCTTCACGGAGGGGTACGGCATGACCGACGCCTCCCTGTCCCGGCTGCTCGCGGAACACCCGGACATGGCCCTCGTGGTGACGGTCGACAACGGCATCACCGCGCCGCGAGAGGTGGAGGCGCTGAGGGCGCGCGGCATCGCCGTGGTCGTCACCGACCATCATCTGCCAGGCCCCGAGCTGCCAGTGCCAGACGCTCTCGTCAATCCGCGAGTTGCGTCCTCGCCTGGCTGCGAGAACCTCTGCGGCGCGGGCGTCGCATTCTTTCTCGCCGCCGCGCTCGCGAAAGAGGCCAAGGCGCGCGGAATCCACGACGGCGGCAAGTTCTCCGGTCCGCTGCTCGTGCTGGCGGGACTCGCCACCGTGGCCGACCTGATGTCGCTCACCGGGCAGAACCGCATCATCGTAACGCAGGCTCTCGCCGTGTTCCGCTCGTGCGCACCAGTGGGGCTGCGGGAGCTGTTCGAACACGCCGCACGCCGCGTTGCGCCGCTCGTGTCGCGAGACTTTGGGTTCCTCCTTGCCCCGCGCATCAACGCCGCCGGCCGCATGGACACAGCGCGCAAGGCCTACGAGCTGCTGATGACGGACGATCGGGAGACGGCCAGGAATCTGGCTGTGGAGGTGGAAGGCTTCAATGCCAGCCGCAAGACCGAAGAGCAGCGCATGAAGGACTCCGTAGACGAGCAGGTGAAGTCGTACGAAGGCCTCTCCGCCGTCGTGGCGAGAGGCGAGGACTGGCATTCTGGAGTGGCGGGAATCGTTGCTGCGCGCGTCATGGAGCGCGCGCATCTGCCGGTCGCAGTCGTCGTGGGCGATCACGGGTCTGCACGCGCGCCGGACGGCTACAACGTCCATGACGCGCTGACGGCCTCTTCGGACGCGCTGGTGCGCTTCGGCGGGCACGCCGCTGCAGGCGGCTTCACGATCCAGCCCGGGCGCTACGACGACTTCAAGCGGCTGTTTTCCGAAGCGTGTGCCGCGCAGCGCGCGGCCGCGCCGGATGCGGCGGCGATCGAGTTCGACGGATGGCTGGAGCCTACGGACCTGACGCTCGGCCTGTGCGACGAACTGTCGCGGTTTGAGCCGTTCGGGGAAGGGAACCCTGAACCCGTCTTCGGCATCCAGAACGTGGCGTTCTCGGACATCCGCCCCATGGGGACCGACGGGCGGCACGTGTCTTTCACGTTCGCCGACAAGTCGATTCCGCGCGCCGTCTGGTGGAACCACGGGGCGGACGCCGACGAACTGCGCAAGCATGCTTCCGCACGTTTCGACCTGCTCTTCACGCTTCAGAAGTCGGACTTCGGCATGGAAGGTCCCGTGCCAGAGCTGCGGCTCGTCGCCGTCAGGCCGCACTGATCGCGTTTTTTTGGTAGAATATCCCCATGAAAATTCTCGGCATCATCCCGTCCCGGTACGGCTCCAGCCGTTTCCCGGGGTCATAGTGGCGACAGACGACGAGCGCATCAAGGCGGCAGTGGAGGCGCATGGCGGCACTGCCGCGATGACGCCATCCGAACTGCCTTCCGGAACCGACCGCATCGCCTGCGCGGCCGGCGACTTCGCGGACGACGACATCCTCGTCAACATCCAGGGCGACGAGCCGCTGATCGCGTCTGAGCTGATCGACGCTCTTGCGGGGCGGCTGCGCGACGACCGGAAGTGGGACATGGCCACGGCAGTCACGCCGATTCGCCGCCGTGAGGATCTCGACGCGAAGACCGTCGTGAAG
>CACWSW010000200.1 GCA_902763655.1 uncultured bacterium
AACGCGGAGTACCGCGTCAAGTTCGCCGACCAGGTCTACAAGCACTGCCTCAAGCCCGGCGGCGCGATGACGGCGCCGGTCGCCGAGGCGCGCTTCCGCGCGCGCATGGCGGAGCTCGACGACGCGGTCGTCTGCGAGGCCGCGCGCTGGGGCCGTACCAACCAGACCTACTCCACGTGGTTGGAGAAAGGCTGTGCCGGACGCCTCTCCTTCATCGCGAGCCGCACGCCCTACCTCATCCAGGGCTACCGCAACGCCGGCTGGTATCCGTCCATCGACGCGCCGGCGACGGTCGACGCGACCGGCAGGGAGCTGACCAACGGCACCGTCATGACGACCTCCGACGCGGTGTTCTTCCGTGGGACGGGCGGGACGGTGTACTACACGACGGACGGCTCCGACCCGCGCCTCGAGGGCGGCGCCGTGAGCGCGTCGGCCACCGCGTTCACGGGATCCGCACCCGTCGTCACGACGAATTCCACGGCCGTGATCGCGAAAGGCGACGGCTGGACGTACTACGACTGGGGCCGCGAGCCGGGCGCGGACACGTCGGGGAACGCCTGGCGCGCGGCGGGATACAACATCTCGAGCCTCGCGGGAGACGCAAACGCGTGGCTGTCGGGCGCGGCGCCGCTTGGCTTCAAGAGCGGCACCACGTTCAACACGCCGCTTTGCCGCTACGTCAACCACGAATCCTCCGGCACGCAGGTCATGACGTTCTACTTCCGTAAGACGTTCACCGTCCCCGCCGGCGTGGACGTCTCCTCGATCGTCTCCGTTTCCGGCATGGCGTGGTATGACGACGGCTTCGTGATGTACATCAACGGCGTTGAAGTCGGGCGCGGGAACATCGGCGCCGGCTACACGGTGACGTACGAGACGGGATCCAACGAGACCGGCACGACCCACGTCGACCCGGAGGACCACGCCTTCCTGTTCACCGTGCCCGCGGGGCTGATCCACGCCGGCGAGAACGTGATCGCCGTCGAGGTCCACCAGTGCCACGGCACGAGCTCCGACGCCGCGTGGGATCTGGCCCTGGGCGTCGACACCGCGACCGCGGGAACGGGCGAGGGCGGACTGCAGGTTCCTGTCGACGGCCTTGCGGTCAAGGCCCGCACGCTCTCGCCGTCGGGCGAGTGGAGCGCGCTCGAGGACGTGACGCTCGCGGCGGACGTGCCGAACGACGTGGCCCTGGGCGTCCGCGTGGCGGCCGTCTACTCCAGCACGCTGGACGGCGGCGGCGACGGTTCCGAATTCATCGTCCTCACGAACCTGCTCGGCCGCGCGGTCTCGCTCGAAGGTGTGAGGATCACCTGCGCGAAGACCGGGAAGACGCCGTCTCTCGACATCACGCTCGGCGCGGGTCGCGAAATCCCCGCCGGCGGCTCCGTGAAGCTCACGAAGGCGGGCGACTGGCCGTCCACGAAGATCACGAACGGCGCGGTCGACATCATGGTGTACGATCCGGACGGGAACGCCATCCAGACCCTCCACGTCGACGCCAACTGGTGGAGCGGCGCGTGCGACGGGACGGGCGCGTACTTCGTCGCGCTGGAGTTTGGCGACACCGTGACCGCAATCGGGCAGTGGACATCGTTTATGCCGAGCGTCCAATCCCTGGCCATCCGCGTGGCTGCCGTGTATTCCAGCACGGCGGACGGCGGCGGCGACGGGGCGGAGTTCATCGTCTTCACGAACCTGCTCGGCCGCGCGGTCTCGCTGGAAGGGCTGCGCTTCACCTGCGCCAAGACGGGGGCCGCTCCGGGCGTCGACATCACGCTCGGAGCGGGCCGCGAAATCGCGGCTGGCGGCTTCGTGAAGCTCACGAAGGCGGATGACTGGCCGTCCAAGAAGATCACGAACGGCGCGGTCGACATTCTGGTTTACGACTCGGACGGCGCGACCGTCCAGACGCTCCACGTCGACGCGAGCTGGTGGCCTGTGCGCGAATACGTGAATGACAAGGGCAAGGTCAAGTACGTCTGCGCCTGCGACGGCACGGGCGCGCACTTCGTCGCGCTCGAGTTCGGCGAAACGGTGACGGCGGAGACCCAGTGGAAACCATCGTTCCTCCCGCCGCCCACCGAGGCGGGCGAGAACGCGATCATCGCGGCGGTCTCTGCGGACGACCGCGTGCGCGTGTGGCTGGATTCCCTCGCGACGACGGCGGCCGGGCACGCCTCCATCACGAACTTCGCCGGAACCGCTACGGCCGTGCAGAGCGCGTATCTCGTGGGCTTGGAGGCGCTCGCCGATCCCCAGGCGGACCTCTTCTTCGAGAGTATCGCGGTCGGTGCCGACGGGCGTATCATTCTCGACGGCGACCTCAAGGTGCAGGGCGCGCGCTGGCGCCAGAAGGTGAACGGCACGCTTCGCCTCTACCGCTATCCGGAACTCGGCAGCACCCCGAGCGTCACCAACCTCACCCTCGAGGGCGGCACGTTCCCGCTCGTCGGCGCGGAGGACGCGTCCGGCACGAACCGGTTCTTCAAGTTGGTGATCGAATAGGAGCCGGCACCGCCGCCAAGATGGCGGCGCTCCACATGTTGAGCCACCATATGGAGAATCGCTGTTTTGTCTTCGTTTTCAGGCTTGCCGCAAACGGCTTGAATGTGATATGATAACGTCACGTAAAGTTGTGGCCAGACTGTTCTGCGCGCCGCGAACATGGTGCGCGCCGACGAAAGTAAGCGTAGGAGAATGAAAAGAATAGCCTTTAAGATGAAGTTCTCTGTAGGCTATCAGGCGGATGAAGCATGGGTCGACGCGCTCGTGGCACGTCGGGATGCTTTGTGCGACGTGTACTTCGCCTTCGGCTCGATGCCGTCTGGACGGAAAGCCATCACGAGCGAGGAACGTCAGCTGGAAGACCTGGGCCGGATAGCGGACGCAGGCATACCTCTACACCTCCTCTTCAACGCGAACTGCTACGGCGCAAGGTCGCAGGCAAGGTCGTTCTTCGCGGAGATCGGCGAGACGATAGAAAGGTTCGCCGCCGACGGTGCGCTGACTGGAGTCACGACCACGTCGCCGCTCATCGCGAAGTTCGTGAAAGACAACTTCCCGCAGCTGGAGACGCGCGCCTCGGTGAACATGGAGATCGGCACGGTAGAGGGAATGGACTATCTCTCCGACGTCTTTGACGGCTACTATCTCAAGCGCGAGCTGAACCGCGACCTGGTAGCCGTACGTCGGATCAAGGATTGGTGCGACGCGCACGGCAAGCGACTTTACCTGCTTGCCAATTCCGGCTGCCTCAACTTCTGCTCGTCGCACGTGTTCCACGACAATCTGGTGGCGCACGAGGCGGAGATCGCGCGCGAGGACAACGGCTACGCCTATGGAGGCACATGCTGGAAATGGCTAGCCAAGCCGGAAAACCGGGCGATGTGGATGGAGCGCACGAACTGGATCGCGCCGGAGGACGTGGCGAAGTACGAGGGTCTCTGCACGGCGATGAAGCTCGCCACGCGCATCAACGAGCATCCCGTGCGGATTCTGGAGTCCTATGCGACAGGCTCGCATCTGGGCGACATCATGTCCCTGCTCGAGCCGAACCATTCAGCGCTGTTCGCGCAAAAGGAGCAAAGATGATTACGGAAACAGCAGATGGCGTGATACTCAACGTGCGCGCCGCGCCGCGTTCCTCGCGGGCTGGCCTTGACGGAACCGTGGGCGACGCCGTGAAGGTGCGCGTCCGTAGCGCACCGGTGGACGGCAAGGCGAACAAGGAGCTGATCGAGACGCTGGCAGACGCGTTTCGAGTGGCGAAATCTGCGGTCTCGTTCGTCTCTGGCGAGACGTCCAAGACGAAGCGCGTCCTCTTGCGAGGCGTCACCAAAGAGGCTATACTATCCCGCCTATGAACAACAAGACGCTTCAGGAACGGTATCTTCGCCGCATTCTCAATTCGAAAGTCTACGACGTTGCCTTCGAGAGTCCGCTCGAGGAGGCGAAGACTCTTTCCCGCAAGTTGGGCAATCGTTTCCTGCTGAAGCGAGAAGACCTGCAGAGCGTACACTCTTTCAAGCTGCGCGGAGCGTACAACAAGATGTCGCAGCTGCCGCGCAAGGCGCTGGAGAAGGGGGTCCTTGCCGCCTCGGCTGGCAACCACGCGCAGGGCGTTGCGCTCAGCGCGCACCGCCTCGGCTGCAAGGCGACGATCGTGATGCCCGTCACGACGCCAGAGATCAAGGTCGCCTCCGTGCGGAGCTACGGCGCGTCGATAGTCCTTTCAGGCGATTCGTATTCCGACGCAGCGGCTGAAGCGGCGCGTCTCGTGAAGGAAAGAGACTACACCTTCATCCCGCCCTACGACGATCCGGACGTGATCGCCGGGCAGGGGACAGTTGCGATGGAGATCCTCCGCCAGAATCCTGGACCGCTCAATGCCGTGTTCGTGCCGGTGGGCGGCGGCGGCTTCGCGGCCGGAGTGGCGGTGTACATAAAGGCAGTCAGGCCATCCGTCAAGGTGTACGGCGTGGAACCTGTGGATTCCGACTGCATGGACCGCTCCCTCAAGGCTGGGCGCCGAGTTGAGATGCAGGAGGTAGGACTCTTCGCCGACGGCGTGGCCGTGAAGAAGCCGGGCAAGATAACGTTCGACCTATGCCGGCGCTTCCTCGACGGGATTGTCCGCGTCTCGACCGACGAGACGTGCGCGGCCATCAAGGACATCTTCGAGGCTACGCGCGCGATATGCGAGCCGGCCGGCGCACTCGCGCTCGCGGCCGCCAAGCAGTTCGCCGCGAAGAAGGGGAGAAGGGGCGAGACGTACGCCTGCATCATATCGGGCGCGAACATGAACTTCGACCGCATCCGCTTCGTATCCGAGCAGACCGAGATCGGCGAGAGGCGAGAGGCGATACTCGAGTGCCGAATTCCAGAGGTCCGCGGCGCGTTCAAGGCGTTCATCCGCCGTCTTGGGAAACGCAACGTCACGGAGTTCAACTATCGCTATTTCGACCCGAAGCGCGCCTACGTGTTCGTCGGGCTTTCTGTCGCCGACCGCGCGGAGACGCGTCGGATCGTGGAGCAGCTTACCGCGGCGAAAATCGGTACCATTGACCTCTCCGACGACGAGCTTGCGAAGGAGCACATACGCCACATGGTGGGCGGACACACGCAGGGAATACACGACGAGGTTGCGTACACGTTCGAGTTCCCTGAGCGGCCAGGCGCTCTTATGGACTTCCTTGAGGCCATATCGGACAGATGGAACATCACGTTGTTCCACTACCGCAACCACGGTGCGGACCACGGCAAGGTCCTTGTCGGGCTCCAGGTGCCCACGCGCGAGCGTCGTGCCTTCACGAAGGCGCTTAAGGCGCTGGGATATGCGTACCGGGACGTTTCGTCGAACCCGGCATACAGGCTGTTTCTGGGGAACAGGGGCTGAAGCGAATCAGAAGTTGCGGTACTTGCCGCGGCAATCGCTGCAGAAGAAGTCCGGGCCGGCCCAGGTCGTTTCCTCCTCGCGGCCGCACTGCTTGCATATGCGAGTGCGCATTTCGCGTACGAGCTTCAGCTCGGCAGCGTGGTCGTCCAGGAAGATCGGATCGAAGTCCGAGACGCGCATCTTTCCCACCAGCGAAGTTCCGGGAAGCGGCAGTCCGCCGTCAGTGCCGTGGATGCTGACCACTTGCACGCGCTTCCCCATGAGACGGACGCGGCGAAGCGCCGGCGCATATGCCAGATCGTCGCTGACGAGTATCGCGACGTCATAGGCGGACGGCATGGCAGCGCTGAAAAGCATGGACGACGCCAATGCCATCGGTATCCACGCATCGTCAGAACGTCCATCGGCATGGCCTACGTCGACTTCGTGGATTTCGGTATCGTAGTGGCAGGACTTTTCGAGGAAGTCGTAGAATGCACGCTGCTTGGAAGTGTTGAAAGAGGAACGCGATGACGGAATCGTCCCAAAGTACATTGTCCTGACGAGCGACACGTCTTCATCTATCGCGTTCGCCAACG
>CACWSW010000201.1 GCA_902763655.1 uncultured bacterium
CCGAAAGGGCCTCTTCAGCGCGATGCACCGCTGGGGCGGCATCTACCGCGACGTGGAGTTCGAGGCGACGCCGCAGACGTTCATCGACGACGCCTGGGTGCGCGGGCTGTTCGACGAGAAGGCGGCGGAGGTGCATGTGACGGTGGGAGGGTCGCAACTTGTTGCGACCGCAAATCCGGCGGGCGCAATAAATTGCGCCCCTCCCCTTGTACGCGTCACGATCGACGGTCGTGTCGTAGAGCAAACCATCAAACCCTCAAACTATCAAACTGTCAAACTTCCTCTCCCTTCCTTCCGCCCTTGGTCGCCGGAACATCCCAATCTCTACACGGCGCGCGTGGATCTCGTGGAAGGCGGGCAGGTTATCCAGACGCGGCGTGAGCGCTTCGGCATCAGGAAATTCGAGGTGCGCGGCAAGGAGTTCTACCTGAACGGCAAGCCTTTCTACGTGCGCGGCTTCGGCGACGACCACGTCTACCCGATGACGGGCCTCACGCCGCCCGACCGCGACCTCCACCGCGCGCATCTCGCGAAGGCCCGCGCGGCGGGCTTCAACTTCGTGCGACTGCACACGCACACGGAGCTGCCCGAGTACTACGAGGCGGCGGACGAGCTCGGCATCATGATCGAACCCGAGCTGCCGTACTACAGCGACTCGCCCACCGGCAACGAAGGTTCGTTCGGCCCGACGCTCGACGCGCGCCTGCACGCCTACGTGAAGGCGATGGACCCCGACCGCTTGAAGATCAACCAGGACTGCCAGTCGGAGAAGATCAACCCGCCCGAGGCGGCGGACTACCTGGGCGGCCCGATCAAGCCGTGGCCGCGCGGCTCGTTCAACCCGGAGCGCCCGTTCGTCACGCACGAGTACCTGAACCTCTGCATCAAGTGCGACTCGCGCGACGAGGCGCGCTACACGGGCGTGTGGATGCCGCCCGCCACGCGGAAAGGGCGTGCGGACTGGCTCGCGAAGTTCGGCCTCGACCACACGTGGGGCGACCGCCTGCAGGACGCGCAGAACGCGCTCCAGCGTCACTACCAGCAGCAGGGCGTGGAGGCGGCGCGTGCCGATCCGTACTGCGACGGGCACATCTTCTGGACGATCGTGGACGTGGTGGTGGGACAAGGCAACCCCTGCTTCTACACGGCGCAGGGCCTTTTCAACCCGTTCTGGGAGCCGAAGCGCGGCGGATTCACGCCTGAGGAGTTCGCGCGGTTCAACAGCCCCTCGTGCATCCTCCTCGACGTGCCGGACACGAAACGCGTCTACGCCTCCGGCGACACGCTTGCCGCCGACTTCCTCTTCGCGCACTTCGGCGATGCGCCGCTGAAGGGCGCGTCGCTCGAATGGCGACTTGAATTTTCTGACGCCGCCAAGATGGCGGCTCTCCCAGTCAATGCTGGCCCGGTTCTAACTGGGAAAGCCGCCATCCTGGCGGCGGATGAGATCCCTCTCGGGCCGGCGCGGAAGGTGGCAACGGCCGCCATCACCTTCCCCGCCGTCGCGAAACCCGTCAAGGTCACGCTCACGGCCACGGTCGGCGGTGGAACGCCGACCCTACCGGAATGCCGAGGTTGTCCAACTGTTTCCAACAGCTGGGACTTCTGGGTGTTCCCGCGCCGCGCCAAGCGTGACGGCAGCACGATCGCGGTGGCGCCGCAGTTCCGCGCGGCGCTGGAGAAGCGGTACGATAGCCTCCTTCCTGCGGCCGAGGCCGCGCGGGCGAAGGTCGTGGTGGCGGCGTACGGTTCGCCGCTCGCGGCCGAGGCGCTCGCGCGCGGGCAGCGCGTGGTCACGCTCGCGGGCGTGAACGGGAAGCCGAACGTGTCGCTGGGTTGGTGGTGGATGGGAAGGCAGGTCGGCACCGCCCTCGCGAACCATCCCGCGCTGGCGGCCCTGCCGCACGAAGGCGTGCTTTCGCCGCTCCTCTTCCGCCTCGTCCTCGACAGCGGCAAGCCCCTGCCGTATGCGGGGTTGGCGCAGGACGACATGCTGGTCGTCGGCGAGGGCGGCTCGCTCTGCTATCTCTATCTTGCGCAGGGGAACGTCGGCTCTGGCAAGGCGGTGATGGTGTTCGGGCTCAATCTCCTCGCGGACACGCCCGAGGCGGCCGCGTTCCTGGACGGGCTCATCGACTATGCTGCGTCAGACCGCTTCGCGCCGAAGAGCCGCGTCGAGATGTCGGCCCTGCCGTCGCTGAACGGCTGGGGAAGGACCGTCCGCGCGGGCGATTCGACGGACAATCCCGGCGACGTGATGGAAGGCTATTCGCGGATGTCCATCTCGCGCGCGCGTGCGGGGCAGACCGAGCTCGTGTGGGAGACACAGCCCGTCCCGCAGACGGTGCGGGAGAAGCCGACGTTCGACATCACGTTCGCGGGCGGGATGGGATATCCCCAGCAGCCACAGGCGGCGTTTGCGTTCTCGCTCAACGCGAAGAAGGTCATCGACATCCCGCAGATCGTCTGGAAGGACCACGAGTGGAAGGGGAATGGCTGCGTTCTACGCTATGTGCGCGAGAAGTCCACCGAAGAGCTGGGGATTTTCACGCTCACTGTCCCCTCGTCGATGCTCACGCCAGGCAAGCCGGCCACGCTGTGCGTGACTGCAGAGGACAAGGGGTCTCGCCGCTGGTTCGCCGTGATGGAACCGTAGGTTGGCGTTAAAGCGGTTGCGCATGCGCTGCCGAATCGGCTGTCTTTTTATTGCGAGGATGGATATTGACCGGGCGGGACCCTTAATGTATCATATCAAGCAACCATTTCAAGACAAGGAGATATGATGAAGAAAACAACAATGTTCGTTGCCGCTGCGGTCGTGCTGGCCGCGGTGGACCTGTTTGCAGCGCGAAACGCGCCGTGGTCCAAGGAGAAGGCGTGGGAGTGGTACAACGCCCAGCCGTGGATGCGCGGGTGCAACTACATGCCGGCCTCGGCGGCGAACCGGGTGGACCAGTGGCAGGAGTTGGGTTGCGAGGAGCGCTTCGCGGAGATGGAGACCGAGCTCAAGCTCGCGCAGTCCATCGGCTTCAACACGATGCGCATCATCATCGAGGAGCAGGGCTTCGCCGTGTGGTGCGCGGAGCACGACGGCTTCATGGCGCGCCTTGAGCGGATGCTCGCGCTTCTCGACAAGTACGGCATGCGCATGATCCTCGTGCTGGGCAACGACTGCTCGCGCCCGAAGGAGATCTGGAAGTTCCCGAAGACCGGACCGCAGCCCTGCGACTGGGGATACCACGGCGGACGCAAGCGCAGCCAGCACGGCTCCTTCCCGGGGGCGGTGGGCTACACGTGCGTGGACGACCCCGAGCTGCGCGAGAAGTTCTTCGCGATGTGCGAGGAGGTGATGACGAAGTACCGCACCGACAGGCGCATCGCGTTCTGGAACATCTGGAACGAGCCCGGCAACGGCAACCGCCGCCAGCCGGAGCACGTGGCGCTCCTCCGCCGCATGTTCGAGCTTGGATGGAAGATCGACCCCGTGCAGCCGCTCGCGGCGGACGTCTGGGCGGGCCACTACGGCATGTCGCCCAAGGACGCCAACAAGCCGCAGCTGCTCGCCGGCGAGCTTTCCGACATCATCTCGTACCACTGCTACGGCGAATTCGAGGCGCAGGCGCGCATCCACGGCAAGCTGAAGAACTACTACGGCCGCCCGCTCGTGAACACGGAATGGCTCGCGCGCATCAAGCGCAACTACGTGTTCGACGCGTATCCGTTCTACGCGCAGAACCGCGTGGGATGCACGTGCTGGGGGTTCGTCGCCGGCAAGTACCAGACGTACGAGCCGTGGGAGAGCATGTGGCGGCAGGTGGCCGACGGCAAGCCGGAGGCTGAGAAGTACGACTTCACGAAGTGGTTCCACGACCTGTACCGCCCGTCGCTGCGTCCGTACGACCCGAAGGAGATCGACGTGATCAAGCACGTGAACGAGCAGATGGACGCCGAACGCGAGGGCAAGTCCCTGCGCGCGAAGATCGCGAAGTCCTGCACGATCACCGGCGAGGACATGTGGTACGGCTACCGCCGTACGAAGTTCGAGTTCAAGGGACGCAAGGCCTGGGTGGTGGAGCCGTCCCGCACGCCGAAGAAGGGCATCCCGTGGACCTGGACGATGCAGTGGGCGGAGGCGTTCGTGGACCGCACGGGCGTCCCCGACCTGCTCGCGAAGGGCTACCACCATGTGACGCTCGACGTGTTCGACACGCGCATGGACGAGAACGGCCTCAAGGCGTGCGCGGAGTTCCAGGACTTCCTCGTGAAGGAGCTCGGCTTCGTGAAGAAGTGCAACCTCATCGGCATGAGCTGGGGCGGGTTCTTCTCCACGCGCTACGCGGCCGCCTATCCGCAGAACGTGCGCCGCATCTACCTCGATGCGCCGCTCCTCAACTTCGACGGCTTCAACGTGATGTCGATCGGCCCGTGGGCGGCCTCGGCGCCGGCGGACGGCAAGTGGACGAACGATCCGCGCATGCCCGTGAACCTCGCCCCGCAGATCGTGAAGGGCGACATCCCCGTGCTGCTTCTCTACGGCGGGCAGGACCAGACCGTGCCGCCGGCCTCGAACGCGGAGCTGTTCGCGGCGCGCTTCAAGGAAGCGGGCGGCCGGATCGACGTCGAGAAGCGCGGTGCGTTCGGGCACCATCCTCACGGCGTCGACCCCAACAAGACCGCCCGGATCGTCAATTTCGTGACGACGGCGAAGTGAGTGAAGTTAGTGGCTAGTGGCTTTGGTGGTCAAAGAATCAAGAAGATTGAGAGGAACTGATGAAAAAGACAATCAGCTTGTCGATGATCGCGTGCGCGGCGGCGTGCCTCGCGGGCGAGGTGCAGATGAAGGAAGACACGATCATGCTCCCGACGTACGCGCCGGGCGGGTACGACAAGACGCCCATCTTCTTCACTGGACGCGTCTACCAGGGCGCGCAGGGCCGCGTGTACCCGTACCCGATGCAGGACGTGCTGCACGACGAGAAGATCGACGAGAACTACAAGTACCTGACCCTGGAGAACGAGTGGCTCCAGATGGGCCTCCTGCCGGAGCACGGCGGGCACCTGCTCAACTTCACGGACAAGAAGACCGGCTTCGAGATCTTCTACCGCCAGCACGTCGTGAAGCCCGCGCTCATCGGCATGCTCGGCGCGTGGATCTCCGGCGGCGTGGAGTGGAACTTCCCGCACCACCACCGCGCGACCACCGCGATGCCGATCGACTGGAAGTTCATTGCGAACAAGGACGGCTCCAAGACGCTCTGGATCGGCGAGACGGAGCTGCGCCGCCGCCTGAAGTGGACGATCGGCCTCTCCCTGCTGCCCGACCGCGCCGTGCTGCAGGCGGAGAACATCTTCATGAACCGCCAGCCCTGGATCGAGTCGATGATCTACTGGGCGAACGTCTCGGTGCACTGCGGCGACGACTACCAGATCCTCTTCCCGCCGAGCTGCCACCTCGGGTTCGACCACCACAAGAACTACTGGACCTCGTTCCCGATCGGCCCGCGCAAGGAGGAGGTGGAGCTCCTGCCCTCGCAGCGCTCGAAGTACGCCGACGACATCTCCGGCATGATGGACCTCTCGTGGTGGCGCAACTTCACGATCGAGTCGCGCTCCATCTTCGCGATGGACCCCGACAACGCCTGGCTCGCCGGCTACGACCACAAGAAGCAGTGCGGCACGGCGCACGTCTCGAACCGCCACATCACCGTGGGCAAGAAGTTCTTCCTCTGGGGCAACTTCCCCGAGGCGCACGTGTGGGACACCGTGCTCACCGACAACGACGGCCCCTACCTGGAGCTGATGGTCGGCTGCTGGAGCGACAACCAGCCCGACTACTCCTGGATCGCGCCGTACGAGACGCGCACGGTGAAGCAGTACTGGTTCCCCGTGAAGGGCATCGGCGGCGTGAAGAACGTGACGATCGACGGCGCGGTGAACGTGGACCGCGTGAAGAAGGACGAGATGCTCGTCGGCTTCCACTCGACGCGCGTGCTGCAGGGCTGCACGGTGACGGTGTACAAGGGCAAGGATGCGGTCTTCACCGAAAACAACGTCGCCATCGACCCGAACACGCCGTGGTGCAAGACGGTGAAGGTGGAGGAGAACGCGACCGACCAGCAGTTCACGGCGTCGATCGCCGACGCGTCAGGCAAGGTGTTCCTCTCCTACACGCCCGTCGGACCCGATCCGCACGATCCGCTTCCTCCGAAGGTGGCGAACCCGAAGGAGCCGAAGGAGTACACGAGCGCGGAGCTCGCGTACGAGGTCGGCCTGCGCCTCGACCAGTTCCAGAACGGCATCCTCGACCCGGTGCCGTACTACAAGCGCGCGCTGGAGATCGACCCCGACTACACGAAGGCGAACCTCGCGATGGGCGTGCGCCTCGCGAAGAACGCCTGCTACGCCGAGGCGAAGCCGTACCTCGAGCGCGCCGT
>CACWSW010000202.1 GCA_902763655.1 uncultured bacterium
TCAGCGGCCTTCCTGCGCGAGGGCCGTGCGGAGGAAATGCTCCTGCTCCCAGCGCGACAGGCTGTTCCACCGCACGTTCCAGCCGCACACGCGCACCTGCAGGTCGGGATACTTCTCGGGATGCGCCATGGCGTCGCGGAGGAGCGCGGCGTCGAAGCAGTTGATGTTGAGGCACTGCCCGCCCGCCTGGAAGTAGCTCTGGATCATGGCGGCGACCGTCGCCACGCCGTCCGTGCGCTTCGCGAGGGACATGGGGAGGATCACGTCCAGGACGTGTCCGTCGGGCGCGTCGGCGAGATCGAGCTTCGCGCTCGAAAGCATGAGCGCCGTGGGACCCTCGTGTCCGCAGCCGGCCGTCGCGGAGCTGTTGCGCGCGATGAGGTCGCCCGCGTGGCGTCCGTCCGCCGTGGCGGCGCAGAACTGTCCCGTCACCTTGTCGAGGTCGATCGTCCAGAACCCGGCCTGGTACGTGCCGCCGTGCCCGTTCGGAGCGGCGTTCACGCGCCGGGCGACGGCGCGCTGCACGCGTTGGGCGTACTGGTCCGCACGGTCGTCGTTGTTGCCCCACTTGGGCGCGCTCCGCACGGCCTTCAGGCGCAGCTCCTCGCGGCCCTTCCAGTCCGCGCGCAGGATGTCGCCCAGCTCGGCCATCGTCACGAGCTTCGCCTCGTCCACGAGGTAGTGGATGGCGGCGAGCGAGTCGGCCACCGTCGGCAGGCCGAGGCAGACGCAGCCCGACTGGTTGTACTTGGCGCCGCCGAGCGACATGTCCGCCGCGTTCGCGATGCAGTCGCGGTAGGCGCCGGAGAGGAACGGCGAGGGGTTGAGGTCGCACCAGTGTTCCTCCAGGAAGCGCGTGGCGGCGAACATCCTCTCGAGCACCGCGTCCGTCTGGCGCAGGTACTCCCTCTCGAACGCCGCCGCGTCCGGCGGCAGCGCGCAGTCCGGCCCCACGCGGAAGCCGGCGAAGTCGCGCCCGTTGTTGAACACGGCCTCCAGCGGCTTGACGAGGTTGATCTGGCAGGACATCGACGCGATGATCTCGCGCCCCATGATCCCCGGCTCGTAGCAGCCGATCAGCACGTAGTTCGCGATGTCCTCCGGCGTCTTGCCCCGGCGGCGGAAGGACTCGCCCAGCACGTCGTCGTTCGCGAACACCACGCTCGTGCGCCCGTCGGCGATGCACCGCACGACCCTCTCCAGCTGCTCGCGTGGCGTGTTCTTACCGAAGCGGTACGACAGCTTGGGGCTGGGATTCGCCAGCTCGTAGTGGAGCTCAAACGCGATCTCGGTGAGCTCGTTCCAGACGGGCTTGCCCGCCGCGTCGTACCCGCCGAGGCCGATGTTCTTGCCGGGATTGCCCGAGTTGAGGGAGTAGAGGCGCAGGAACCAGTCGCGAACGAGCGCCTTCGCGGACTCCCGCGTCTCGCGCCCCTCTGCGAGGTCGCGGCGGTAGAAGTCGATGTAGAGGCGGTCGAAGAGGCCCTGGTTGCGGACGAGCTCTCCCTCCATCTCCTGGCAGTGGTCGTAGACCAGCCCGAGCTGCAGCGCCTCGCGGAGCGTGCGCGGCGGACGCTCCGCCACCGCCTTCAGCGCGGCCGCGACGGCGGGCATGCCCTTCTTCTCGGCGAAATTCCCCCAGCGGACGAGCAGGCGCGAGAACGCCTTGTACAGCTCGGCCACGCATTTGAGGAACACCTCCTCGTCCGCGTTCTTCGCCGTCTTCAGGCGCTCCTGCGCGCGGGCGACGATGCCGGACGGCCCGAGCGAGAGGAGCGACTCCCAGTCCGGGCACGTGTGCGAACGGTCGAGGATCGCCAGGAACGCGCCGTTGGAATCCTTCCGCGAGAAACGCCGCCGCGGCGACGAGGCGATGAACTGCTGGATTCTCTTGTTCGCGCGCTGCCCGACAAGCCTTTTGTCGAGCGTCCAGTACGCGAACTCGTGGTTCTTCGCCAGGCACACGCGCACGTTGTCGAACATGGTCATCATGTAGCGCGTGCGGATGACGAGGTACGGCCGCCCCGCGTACGTGCGCTCCACGGCGTCCAGCATCGCCTCCAGCTCCTTCGTCGACTTGCCGCCCGCCTCGTCGGCTTCCATCTCCTTCATCCTCGAGGGGCTGCACCACGCCGCCAGCGAGCACGGCGTCCGCACCGCCACGCACGCGGCCGCCGCCGCCTTCAAGAAGGCCCGTCTCTCAAGTTCCGCTTTCATGTTCATATCTCTCCATTCTTTTCCTGCCATCAATAGCGCTGAAGCAGCTCCAGCATTTTCCGGTCGAGCTTGTGGCCGTGGAAATCTTCGTACTGCACGTCCTCGCGCGTGCTGTCGAGGATGCCGAACGGTCCCCGGAAGTTCCAGAGCGCCCAGCCGATCCCCTTCTTCTTCCAGCGGCGGAGGTTGTCCTCCATCCAGCGAAGCGCCACGTCGTGCGGCGTCTTGTTGTACACGCCGAATTCACCCACCATCACGAACTGCCCCGCGTCGAACACCGGCTTCCACGCCGCGTTCTTGCACGCGTCCAGATAGTCGTCGCCCGTGTAGGGCCTGCCGTCGAGGGTCGCGAACGGACAGGACGCGCCGAACCCGGCGAACCGCATCTCCCGACGCAGCGGCGTCGACCATTCCGACGAAAGCGGCAGGGACGCCTTCTGTCCGCCCGCCACGAATTCCAGCGCCTTCAGCTCCAGCCAGTCGCCGCGCCCCATCCGCACGGCAAGCCTTTCGCACGCGGGCACGCCCACGCGCACCGGCTCCTTCAGGCAACCGCCCCACTCGGTTCCGCCCGGACGCAGCACGAGGTTCGTCCAGCAGCTTTCCTTCGGCGACGGAACGTAGTGGCGCGCGAACAAGGCCTTGCCGTCCGCCTCCACGACCAGTTCCACCTCGCGGTTGAACACGCCCGTGCGGAGCGTCAGCTCGCAGGCGGGCACGTCTCGAATGACGATCGGCGCGCGGTGCGTCGCCGGCTTGCGGGCGCCGAAGATCGGACCCGAGACCGGATAGGGCGGCCAGATCGGAACGTCCCAGTCCTTTGCGCCGGAAATCCAGCTCGCCTTGTAGGAGGTGACGGTCATCGGCACGTAGGCGTGGTGGCTCTGCCCCACGGGCATCCGGATCGCGGCGAGTTCGGGATTGCGCCCCCATTCGAGGCCGTCGATGACCACAAACCGCGCAGGATCTTCCGCATGGATCGCCGCCGTCGTATCCTGGATCAGCGGCGCGTAGTTCTCCTCGGTGCCGTTCTGCTCGGGCTCGTTGAAGAGGTTGAAGCTCAGCTCGTCGTTCGGGATACCCTTGTAGCGCCGCGCGAAATACGCCCAGTGCGTCGCCAGCGCGCGGTGCGCCACGGGATCGGTGAAGAGCGCCTTCTTTGACTTCGTCACCACATCGATGCCTGGCGGGAAGGAGAAGCAGATCTGGATGTGTATCTGATGTTTCTTGCCCCAGGCGATCACCTCGTCGATCGGACCGAACTTCGGGGGGTCGGGCTGCGTCCAGTCGTCGTCCTTGCACCAGTAGCGGTGGTCGATCATTATGCGCGCGAAGTTGAACCCCAGCTCGTGCATCATCGCAAGGTCGCTCTCGCACCATTCGCCGGAGAACTTCCCCTTGATCGCCTTCCCCTCCAGGTTGAACCCGCGCCAGCGTTCGCGCGGACGCCACGCCGCCGGATTGCACGCAGGCGACGCGTCCCCGAATGCGCCGACGGAAAACGCCAGCGCAACCAAAACCGCGCTTATTAGCCGTGTAGAACGTGTAGAACATGTAGATTTCATCAGATTTCCTACACGTTCCACATGTCCTACACGGTTAAAAATTACCATGGCTGCGTTTCTCCATTATCTGAAGATGATCATCATGCCCGATGGCACGACATGCAGCACAAGCCCCGAAGCCGTCTGCACGAGCGAAGGACGCGCGCCGCCGAACCCGTTGTCGGAAAGCGTGAACGCGGTGCCCGCCGCGAGCGAGCCGTACGTCACGAGCGGATAGTCGCCCGGCTCGGGCTTGCCCGCGCACGTCACGGAAACCGTCGCCGCCGCCGGGAGATGGAGCGTCGCCGCGCCCAGGTCGTAGGGCGTATTCAAGACGTCTCCCGCGAGCGTAAACGCGAGCGTGCCGTCGGTCAGCGTCACGTCCGCCGTGCAGTCCGGCGCGAACTTCGGCAGCAGCTCCGCCTTGGCGGCCGTCACCGAACCCGTGCCCGCGAGCGTCGCGTTCGTGAGCGACGAGTAGCCGACCGGCAGGATGCCGAGCCATTTCCACGAAAGGTACGCCTCCACCTTCTGCCGCTCGGCGTCGGGCAGTTCGCGGTTGTACATCAGGATCTCGCCCTGGATGGCGCTCGTGTTGGTGTAGCGGTCTTTCTTTTCGCTGTTGTTCAAATGCTCGAAGCAGACGATGCCGTAGTCCGTCGTGGGAATGACCGTCAGGATTTCCGGACGTCCCTGGAAGCCGGTCGCCGATGGATTGGCGACGAGCTCGCCGTCGAGATACGTCCGCCCGCCTGTCAGGAGAGACGCCGTGCCGGACGGATAGATGGGGGAGGCGGCGCTCTTGCCGGTGCGCACCTTGTAGAGCGTGGCCGCCGCGCTCGGCAGGACGGTGTTGCCGTCCACAAACGGCTGTCCGCCGCCACGGACGGAATCCTGCGCCATGATGATGGTGCGGAACGTGTTGGTGACGACATCGCCCGTGCCCGCTCCGTCCTGCATCAGACGGAAGCGGAAGGTATTGCCGTTGTTGGCATCGTAATACTTTTCGTTCGAGAAGTCGATCCAGCGGCGGAGCGGACCGAACCCGCGCGCGGAGACGTTGATCCACGGGGCGCGCGTAATGATGTTTGCCGTAAGGGCATAGCGGCCGTCCTCCGTTCCGCACCGGTCGTAGAGCCAGAAGAGGCGATTCCTCGGCAGCTTGTTGTCACTGCCGGTCATCTGCATCGTGCAGAGGCTCTCCTGCTCGGGATCGAACCAGCCCACGCACCCGTCCGTGCTGATGTCCGCGTCGGTCGGCGGCAACGCCGCGCCGTCGATGGCGAGCGCATGGCCGTTCAGGTTCACCGTTCCGGCGAAGCCGCCGCCCAGCGTGACGTCAGCATCAAGGTTGACCGTTCCCGTGCCGTACACGGTGGCGAGCCGGGGAGACGGCGCGTAGCCTGACGGATAGTGGTACTGCCCCGCGAGCCCCCACTTTTCCGCGAGGTAGATCTCGACGTTCTGCCGTTGGGCGTCCGTCAGCTCGTCCGAAACGAAGATCACCTCTGCGTAGTTCTGTCCGCCGCAGTTGCCGGAACCGTCGGCAGACTCAAAGCCCAACCCCTTGACCGCATTGCCCTTGATGTCCAGCGTGATGACCTGCCACCCGCCGTTGAGCAGGTTGTTGGCCGTGGGATCCACCTTCACGCCGTCGATCCAGGCCTCCAGGTCGGTCCCGGACTGGAAGATTGGCGCGCTCAGCGTGCTGCCGCCGCGCGCGAACTTCCCGTTTTGGTTTCCGATGAGCGCCTTGCCGCCGCCATTCTGGGATCCGAACACGAGAAACACGTAACGAGCCTTGAATGTCGTGAGAGCACTCCCGCTCGTCGTTTCATAATCGGATGGATACATGCGCGCCAAGGGCTGGAAGGACACGTTCTTCGTCGTCCCGTCGACGTACGAATAGGTCGCCGTCAAGTTCACGCCCAGCGAGCCGAAGGAGATGTAGTCCATCCCGTTCAGCCCGCCCGTCACGCGGTAGGGGAACACGCCATGCATGACGTTGTGATGGCCGTTAAAGGGGCTGTCGTATCTGTTGTTCCACATCTTGTACGTCGTCTGGGAGGAGCGACGGTCGTACCAGCCGTTGACGAACGGGAA
>CACWSW010000203.1 GCA_902763655.1 uncultured bacterium
AAGCACGAACACCGACATGGTGGTGCGGTCTGCCCGCATCCCCGTGCCGGGCGAGACAGTCACCGGCGGCACGTTCCTGCTGAACCCGGGCGGGAAGGGTGCAAACCAGGCCGTTGCCTGCGCGCGACTTGGCGGCGAGACGACGTTCATCGCAAAGGTCGGAGACGACGCGTTCGGGCGCGCGACGGGTCCGCGCCTCGCGAAGGACGGCATAGACGCGCGCCTGCTCGTCGATCCGGCGGCGGCGAGCGGCGTGGCCCTCATCCTCGTGGATGCGGAGGGCCGCAACTGCATTTCCGTGGCGCCTGGCGCAAACGCGACGCTTACGCCGTCAGACCTCGAGCCGATGCGCAGCGAGATCGAAGGCGCGGCCGCGCTCGTGATGCAGCTGGAGACGCCTATCGAGACCGTGGCGTGGGCGATGAAGGTTGCCCGCGCGGCGGGCGTGACGACGGTGCTGAATCCGGCGCCTGCGGCGGAGCTGCCAGCCGATCTATATGCCAATCTCGACTGGATCACGCCGAACGAGACGGAGGCGAAGCTCCTCACTGGCGTGGAAGTGACGGATGCGGCGTCAGCGAAGGATGCGGCCGCCGTGCTGCATGCGCGCGGCGTGAAGGGCGTGGTGGTGACGCTTGGCGCGCAGGGCGCGTTCTGGTCTGAAGGTGGCCGCTGCGGCAGCGTGCCCGCATGCCCTGTGAAGGCCGTGGACACGGTCGCCGCCGGAGACACGTTCAACGGCGCATTCGCGGTGGCGCTCACGGAAAGGCGTTCTGTGGAGGATGCGGTGAAGTTCGCCGTCAAGGCGTCCGCCATCGCCGTCACGCGCCCTGGCGCGCAGTCGTCCGTGCCGCACCGTTCGGAAGTGGCGGCGGATGGAACCGCCGCCGCAAAACCATGATATGCCGAATCCTTTAACTTCACCAAATACCAAGGAGAAATGACATGTGCTTTGTAGATAACTATTCGCTTGCCGTCGCGTTCTGCGTCATCACCATGTTCTGCTGGGGCAGCTGGGGCAACACCCAGAAGCTCGCTGGCAAGACGTGGCGCTACGAGCTGTTCTACTGGGACTACGTGCTTGGCGTGCTGCTGTTCGCGCTTGTCTCGGGCTTGACCTTCGGCAGCTTCGGCGGTGCGCCCGAGTGGGGGTTTGTGGCAAACCTGAAGCAGGCGTCGGTCGCAAACCTCGGCAGCGCGTTCCTGGGCGGCATCGTGTTCAACGCTGCGAATATCCTGCTGGCGGCGGCGATTGCGGTGGCGGGCATGAGCGTGGCGTTCCCCGTGGGCATAGGCCTAGCGCTCGTGCTGGGCGTGGTGGTGAACTACATCGGCGCGCCGAAGGGCAACGCGGCGCTTCTCTTCAGCGGCGTGGCGCTAATCTCGGCGGCGATTGTCGCCAACGCCTGGGCGTACAAGCTCAAGGAGGCCGGAAACCAGAAGAAGGTGCCTGTGAAGGGCATCGTGCTCTCCATCGCCTGCGGCGTCCTGATGGCGTTCTTCTACCGGTTCGTGGCGGCGGCGATGGACATGGACTTCACTGCGGCGGCGCCGAAGGCTGGCATGCTCACGCCTTACAGCGCGCTCTTCGTGTTCGCGCTCGGCGTGTTCGCCTCAACGTTCATCTTCAACGGCATCGCCATGCGGCATCCTGTCGCTGGCGAGCCGATCAACGAGAAGGCGTATTTCAAGGGCGGGTTCCCGATCCACCTCGTGGGTATCCTCGGCGGTCTCATCTGGGGACTCGGCAACGGCCTCAACCTGGTGGCGGCCGGCAAGGCCGGCGCGGCGATCTCGTACGGCCTCGGACAGGGCGCGACGCTCGTATCGGCGCTTTGGGGCATCCTCGTGTGGAAGGAGTTCGCGGGGGCGCCGAAGGCGACGGGCCGACTCAACCTGCTGATGTTTGTCCTCTTCCTCGCGGGCCTCGGGCTCATCATAGCGGCTGGAGCGTAGCTAGTGGCTAGCGTTTCGCGCAGGGATGAACATGAGCATAACTTTTATTGCTTTCGCTGCTGGGAGATCAGGAGATTAGGAGTTTCGGTGAAGATCATAAGAATCCTCCAAGCCTCCTAAACTCCAAGACTCCCAGCAGCGAAAGCAAAAAACCATAAGAAAGTTACAGGCAAGAAACGGAACGATATGACACAGCTTGAAGCAGCCCGGAAGGGTCTTGTTACCGATGCGATGAAGACTGTCGCGGCGGAAGAGAATGTCGCCGAGGAGATCGTGCGCGCCGCAGTGGCGGAAGGCACTGCCGTCATCCCGCTCAATCCCGCGCACGCGAACTGCCAGCCCGTGGGAGTGGGGCGGATGTTCACGACGAAGATAAACGCGAACCTCGGCCGCAGCGTGACCCACTCGGGGAAGGGCGACGAGCTTGAGAAGCTCGCGATCGCGCTCAAGGCGGGCGCGGACTTCGTGATGGACCTTTCAGTGGGAGAGGACGTGAAGTCGATCCGCCAGGGAATGCTCGATGCCAGCCCCAAGCCGCTCGGCACCGTGCCCGTGTACGAGACGATCAGCCGCCTCAAGGGCGACATCCCGCACATGGATCCTTCGCTTCTTCTCGACGTCATCCGCGAGCAGGCGGAGCAGGGCGTCGACTTCATGACGCTCCACGCGGGCCTGCTTCTGAAGCAGATACCCGCCGCGATGAAGCGCAAGATGGGCATCGTGAGCCGCGGCGGCTCCATCATGGCCGAATGGATGATGGAGAACAAGGCGGAGAATCCGCTCTACGAGCGCTGGGACGAGGTGATGGACATCCTGGCAAAGCACGACGTGACCGTGTCGCTCGGCGACGGGATGCGTCCGGGATGCCTCGCGGACGCTTCGGACGCTGCGCAGTTCGGCGAGCTGGACGTGCTTGGCGAGCTCGTGGACCGCTGCCGTGCGCGCGGCGTGCAGGTGATGGTGGAGGGGCCAGGGCATGTGCCGTTCGACCAGATCAAGATGAACATGGAGCGCGAGCAGGTGTCCTGCAAGGGCGCGCCGTTCTACGTGCTCGGGCCTGTCGTCACCGACATCGCGCCTGGCTACGACCACATCGTGAGTTCTATCGGTGCCACTGCGGCAGCGACATACGGCGCTTCGCTCCTCTGCTACGTCACACCCGCTGAGCACCTCGGCCTGCCAGATGGCGACGAGGTGCATCGCGGCTGCATCGCCTACAAGATCGCCGCCCACGCGGGCGACGTGGCGCGCGGTCTCCCCGGCGCGCGCGCCCGCGATGACGCGATGGCCGACGCGCGCGCGGCGTTTGACTGGGACAGGCAGTTCTCGCTCTGTCTCGACCCAGAGCGCGCGAAGTCGCGTTGGCTCAAGACGCGCGCGTTCACGGACGAGGCGCACACGGACGACCACTGCTCCATGTGCGGCAAGGAGTTCTGCGCAGTGCGCACCTCCCGCCGCATCCGCGAGCTGGCCGCCTCCACCGAACAGTAAGCGGACTTATTTCGCGGGACTCTCGCCGGCGGCGGCGCGAGCGAAGCCTTCCTTGATGGCAACCGTCACGATCTTCGCGCGGCGGTAGCCGTCGTAGATTCCGGCCATGTTCTCCGCGAGCAGCTTGGACCGTATGTTCGAGCCGTCACGGTGGTACGTGCGCGCGTCGGCGAAGTGCCAAAACGTGAGGCCCGCCATCTCGGGATCGGCGAAGATGCGGTCCAGGACGTCCTTGTTGTAGTACAGCTGGAACTCCTCGGTGCCTTGCCCCGCCGCCGGGTCGTGGTAGCCGTAGATGGCGGTGGTGCCCATCTCCGAGACGATGATCGGCTTCTCGGGGTAGAGCTTGCGGTAGCGCGTGACGATCTTCGTGACCGCCGCGTCGATGAGGTTCTTCTGGTTCTCGAACGTGCCCGCGTTGGACCCGATCCAGCCGGGGTAGGTGTTGAACGAAATGAGATCGGTGTTCTCGTTCGACAAGTCGTCCATGTTGTGGTTGCAGGCGAATGTGACGAGGCGGCCGGAGTCCTGCGAGCGGATCGCGTCGATGAGCGCGTCGTTCATCTTCTTGCCCTCCTTCGTCTGCGAGGCGTTCTCGTTCTGGAAGGCAAAGATGATAACCGAAGGATGGTTGAAGCTCGCGCGCACCATCGCGCGGGTCTGCTCCACCTGCAGGCGGAAGTATTCGGGGTCGCCCATCTGCTTGGCGTTGTTGCCCCAGCCGAGCGACTCCTCCCACACCAGCACACCCATCTCGTCGCAGTAGTCGAGGAACCGCTGGCTCTGCTGGTAGTGGCAGCCACGGAAGAAGTTGCCGTTGATCGACTTAAGGAGCTGGATGTCCTGCACCATCAGCGCCTCGGGCGTGGCCGCGCCGAACTGCGGGTGCGCCTCGTGGCGGTTCGCGCCCTTGATGAAGAGAATCTCTCCGTTCAGCCACAGACGTTTCTTTTCCGCCTTGATCTCGCGGATGCCGAAGCGGGCAACCACGGGAGGGACGCGCTCCTGCGCGTCCGTTGCGGTCGCGCCGGAGCGCGACTCTCCCAGCGTGACCGTGTGCAGATTTGGCGACGCAGGCGACCAGAGCTTGAAGTCGGGCACTCGCACGGTCGCGCGGAAGTTGCGGAACGCGGCCTTCACCTCGTTCCTGCCGTCGAAGACGAGCGTCGTGTCGAAGTCGCCCTTCGCGAAATCGACGGCCTCGATCTCCACCGTGCCTGTTTTGTAGTCGCGTGTGCGCACGAAGAGCTTGCGGTTGTCGAAGACCATCTTTACGCCATGGTAGAAGCCGCCGTAGAGGTAGAAATCGTAGTACGGCAGGGCTAGCTTCTGCGTGGACCAGTCGAGCACGTTGTCGAGCGCGGCGAAGATGGTGTGCGAGCCGGCGCCGAGTGGACCGGTGGGGATCTCCAGCCGCGCCCAAGGGAAGGGTTGGATGCCGCCAGCCGGCTTGCCGTCGATGGCGAACCGCGCGCGCAAGCCCATGCCGTCCACGACGATCCAGGCGTTTTCGACCGGCTCGGAGAGCGTGAACGTGCGTCGATAGAGTCCTGTTCCGCGCTTGCAGAGCCACTTTGGCTGCATGTCCCAGCAGCCAGGAACGGACATGCGGTCCGTTGCTGCGAAGTCGGGATTGTTCGCGGCCTCTATGGTTTTTCCTTCCGCTAAGGCGAACTCCCAGCTTCCGTTCAGGTCCAGTGGCTCCTGCCGCGCCCATGCGCAAAACGCAGTTCCCAGCGCAAGCGCGCCCGCAATCGTCCTTGTCGTCATTGTACTCTCCATGTTATGGGTTCGTGCTGTCGCCCACCGGAAGGGAGGGCGATTCGCAGACGATTATACCACAACTCTCCGCGGGCGGCGAAAACATGAAAATCCGAAATAATGCAAATCACGCTTCCATTTTCCCCGCGAGAAGGGTATAATCTTTCCCACACCAAAAAAGCAACTGGAGATTCAAGATCATGAAAAAGCTGTTGATGGCGTTTGCGGTCCTTTGTTCGGTTTCCGTCCTGCACGCGGAACCCGATTACTATGCTGCGCTTTGCGCATGGGCGCCGGGCCAGATCCCGATGTCGTCGAGTTCCGTAATATGGGGTGTGCGCGGCACGTTGTTCTATGGCGACTGCTCGCGCCTGAACGGCGTTGACTTCGCCTTCGGCGCGAACCGCACGCGCGAGAGCTTCAAGGGCTTCTCGATTGCAGGGGTGCTTGAGCGCGCGAACAATGCCGCAGGCTTTCAGCTGGGCTTCGCGAACGTGGTCGAGAACGAGTTCTCCGGCATGCAGCTTGGTGCATGGGACCACACCGGCCACGGATACGGCACGCAGTGGGGCATAGTGAACACGGCTGGGTACTTTGCGGGTCTGCAGCTGGGCCTGTTCAACTGGGCGGACGACCT
>CACWSW010000204.1 GCA_902763655.1 uncultured bacterium
TCGGCGTTCGCCGCCTCGCGCACGTCGCGCCATTCGGTCACGCCGCCGTTCTCGTCGGCAATCACGTTCGTGTCGGCGGCGAACCAGAGCGTGGCCTCGGCCGCGAGCGCGCTCGGCAACGTGGCGTTGAAGCCGTTCGTGAGGACGGTCGTGTCCGCGTCAACGGCCAGCGCGCCGTTCGGGGCGTTGAGGCCCGCCACCGTCACGTCCGCCGCCCACGCCGCGCTTGACGCGACCGCCGCCACACACGCCAACAAGGCAATCTTTCTCATCTCTCTGCGCTTCCTTCCTTCGGCGCGCACCGCTTTCGCGGCGCGCAGACTTTATCTATTTCCAATTATTCGTGTGGCTAGAATATCACATTCCAGCCTTTTCTACAAGCCAATCAGGCGGACACGCTGGAGGCCATCAGGACAAGATGCGGCATTCCATCAACAGGTGAAATCGGCCACGCCCACGATGCGCATCGACTCGTCTTCCGCCGATAGCGTGTAGAGCCTGAAGGCGAATCCGCCCGGAACGACCTTCACGACCGCGTGCCCCGGCGGCGTAAGGTAGCGGGTGAATCCCAACTTCTCGAACTGGCGCATCCTGAAGTCCGGGATGGCGCCGTAGGCCACGAAACGCTCGCCCTCGTAGTTCTCGCGGGACATCATCCGCGAGAGCGACACGACGTTCTGCTGGTTCGGGCTCCACGCGCTCGACAGGAAAAGCTGCGGCCGGACGGACTTGACGAACGCATCGCGCATCGAAGGGAAGAAGGCGTGGTGGTTCGTCTTGCACACGCAGACGGGCCCCACCACCTCGCCGACACGCTCCTCGTAGCTGAACTTCTTGCCGTCCGCGCCCACGAAATCCCCTTCCAGGTCGCCGCCCGTAAAATAGGTGAAGTCGCCGTAGCGGATGCGGATCGCCGACGAGAGGGGATTTTCGTTGATGTGCTTCTGCCCGGTCTGCTTCACGTGCTCGCCAGCCACGTCGACGAGATTTTTCTTCCCGTCCCACATCACGCCGTTCGCCGCGATGTTGCGGATCTCGAACACGCGCCTGTAGTAGCCCGTCGGATCATGCTGCAGACGGATCTGGTCCTTGGCGCCGACCTTGAACGGCTCGCGCTTCATGCCGGCCTTCACCGCGGGCTCCAGCCACTTCTGGAAGACGTCGAAGTCTGCATCGTCCACGTCCCGCCGGTATTTCCCCACGTTCGGATACTGGTGGTCGTAGTAGTTCAGGAAGCGGAACGACCCCGCCACGTCAGGGATTCCGGCAAAATGGTCGGAATGCCAGTGCGAGACCATGAGGTAGTCGATCTCGCGCTGCGGAATGAGGCGTTCGATGTAGCGGCGCACCCACTCGCCGGCCCGCCGCTCGCCCGAAGGCATCGGCGGAAGCGCCTCGGCGTATCCCGGTTTCCGCTTCTTCACGTGCCCGCAGTCGAGGAGCATCGTGGTTCCGTCCGGGAAGATGAAGAACGTGTTCTCGGACGTGCCCGTGTGGATGAAGTGGATGTCCATCTCCCCGGGCTTCCATCCGGGATAGGTGCACCCCACCGCATGACCGCGCGTCGCGCATCCACCGACGGCGCCCGCCGCCGCGGCCGCCAAGGAATCGACGAGGAACTCTCTTCTGCTGAATTTCATTTCGTCCTGCTCACGCTTTGTGTTTGCCCGAATTATACCATATTTCGCGGGATGCGAATGCGGCCGGCGTGCTCCTGCGGTTTGTGCGAAATGTGATATACTTTTTCTGTTCCGCCTAGAAAGGCGATACGTGGGCAATAGACAAAGAGGATCGCAAGGAAATGAAGATGAAAGTGGCCGTTGCCATAGCCTTGGCACTTGCCGTCGCCGCGAACGTTCACGGCGGATGCAATGGCCTCACGCCGCAGATTGGATATGTCCGCGAACTTTTGGCGCAGCCGATCCTTGAAAAGGACGACGCGCTGGCGTCCTGGAGCGCCGCCTACAACGTTGTGTTCGATCTCGACGCCGCAGCAGATGACGCCTGGCGCGCCGTACGGTCGAAGGATGAGTTCGATGCACGTCGCCGCGCGCTTCGGGCGAAGATGCTCGACTTGCTGGGAGGGCTCCCAAAGGAGAGGACTCCTCTCAACGCCAAGGTCGTCGGGCACGTCCCGTGTGGCAAATGCATCGTCGAGCGGATCATCTTCGAGAGCCTTCCCGGCGCCTACGTCACCGCCAATCTCTATCTGCCGGACACGAGCCGGCACGCCGCGCCGTTCCCGGCGGCGATCGAGTTGTGCGGACACTCCAGCGCCGGCAAGAACGCCCCTAAATATGAACACGTCGCGTATCTGGCAGCCCAGTCCGGAATCGCGACGCTGGTGGTAGATCCCCTGTGCCAAGGCGAACGGGCGCAGTGCGCCGAAGACCTTGACGGCAAGTGTACCCATGCGCATCTGCGCCTGGGCGTCAACGCGATGCTGTTGGGGCATGGCCTCGCCGCCTTTGAGATTTGGGACGCGATCCGCGCGCTTGACTATCTCGACTCGCGCACCGACCTGCGGCATGACGGATATGGGGCGTTCGGCAACTCCGGCGGCGGAACCCAAAGCGTGTTGCTCGGCGCGATGGACGACCGCATCCGCGCCACTGCGACGAGCTGCTTTCTCTCCAGTCTGCGCGAACAGAACGCCTGGCGACTCCTGGCGGATTCGGAACAACTGGTCTTCGCACAGCTGCGCGAGGGAATCAACCATGCGGCCTATCCGCTTCTCGCGTCGGGACCTGTCCTCATGCTGGCCCGCCGCGACGAGATGATTCCCTTCACCGGCACGCGCGAGACGTTCCGCGTTCTTTCCGCCGTCTCCTCAAATGTGGGATGCAGGGAACGATTCGGCTTCTTCGACCAACCGGGCCCGCATGGCTACAACGAGCGGAGTATGCGCGCTACGGTTGCCTTCCTCGCCGAACGCCTGCATGTGGCCGTGCCCGATTTCAAAGATGTCGCCGAACTGGAAAAGGGTACGGAAGATTCGCGCCTTGTGGTGTCCGGTGGGCGTGTGATGAACCTACCAGGTTTCAAGAGCGCCTACGCCTACCTGGAAGATGAGCTGGCCGCCGCCGAATCCGCACGCCCGCAGTCTACGGCCGAGGCACGGGCGGCTCTCGTCAGGCGATTGGCCGACATTGACGAGCGGCGGTTGGGGAAACGGACGGTCGTGTCCGCCACGGCGCTTCCGGACGGCATGCGCGTTACGCGGGTCATCCACGAGGCCGCGGGGGGATATCGCGTTCCGGCCATGGAACTTGTCCCGGCCAAGACCAAGGGAAACCCCGTACTGGTTGTCGGCGATTCGACACGTTCCGATCTCGCGGCACGTGTCGCCGCATTGCTTGGCGAAGGCCATGCCGTGTTGGCGGCCGACCTCGTCGGCGTGGGCGAGATTGGCGCCACGCGACATCATTACGTCAATCCGAACGACGACGAGGAATTGGCCAAGATGATGTACCTGACAGGGTCATCGCTTGTGGGGCGCCGGGCAGGCGAGATTCTGGCACTTGCACGTTCGCTTGAGGCGTCTGTCGGCGGCAAGCCGCAGGTGGTGGCATGCGGACGGATCGCGGTCGCTGCGGCCCATGCGTATGCGGCGGCGCCCGGCACCTTGTCAAAAGTCGAGGTGGTGGATCCGCCGCTCTCCTGGGCGGAGTCCGTACGGAAGCACGCGCTCTACGACTATGCGACCGCAATCCACGGCGGACTTCTGCACTATGATTGGCCAGACCTGCTCACGCCTGTCTTTTCGGGCAGTCACTTCACCAGGATCGTCAGGCGGCGGGCCTTGTAATCGCCGGCATTGCCCGCAAAGGTCCAATCGGGATTCGGGCCCTCCACGCTGTTGCCGATGCCGATATCCGCCGTGCCGTTGCTGTTGAAGTTGTTGTAGGCCATGATGGTCGTGCCGTTCTTCCAGTCATGGATCTGCAGGCAACCATATCCGGGATTGGGGCCGCCGGCCGCGTCGTTGAAATCATACAACTTGCCGTCTCCGCCGATGCCGGCCAGCCTCGCGGCCTGGGCGTAGTTGGAATTGAAGAACTCGATCACGCCCTCCTGCGGCCCCTCCTTCACGCACTCGCGGTTGGAGCGCACGACGAGGTTCCCGACCTTCTGCTGGAAGAACGCCTTCGTGACGGCGGGAACGCCCAACAGCGCGGCATTGTTGGTGAAGGCGTCCATCGAGGCGGCCGCCCAGTCCACGGAATCGTCCTTGCAGACGAGCTCCATCACGTACGCCACGCGGGAGAAGGCGCCGGCCTTCGCCGCGTTGTCCACGGAATAGTTCCCCGCCTCGAACTTGCCTGACTCCGGAATGTCGGCAACGTAGACCGTGCGGAAACCTTCAAGCTCGGGCATCTTCAGCGCATCGCCCAGCTTGGACGGCAAGTCGCGGCGGCCGTCCGCCGGATTCCGCGCGTCGATATCGAACGGGCCGAGCGGCAACCCCGAATCGAACGAATACAGCGCGCCGATCCAAGGCTTGGACCCGAGATACCGCAGACGGCGCGGCTTGGAGATTCCGTCCGCCTTGACGACGAGCTCCGCGCCCTTGAGCGTGCCCCCGCCGACACTGGCGTTTACGACCTTCGCCGGCTTGAACGCGCCCTCCGGCCCGGCGATTTCAAAGCCCTGCACGCCGGAACGGTCCGCGTTGTAGACGTACCACGAGGCGGCGTCGTTGAAGGACATCTTGAACGTGTCGCCTTCGATCTTCCATTCCTTGAGCGTAGGCGAATTGTCGATGACGCCGTCGAATCCGTAGTCGCGCTTGAGGGCGTGGAGGGCGAGCCGGCGCGCAACGGTCTCCTTGTCGTTGGGATGGATGTCCCAGGAATTGCCCACGTCGCACGTGACGGCCATTCCCGCGTTCTTCTCCTCGCGCTCGAAGATGGCCTGTCCCTGCTGCACCTCGAACCAGCTGCGGCTGAACGGGGCGAGCTGCACGAAGTAGAGCTTGAGGCCGGGATTCTGGAACTCCTTCGCCCAACCGTCGTAGAGCGCGTGCATACGCTCGCTGTAGCGCCGCCCCTGCCCGGCGTTGGAGCATCCCTGGTACCAGATGAATCCCTTGATGGCGAACGGCGCCCACGCCGCCACCATGCCGTTCCAGAGCGCCGTAGGCTGCTGGTGGGCACGCTGGGCGGTCGCGGAGATTTCCGGCGGCGTCTTGAAGCTGCACAGCGGGGTCCACGTCTCGATGCACGTTCCGCCCCAGGACGAGTCGATGATTCCCACGGGGACGTCGAGCGCATCGTAAAGCTCCAGCGCGTAGTAGAACGCCACGGCGGAGAGGTTGTAGCCGAACGTCTCCTTGAACGACTTGGGGGAGAAATCTCGCCACACCGCCTTCCAATCGTAGCGCGGCTCGACTTTCCATACCCTGCCGTTCTTCGCGTAACGGATGAACGGGCGGCGCGCCGACGCGGTCATCACCGCTCCCTGCCCGTCGCGGTAGCGAGGACTCGGCCCCCAGATCGGACATTCCATGTTCGACTGCCCGCTCGCGAACCACACCTCGCCGACAAGGACGTTCTTGATCTCTTCCGCGTTGGCGGGACCGGACACCTTCAGGACGCGGTTCTCCTTGGACGCAGGCATGGGGTCGAGCATGACGCGCCAGGCGCCCTTCGCGTCCGCTTTCGCGGACTTGGTCTGCCCGGCGAAAGAGACCGTCACGGCTTCGCCCGCATCGGCCGTCCCCCACACGGGAACCTCGCGACCGCGCTGCAGGACCATGTTGTCGGCGAACGGAGTTGCCGTCGCCACCTTCGCATCCGCGGCAAGCGCGGACAAAGCCGCCGCAGCGGCAAGAAATTATACCACAAACCCCATCGCCGCGGCATGGAGCCGCACAGTTAAGAATTTTGGACAAATAATCACTTGCATCAGTATTCCACGAACAGGGGAACACCGGGGAAAAGATCGAGGACCTGTGGCACGGCGGTGCCGGAGAGGAGGTCGCGGCCGGGCGCTTCCAGGCGCACGCGCACGGGCTTCGTGCGGTGATTGATGAACGTCACGCGCGAAACGCCGTTCGTGCGGTAGCCGTGCGACTCCACGCCGTAGACACCCTTCTCGGAATCGACGGCGCGTACGCACGGGTAGTCCGGCAGGTTCCACTCTCCAGACCGCTCTACGAAGAGGAACGCGAGGCTCTTCTCCGACGGTGCGTCCAGATACGGGAAGTCGTCCGCGTTGCGCGGACGGCAACAGTCATCGAACGCCGGCTTGTCGCGGCAGGCGAACACATTCACGCCTTGCGCGGCCAGTTTCTTCAACCCGTCGCGCGCCGCATCCGGCAGGTGCGTGACGCGCGGCAGGAGGACGACGCGCGCCGCGGCGAGCGGACGCGCCCGGACGCCGGTCCGCGCGTATTTAGCGAGCATCTCCTCCGTCACCACGCCGAGCGGCTGACCGAGGTAGCTCGCCGCCCGGTAACAGGAGAGGAATGCGCCTTGTCGCCCGAGGATCTCGGACGACAGCGAACGGTGCAGGAGAATGGTCGGCTCCTGGTTCTGTATCGGCGCGAGCGCGTCCGCGAGGCGGTTCAGGTCGAGCGACGCGTGTGCCCACGCGGCCAGGCAGAGTTCGAGGATGAGCCCGTTGAAGTCGCTCTTCCCGTTGTCGTACGCACGCTCCCACACCCATTGCG
Organism: uncultured bacterium; assembly: GCA_902763655.1. Lineage (GTDB taxonomy): Bacteria > Verrucomicrobiota > Kiritimatiellia > RFP12 > UBA1067 > RUG572. The sequence continues at coordinate 6,674 of CACWSW010000204.1, forward strand.
TCGTGGCGGACTGTCCATGGACGGCGTTCTGCCACAGCGCCGCGTAAACGTGCCGTCCGGGGATGAACCGCTTCTCGCGGTCGGAGATGATGTGGTTCTCCGTGTTGAATATCGGCTTGTCCGCCGCGCTCCGCTGGTAGTCGTAGCCGGCCTCCATCGTCCACCAGTCGTGCACCCACCCGCGCGTGTTGTCGCCGCGCGTCTGGTCGCCCCTGTAGCTGACGTACGCGTCGTTGCCGTTGTACGCGCCCAGCTGGGCGAAGGCGGCCGGGTCGACCGAGTAGGACGTGGCGTTGTTTCCGAAGTCTGCGAAGATCATGATCTTCGCATGGACGGGCAGTTCCGGCGCGAGTTCGTGGATCACGTCCGCCATCCGCCGATGGAACGCCGCGAACGATTCGCGGCTGAACCGCACGAAGTCGAGCGTCGCCGGCGTGGCGGGGTTGCCCCTGAAGTCCTTCGGCATCGGCACGTCGGCGAACGAGGCGTAGGACGTGCCCCACTTCGCGTTCAGCGCGGCGACGGTGCCGTGGCGCCTCTCCAGCCAGCCGGGCCACTTCTTCCGCAGGGCGCAGTCGGGACCGAAGTGTCCCTGCTCCGGCTCGTTCGAGAGGCAGATGGAGTGGAGCGTGGGGAATCCGCGCACGAGCGGAATCACTGTGCGCAGGTACTTCTCGATCACGCTCTGCGCGTGTTCGTCATGGACGCAGTACTTGAAGAACCCGCCCGCGCAACCGGACAGGTGAGGCCACTTCTTCAGCGCCCATTGGGGGAAGTAGTGCGGACTCAGCAGCAGGCAGATCTGCACATCCTCCTGCATGCCAAGCATCGACGCGCGGACGAACGACACGAATCCGTTCGTGTCGACGACATGCTCGTCCTTCAGCACCGACCACGGCCCGATCTCCATCTGGATGATGTGGTTACCGAGCGGCGGCAGCTTCTCCTGCTCGCGCTGGACCTTGCCGAAATGGCCGAAGCCGGTCAGCATCACGTTCCCGCGCTCGCGCCGTCCGTCCGGCCATTCGCGCGTGCCGATGATCTGCGCGTGCGACGTCTCGACCGGACTCGTGACGAAATGCGGCACCGGTTCGTCGCGCACCTTCCCCTCCGCGATCGCCTGGAGACGCGCCTTCGCGTCGCGTCCGACCATCACGAGCTCGCGCGTTTCGCGGACGGCCCGGTTCGTGAAGCCGCGCGCGATGTCTTCGAGGATCCACGGATAGAAATAGTCCATCACCGCAAGCGACGCGCTCGTCTTCGCCCCCAGTCCCCGCTCTTCCAGGCTCGGCAACGCGCGGGCAAGGTCGTCGCGCAGGCGTCCGGCCTCGGCGGCGGCCTTGTCGAACGGCAGTTCGGGCGCCTTCTGCGGCCTCTCGGCGTGCTCGAAGAACCGAATGTTCCGCGCGCGCAGCACGTCCTTCGCGCCGCCCCTGTTCTCCGCCAGCACGGCGAACTCCACCAACGGCAGGTGAAGGATGCCGTCGTTGGCGCCGCCCCAGCGCGAGCCGATTCCCTCCGTGACGAAGGAGAACTCCTCCCAGTCGCCGTCGGTGGAGCCGGAGAATCCGTACTGGAAGGTCTGCCCCGTGGAGTCGACGATCCGCAACGTAACCTCAGTCGAGTCGGGCAGGTTGGCCTCGAAGGCGATCCGCTTCGCCTTCGGACGCTCCGGCAACCCGAAACGCGCCGCGACGTAGTGTCCGCCGCCGCTGAAGTCGTAGTGCAGGCGCAGTTCGTCCTGCACCACCTCCACGCGCCCCGTCGCGCCGGGGAACTCGCCCCCGTGCCAGAACGTGGGCGCGTGCGTGCTCAGAAAGCTCCCAGCGGCGTAGTTGGGGGCGAACGC
>CACWSW010000205.1 GCA_902763655.1 uncultured bacterium
GAGGACGGCCCGTGGCGCGTGCAGATGGCCGCGTACCGGCGGTTTATGGACAACGCGACGAGCCGCGCGTGGAACTACGCCACGCGGCGCCTGCGCGCGCTCGACCCGAACCACCTCGTGAGTTTCCGGCAGGGCAACACGCTGCCGTACGACTTCGCGCTGTCGGGTCCGGTGCGCCACATCGACTTCATCTGCCCCGAGGGCTATGCAGTGCCGGACACGGACGCGGGCGAGGCCGCCATCGGGTGGATCACTCGGTACGTGGACGCCACGACGGGGGGCAAGCCGATCGTGTGGTCCGAGTTCGGCCGCAACGCGTGGGACGCGCGGACGATGGAGGCGTCGCCGGCCGGCATCGAGAAGCAGGAAACCTACTCCGCGCGCTTCTACCGCGCCGCGCTGCGCGCGGGCGCGAACGGTACCGTGCCGTGGTGGTGGCCGGGCGGCTACCGCGTGGGCGAGAAGAGCGACTACGGCATCATCGCGCCGTCGGGCGAGGAGCGTCCGGCCGCTCGCCTCATCCGCGAGTACGCGCCCGCGCTCCGTGCGGCGCGTTCTCGCGTCGCGCCGGACGCGTGGATGACGTTCGACCGCGACGCGCATGCGGGCGGGTACTGCCGCGCGGCGTTTGGCGAAGGTGCGGGCGCGTATGCCGCGGCGCAGGCGGCGGGAAAGATGTTGGGCGTACGCTTGGATGGCGCGGAGTTCGATTCGGGGAACTGTCCGCTCGTGGCCGTGGGTGGCGTGCCGTACGACGGCACTAACCCGCCGAAGCATCTGGATGCGGAGTTTGACATGTTCACGACTGAGCGCGTGGGCGATGAAGTCATTGTGCGAGCGCGGTTGGGGAATGTGGGCGCGGCGGCGTGGGTGGCGGGAGATGGCGGACGCGCAGGAGCGCGTCCCTCCCGTGGCGGCGTTGAGTTGGTTGCGCGGGATGAGGCCGGAAAGGAACTCGCCCGCGCGCCGGTGGCGTCGCGGGTGGAACGCCTTGGCGCAACGGGCGAGCTGACGTTGCGGGTGCCGGCACGCGGTCGCGTGTCCGTGCGGCTTGAGGCACGCGATCGGTGCACATTCGGCGAGAAGAGGTCTTTTGACGCGGCTAAGGTGAAATGAGCCGATTACAAACCGGAATCAACCGAGATGTCCGGAGCATGGGCCGTCTTCATCATAAGCTGCGCCGTTTCGACTAGGCGGATGAACTCGGCGCGCCAGCCGTCGTCGTCACGGCCCTTCGCCGCGCGAGCCCGCTTGATAACCGCGTCGAAGGACGCCGAGCCCTTGTGGGCGGACCTCTTCATGAGGAGCGCGAACTCCACCACCGACGAGGCGAACCGGAACGATTCCGTCGGTTCCGCCGGCGTGATGTCCTTCGCCACCACGGGCTGGTCCATCCGCGTGCTGGTGTCCGCGTCAGGCAGCTTGTAGCGCAGCTTCACGGTTAGCAGCTCCTCGGTTGCCACCGGCACCTGCTTCTGGTACTTGAGCGCGTCAGTCTTCGCCACCGCGTTCGTCGCGCCGGCCGGCACGAGCTCGTAGAACGCAGTCATCGAGTGTCCGCTGCCCATCTCGCCGGCGTCCTTCTTGTCGTCGTTGAAGTCCTTCGCCGCGAGCAGCCTGCTCTCGTAGCCGAGGAGACGGTACGCGGAGACCTGGGCAGGGTTGAACTCCAGCTGTAGCTTCACGTCCTTGGCGACCGTCATCATCGTGCCGCCGAACTCCGTCATCATCACCTTCTTCGCCTCGAGGATGCTGTCGAGGAACGCGTAGTTCCCGTTGCCGGCGTTCGCCAGCTTCTTCATCATCGCGTCCTGGTAGTTGCCGTGGCCGACGCCGAGGACCGTCAGGAACACGCCCGTCTCGCGCTTCGTCGCGATGTACCGCTCAAGCTCGGAGGGATTGCGGATGCCCACGTTGAAGTCACCGTCCGTGACTAGCACGACGCGGTTGTTCTTCTTGGCGGAGAAGTTCTTCATCGCCTGCTCGTAGGCGAGCTGCAGGCCTTCGCCGCCCGAGGTGGCGCCGCCGGCCCGCAGACCGTCGAGGACCTGCAGGATGCGCGACTTCTCCGCGCCTGACGTGGCAGGCAGCTCCACCTGCACGCCGCTCGCGTAGGAGACGATCGCGACGGAGTCCTCTGGCCGCAGCTGGTCTGTAAGAAGCCGCAGCGCCTGCACGAGCAGCGAGAACCCGCCGTTGGCGTTCATCGAGCCGGACTTGTCGATCAGGAACACGAGGTTGCAGGGCGGGATCGACTCCTTCGGGACGCGCTTCGCCTGCACGCCGACGCGCAGCAGCTTGTGGGACGCGTTCCACGGGCACGCGCCGAGCTCGCACTCCACCGCCACCGGCACCGATCCCGTCGGCCCCGCGTAATCGTAGGAGAAGTAGTTCACGTATTCCTCGATGCGGACCGAGTCCGCCGGCGGGAGGCGGCGCATCTCCGTGAGGTAGCGCCGCATCGTCGTGTAGCTGGCCGTGTCGACGTCCAGCCCGAACGTGGATAGCGGATTGCCCGTCACTTCCAGGAACTCGTTTTCCTTGAACGGCGCGAACTGTTCCGTTCCAGCCGCATCGGCGCGCGGCGCCTGCGCCATCCGCGGCGCGATTGGCCTGGCGCCCATCTTTTGGGCCGGTGCACACGACATGTACGCAGCCTCGCATGCGACCTCGCGCTGACGCTTCCCGGAGGTGTAGCTTCCGCGGAGGCCAGCGCTCCGCGCAGCCCCTGCGACCGATTTCATCACGACAGGGGACTTGACGTTCATAAGCGCATCTACTGAAGTCACCTTGGCAGGTTCCACCATCTGGGAAGATCGTGTTTCTTCGCGGTCGCAGCAAGCTGCGCCCTTCTCGCGGGAGGGCCGCGCTCCTGCGCGGCCGGACTCCGCAGCATGTTCCTGCATGAGGAGCACCGGCACCCCTACCGCCAGCAGAAGCGACGCGGCAAGCGCCGGCCCCAGATACATCCACAGCCTGCGGCGACGCGCAGGCGAAGCGCCAGGTGCCGACAAGCGGAACGTCCGCTCGTAGTCGCGGCGCGGGTCGTCCGCGTCCGTGATCGGCAGTCCCGTGCATGCGACGAGATCGTCGGCTAGCGCATCTCCTGGCGTGGCGTTGAGCGCTGTCTTCACGTCGGCCAGGTCTTCGGGCGGCACGGTGTCCACGGTCCAGCTCCGGGAGACGGTCTCGGCTGGAAGGTCGCAGGCGTTCCACAGCTGATAGACGCGCGAACCGATGAGGATCTCGCGGTCGGACGCCGGCACGGTGAACGGCGAGACCGGCACCATGCGCCAGCCTTTGGCGGAAACGCCGGTCAGCAGTCCGGTCACGGGCGACGGGAAATCGGCGAAGAGGCGCAGTTCGCCGCCCGCGACGGGCCGGTCGAACGTCGCCGAGGAGGGGGCTTGCGTGCCGGACGGCTTGCGCGCCGGATCAGCCTCGCGCGTCTTGTACATCTCCCACTCGCGGCGGAAGACGGAAAGGAAACGGTTCCGGTCAATGTTCTGGCTCGTCATGGTCCACCTCACTTTCCGAGCTTCTTGAGGGTTTCCGGCGCAAGCGCCGATTCGCAGGCGGCCAGCAGGGTCTGCGCCACAAGTCGGTCGTTGAGGGCGATGTCCTTGTCCGAGAAGAATTTCGCGATCTTTTTCATGCATGTCTCCTTGAGCACGTAGGCCCGCGATTTCCCGACTCCCAGCGCCGCCAGCACTTCTGGCGTCGTGACCGGTATGTCATGGGCCGTCGCATAGCACAGGAGCGCGACATTCCGTTTTTCCACTTTTATTTCGTCTGCCACCGCAGAAAACATCTCGTGGGACAGCGCCCACAGGAAGGCGCGGTCGAGCGCGGCGCCCGGCTGCCATGCGGCGGAGCCGATCGTCTCGCGGGCGTCATCTGCTTCGGCGGCGCGTTCCCACACGAGGTGCCGCCTCCCGTCCGTGTCGCGCACGGAACGCGGCTTCCACCCCTTTGCGGTGGCGATCCAGTCGCGCACGATGTCGTGGACGCGTCCGCTGCCAGAACCGAACAGCGTGCCGCAAACGAACTCGTCCATAGGACGGTCCTCAAGCTCGATCCTGTGCTTGAAGTAGAGCTTGAGCGGCTTGGGCTTGCTGCGCGAGCCCGTGAGCATGAAGTAGGCGTCGAAGTGGAGTACAGGATCCATGCCATCGACGTCCGCGCGCGAAAACCCGAAACGCGCGAGCTGCGCGTACATGGCCGACGCCACCTGCTCCCGCAGCGCGATGGCGTCGGCGCAACCGTCCACGAAACAAACCTCGAACCACTCCCGCCAGGCGTCGTCGCCCGCGTAGAGGTCCTGTCGGCCTAACGCGCCGACCGTCTTTAGCTCATTCTCGATTTCTGCAGATTCCATGGCATCCTCCGTTCGTACTGGAACCGTCCCTGTCTGTTTTCCACAGCTTATGAAAGATTCTTCGTGAAAGTGCGCGAATTTTAGCACGGATTCCCAAGGTAGGCAATTGCAAAAGATATTCACCGAACGGCGTTGACTCGTATCGGCTCAATATGATACAATGCGCTTGTTGATACGTCGCGGCAGAAGGAAGTCGCGTTCAAAATGGTTGTTAAGGCAACGGGAGATTCCGCCTAACGGCGTCCAGACGGCATAATTGTCTGTCCAATCGGATGCCTTAAGTCCTGATGTCTTGTCTACTGAAGGAGGAGAGATGCAAAAGAAAATCGTCATATTCGCAACGTTCGCGGTCCTTGCGGCGTGCGCGCTCTTGGGCGGCGAAGTGGAGCTGAAGCGTGGCAAGCACGCCGTGCTGCCCGCGGACGCCTTCACCGCCGCGATCGACGTCACGCCGGAGCCGACGCGCGGAGGCGGCATCCCCGGCATGGTGGCGTGGTTCGGCAACGGATGGGACTACGGTTTCCGACTGAGGATGGTGCCGAAGGACTACGGATTCGTGCCGTCCCTGGAAATCAGCAAGGGGCCGCGCAACGGCTCGTACGTGCTCGAGGCGCGCGACGCGATCATGCCGGCGGGGCTGACGACGCATCTGGCGGCGACGTGGGACGGCAATACAGCGAGGATCTACGTGAACGGGAACTGCGTGGCCGAGGACCGGCACGAGAAACCGCTCGTGCGCGCGAACGGACTCAACTGGGGCGTGGGTGGTCCATCCTACGGACTATGGGGATATCCGTTCGCGACCTCCGGCGTACGCCTGTGGGATTTGGCGCTCTCCTCCGCGGATGTGGCCGAACTCGCGAAGCGCGTGCCGGTGGTCCCTGAGGCGGAGGTGGCCGCTTTCGTGGATCAGCCGATCGATGCGTGCGTGCGGCAGATCTTCGTGTGCACGGTCGATCCGCGGTTCGAGGGACTTGCGAAGCAACGCGTGTACAACGCAATCTTCTCGGGGCGCGACCTCCAGTTGTCGCGAGAACTGTTGCGTTCGTTTGTGGGCTCAGTGACCGACTTGGGTGAGGCTGTGGCGCAGGACTTTCGTCTGCGTCTCGCATCCGCCGCGCTGAGGGAGAACGATATCGCTTGGGCCGAGAAGGAGTATGCGGCGCTCTGGAACGACGCGTGCGCCGCCGAGGCGGCGTACGCGCCGATCGCAGGGTTGGCGTACGCGAACGTGCTGGAGCGGAAAGGCGACCAGGCGAAGGCGGCGGAGGTGCGTGCCGCGGCGGCGGCGCGGGCGCGTCCGTTCCTCAAACCGGAGTGTTCCGGCGAAGGCGTTCCACCCGCGTCGACATGTACTGAACCGCTCCCGGGTCGGCCTGCGGTCGAGATCCACGTGGCG
>CACWSW010000206.1 GCA_902763655.1 uncultured bacterium
GACATCGGATTTGCACGGGAACCTTGACGGGCTTGACCCGACGGGGGCGGACGTCGTTGTCCTTGCCGGCGACGTCGCGCCGTTGCGGGGACGCGGCCCGTGGCACATCAACGACCAGAAGAAGTGGATCAACAAGCGCTTCCGCGAATGGACGGCGTCCTACACCGACATCCAATTCGTCGTCATACCCGGCAACCACGACTTCTACCCGATTGCCCACATCCTCTTCAAGGGACACGACATCGACTGGACGTTTGGATTCTCGCCCAACGTCCATTTCCTCGGCGACTGTGCGGCCGAAATCAACGGCATTCGCTTCTACGGTACGCCATGGGTGCCGATCATCTCCTACTCCTGGGCATTCGAAGGCGAGCCTGACACGCTGAGGCAATGGTTCTCGAAGATACCATCTGGCCTTGATGTCCTTGTCACGCACTCGCCGCCGCGCATCCCCGGCAGCGACGTGGACCGCTCGCTTCAGACGGATTCCGAGCATTTCGGATCGTCCGAGCTGGCGGAGGCGATCGCGGAGAAATGTCCCCGCTTCGTCTTCTGCGGACACATCCACACGGGCCAGCACGGAGGCGTCGATTTCGAGTCCAGCCGAGTCTACAACGTCTCGCGCCTCGACGAGCGATACGAAATCGCCTACGAGCCGACGTGGCTGGATGTGTGACGGACAAGCTTTGCGAAAAACTGAGAAAGGAATAACGAAATGAAGAAGAACCTTGGAAAGAAGAACTGGATGTTCCCGATGCCGGTGCTGATGATCGGCACCTACGGCGCGGATGGCACGCCCGACGTGATGAACGCCGCGTGGGGCGGGATCACGCTCGAGGACGAGATCACGATCTGCATCGACACCGGACACAAGACGTGGGCGAACATCGCCGCGCGGAAGGCGTTCACCGTCGCTTTCGGGACGGCCGACGCCGTGAAGGCCTGCGACTACCTCGGCATCGCAAGCGGCAACAAGACGCCTAACAAGGTGTCGAAGAGCGGCTTCACCGTGACGAAGAGCGCGTTCGTGGATGCGCCCGTCGTCAACGAACTGCCGCTCGTCCTCGAATGCGAGCTCGTCTCGATGAACGAGGAGAACTGCAACGTCGTCGGCAAAATCCTCAACTGCGCGGTGGAGGAGTCTGCGATGACGGACGGCAAGCCAGATGCGGACAAGATGAAGCCCATCTGCTTCGACACCTGCCAGCACGTCTATCGCCTCATGGGCGAGGTCGTCGCCAAAGCGTTCTCCTGCGGCAAGGAACTGATGTAAGGAATCGTAAAATGACAGACCTGACAGAAAAGACGCTTGCGACGGAGCGCAAGTACACGGGGAAGATCATCAGCGTCGATCTTCTCGACATCGAGCTGCCTGACGGACGCAAGGCGAAACGCGAGGTGATCCGCCACGGTAACGCGGTCGCCATCCTCGCGCGCCGGCCCGACGGCAAGTTCGTGTTCGTGAAGCAGTACCGCAAGGCGGCGGAAGAGGCGCTGATCGAGGTCATTGCGGGCGGACTCGAGCCGGGCGAAGACCCGATCGAGGGTGCGAGGCGCGAGACAGCCGAGGAGACCGGCTACGAGGTGACGAGCATCAAGTTCCTCACTACCATCATCTGCACGCCGGGCTACTGCGAGGAGCGCATCCATCTCTACTTCGCGGAATTGTCCGAGACGGCGCACGCCCAGGATCAAGACCCGGACGAGAACGTCTACCCCGTCGTCCTCTCCGAGGTCGAGGTCGAAGACGCTATCCGCAACGGCACGATCTTCGATTCCAAGACTTTGTCCGCCTGGCTTTGCTGGAAGATCGCAAAGTAGGGTAGGCCATAGACCTTTCAGAAATGTGAATTTTTTGATACAAAAACGGCTCCCCGCTACGGGGGATGGCGCGGCGGCGGTTTGTTGTGGTATCATGTCCGCGAACAGCAGAAAGGATCAAAACAGATGACTCTCCCGCTCCTCCTCGCTTCCGCCCTTGCGGTGACGGCCCCCGACGGCGCCGCCGTGTGCCGCGTGACGCCGCCTGACCTCGGCACGGACGCCCGCCTCGAGACCACCAACCTGCCCGGCGGCGTGGCGTGGCGCATCCGCTACGACGGCACCGGACCCCGCACCGTCGCGCGCGAGGAATGGACGTTCGACTTCGGGAAGGACCTCCGCTGCTGGCCCGTGAGCCACGCGCAGGGCGAGTACGTGCCTAAGACGCTCTCCGCGATTGCCTCCCTCAAGCCCAACCGCCGCGGCACGGCGGAGTGTCCGCTCGTGGTGGAGGGCGACGGCTGGACGGCCGCCCTCGGCGACGCGGGCGTGACCGACTACGCCCGCCTCCGCTTCGCCTCGGGCGAGCGCCCCGGACAGCTGAAGGCCGTCCTCGAAGGCCCGGCGTCCTTCACCGCCCCGTTCGCCACGCCGTGGCGCTACGTCCACGTGGCGAAGGACTGCGTGGCCCTCGCGAACGCCCAGCCCGCGTTCCTGGACGTGCTGAACGCGCCGTCCCGGATCTCCGACACATCCTGGATCAAGCCGGGCAAGGTGCTGCGCGTCTGCAGCCTCAACGAGCAGGACGGACGCGCCTGCGTGGACTTCGCGAAGCGCAACAACTTCCAGTACGTCGAGCTCGACGCCGGCTGGTACGGTCCCGAGCGCACGGGCGACCCGCTGAAGCCGAACGCCTACGTGAAGCCCGTCATCGACTACGCGAACGCCAACGGCGTGGGCGTGATCCTCTACGTGAACGACGTCCCGCTCCACAAGAACCGCGACGCCATCCTCGACCTTCTCGCCGCGTGGGGCGTAAAGGGCGTGAAGTACGGGTTCGTGCAGGTGGGCGGGCAGGCGGCGCGCAAGTGGGTGCTGGACGCGATCCAGGCCGCGGCGGACCGTCGTCTGCTCGTGGACATCCACGACGAATACCGTCTCACCGGCATCCAGAAGACCTATCCCAACGTGCTGACGGTGGAGGGGATCCGCGGCAACGAGGAGATGCCCCCCGCCGCCCACAACGCCGCGCTGCCGTTCACGCGCTTCCTGGACGGCCCCGGCGACTACACGCCCTGCTGGAACTTCCCCCGCATCAAGAACACGCTCGCCCACCAGCTCGCGCTCCCGTGCGTCTATTCGAGCGGATTCCAGTTCCTCTTCTGGTACCAGCGTCCGTCGCAGATCAAGGAACAGGACCCCGCGCTTGACTTCTGGCGCGAGATTCCCTGCGTGTTCGACGAGACGCGCTTCCTCCAGGGCCAGATCGGCGCGTTCGCCGTCGTCGCGCGCCGCGCCGGCGGGAAGTGGTTCGTGGGCGGCGTCAACGCCGGCGAGAAGCGCCTCTTCTCCGTGCCGCTCGCGTTCGCCGGCCCCGGACGGCTCAAGGTGCGCCTCTTCCGCGACTTCGACCCCGACAACTCCAAGCCGTGCGCCGACATCGCGTGCGAGTCGTTCACGGTCGATTCCGCCGACGCCCTCACCGTCGCCGCCGCCCTGAACGGCGGGTTCGCCGCCATCGTGGAGCGCGACGCGGCGCCGTCCGCCCCGGCCGTCGTCACGGTGGATCCGCGCGCGGTCGTCGGCCCCGCCTCGCCCGACCTCTGGGGCATCTTCTTCGAGGACATCGACCTCTCCCTCGACGGCGGCGTCTACGCCGAGCTGGTGCGCAACCGCTCGTTCGAGGACGGCAACGGGGAGAAGCGCGAGCAGACGCTCCGCTACTGGCTTCCGCTCGGCAACGCCGAAATCTCGCCCAACAAGAACCATCCCGTCAGCGAAAAGAACCCGCACAGCGCCCGCGTGCGCGGACCGGCCGGCGCCGGCATCGCGAACGAGGGCTACTTCGGCATGGGCGTGCGCAAGGGCATGAAGTACAACCTCTCCATCGCCCTGCGCGGCGCCGTGAAGGGTCCCGTGGAGGTGACACTGGAGGCGTACGGCAAGCCCGCGCTGGCGCACGCCCGCATCGACGGCGTGGACGCGGACTGGCGCACGTTCTCCGCCACGCTGGAGGCGAACGACGACGACCCGCAGGCGCGTCTCGCGATCCGCATGGCGGGCGGCGGCGACATGTACGTCGACTGCGTGAGCCTCATGCCGGCGGACGCCGTGTGCGGGATATTCCGTCGCGACCTGATGGACCGCCTCGCCGCCCTCAAGCCAAGCTTCGTGCGCTTCCCCGGCGGGTGCTGGGTGGAGGGCGACACGATGAAGGACGCCTACCGCTGGAAGCAGACGCTCGGCTCCGTGTGGGAGCGCCGCACGCAGTGGAACATCTGGCGGTACTGGTCCGCGAACGGCGTGGGCTTCCACGAGTACCTCCTCCTCTGCGAGGCGCTCGGCGCCAAGCCGCTCTTCTGCATCAACTGCGGCATGTCGCACCGGGAGAACGTCCCGATGGACAAGATGGACGAGTTCGTGCAGGACGCCCTCGACTGCATCGAATACGCCAACGGCCCCACCAACTCCGTCTGGGGCGCGCGCCGCGCGGCGGCCGGGCACCCCGAGCCGTTCGGCCTCAAGTACCTCGAGATCGGCAACGAGAACGGCGGCAAGGCGTACGAGGAACGCTACGCGCTCATGGCGAAGGCCGTGCGCGCGCGCTACCCGGACGTGACGCTCATCTTCGACAACTGGCGCGAGACGAAGCGCGTGGACGACCCGAAGGACCTGCGCGACGACCACTTCTACAAGATGCCGCACGACTTCATGGGCGACCTCGCGCACGAGTACGATTCCCCGAAGGGCGACTTCGGCATCTTCGTGGGCGAGTACGCCGTCACGCGGGGAACCACGCGCTACGGCTCGCTGCGCGGCGCGATCGCCGAGGCCGCGTTCATGCTGGGCCTCGAGCGCAACCAGTCGCAGGTGAAGCTCGCGGCCTACGCGCCGCTCTTCGCGAACGCCCAGCACATCGTGTGGAACCCGAACATGATCTACCCCACGACCGACGGCTCGTTCGTGAGCCCCAGCTGGAACGTGCAGAAGCTCTTCAGCGAGAACCGCGGCACGGACGTGGTGAAGGTGGACGTCAAGACGCCGTCCATCCGCATGACGCGCTTCCGCGCGTGGAAGAACGACGTCCAGACGAACGTGATCGACTGCGTGCAGGCGAGCGCGATGCGCACCGCCGGGGGCGGAACCGTGCTGAAGCTCGTCAACTGCGCCGAGACGCCCCAGCGCGTGGAGATCCGCGGCCTGCGCGGCGAGGCCGCGCGCACGCTCTTCACCGGCCCCGGACGCGATGCGCACAACGCGCCGTTCGAGCCGGAGGCGCTGAAGGAGAAGTCGGACCGCGTCCGGCTGCCCGCGTCCCTGACGCTTCCGCCCCTCTCGCTCTCGATCTACACCCTCTGACAAGGAAGCGGCGGCATGGCACGGTGGATAACGGCATTTCTGGCGGCGACGCTGCTCGGGGCACCTCTTCTCGGGGCGCCGGCCGTCCTCCCCGACCGCGACCGCCCCGGCGAGCTGGAAGGCGTCGTCTCCTTCCACTGCCACACGGAGCCCTACCTCTTTTTGGAGGACGACAAGGACAATCCCTGGCGCGTGGAGTTCTCCAGTCCGAACGCCATCGCGCATGTCGTCGCAGGCGACCGCGTGAAGGTGCGCGGCATCTTCCCCAAGCGCGCCACCACGCCGCGCATGCGCGACGCCACGGTGGAAGTC
>CACWSW010000207.1 GCA_902763655.1 uncultured bacterium
TAGTCGTCGCCCGGCTTGCCGAGGGCCGCGATGCGGAGGATCGTGTTGGCCCAGAGGAAGGTGGGCGTCTCGTTGCGCGTCATGAGGAGCATCTTGCGCGCCTCGAGGCACTGCTTCATGCCCATCGTGATCGCGCGGCGCGGGAAGTTTTCCAGGTTGCCGCCCACGCCGCTGTGGCGCGTGGAGTCGATCGTGCGCGTGAAGTCGTTGATCTCGAGGATGCGCGGATTGGACTTCGCCACGCCCGGCCCGGGCTCGTTGAACGCCACGTGCCCGTGGATGCCGATGCCGCCGTAGCACACCTCGATGCCGCCCGCGTCCTTGATCATCTTCGGGAGGTCCTTGATGTTCTCGGGCGAGGGGAAGATGATCTGCTTCTTCGGCATCAGCAGGTCGGGGCGGATGCGGTTAAAGAGGAGCGGGCCGATCTGCCCGCGGAACGAGAGCGGGTTCGTCATCGGGATGAGCTTGTCCTTCGTGTCGTCCACGTACTCGTCCATGAAGAAGAACCGCACGTTCTTCAGGTTGAGCTGGCGGTAGTTGATCTTCTCGGCCATGAGGCGGTAGGGCTGCGTGGGGCCGACGGGCATGATGAAGGAGACGATCTTGTCCCCTTCCGCCGCCTTCTGGAACTCGTTCACCATCTCCTCGGCGAGGTAGTCGTACACCTCGTCCAGGGTGGGGAAGAGGATCAGCTGCCCTTTGGCGCGCTTCACCAGCTCGTCCGTGTCCAGCGCGAGGATCTCGCGCACTTCCTTTGCTCTCTGCTTTTGCGTCATTGCGGGCCCAGTGCAATGGGCACCGGTCGGCCGTCCACCGTCACGTCCGCCGAAAGCGGCTCGCGTGTGGTGTTGACCGCGACGAAAAGAGTCTTGCCGCCCAGCCGCCAGGCACGGCACGCGAGCGCGTCGGGCGCGCCCGCGACGGGCGGCGGCGCGTCCGTGGAGAGGAAATACGCCTCATACGACTTGATCTCGCACGCCATGCGCTTCACGTCCTCCCACCGCTGTCGGAACGGCGTCTTCGCGTCCATCGCCACGAGGTCGAAGAACGAGTAGAACACGAGCCCGTTCGCGCCGCCCGCGAGGCACTGCCACGCCATGTTGCGCATGTCGTCATACGTGGGCGGACGGCAGGCATCCGGGAAGTTCTTCCGGTTCGATGCGTACGCGCCCTTGTCGAACACCTGCGGGATCTGCCACATCGGCTTGAGGCCCATCAGCCCGTCGCGCGTGGCGCGCGTCCAGGTCGTCACCATGCCGATCGGGTTGCGGTAGAGCGGATAGGGGTCCGTGCCCACCACGTCGAACGTGGGCAGGTAGCTGCGCACCTCGTAGTACTGGTAGATGGCGATCCAGCCCGGGTGGTCGGGGTCGTGGAGCTCGGCGAAATCGCGTGCCCGCGTGAGCGTCTCCCGCTCGGATATCGGGCGCTCGTCGTTCAAGTACCAGGCGAGCAGCGCAGGATGGCGGCGGAAGCGGCGGACGATGGCGCCGTTGGAGAGGTCCCTCCCCACCACGTTGTAGATCACCTTCAGCCCGTTCGACGCGCAGAGGTCCATCTCGCGCCGGTTCGGCGCATTGTACGGCATGAGGCAGTTGAACGGTCCCTCGCAATACGTGCCGATCAGGCGCGGGTCCACCTTCGACCAGTACATGCCGAGCGGGAAGAACGGCTTGCCGTCCACGATCGTGCGCCCGTACGCGTCGATCCGCACCGCAGGCGCGGCCTCCTCCTCCGGCGTCACGCGCTCGAACACGAGCGAGGCGGACTGCGTGACGCCTTTGTGCGTCAGCTCGAAGCGCACGAGGTTCACGCCTGGCGCGAGGTCGGACACGTCGCACGCGACGGACGCAGCGCCGTTCGTGACCGTCGCCGCCACGCGGCGCGCGTCCTTCGGGTTTTCCGGGTCGGTGAAGACGAACTGCGCCGTGTCGCCGGGCGCGGTTCCCGCCCCGTCGTTCAGCGCAGCGACGAACCGCACCGGACCGGCCGCCGCCCGGTTGCGGTAGCGCGAGGAGTAGACGCCGTCGACAGGCGGCGCCTCGAACGGACGCAGGTACGCGCCGTCGACGGACGCCTTGCCCACGCTCTCGTGCGCGCAGAACGCCTGGAACAGGACCTTGACCGCGTTCGTCGGAAGCGGCGGCGTGATGCCAGACTGCTCGGTCCAGTCCGCGGTGCCACCCAGGCCGGCGGTGTAGCGTCCGCCCACGTACTTGCCGTTCGGGCCGTACCACTCAAGGCAGAAATGGACCTTCCCGCGCAGGTTCTCCGTCTTGACGAATCCCCCGAAGCGGTAGCGCTTCCCGGGACGCGCGTCCACGACCTGCGACACGGTGCCGTAGTAGTTGGTGTCAGCGTTCTCGAACACCGCCGCACGCGAACCGTCCTGCCCGGCCCAGTCCGTCCGCCAGCGACCACCCCAGCCGCGCCACGCCTCGGCGCGCCCCTTCGCATCCACGCGCTCGAACCGCGCGTTCCACACGAGGTTCGTCTCCGCCAACGCCAGCAGGCTCGCGAACGACAGGGAGATTCCGACCAATGCTTTCACGATGCAGTCCCCTAGCGAACGATCACGGTCACACCTCGTTGTTTCACGCGGATGTGCAGCTCTTTGCTGACGGACTTGTCGATGTCGATGATCTCGGGATCGTAGATCCAGTCGATGCCGACCGAGTGGCACGATTCGTCCGTCGACGTGCGGAACAGCCAGTAGGACCCGCCCTTCCCCACCAGTTTTGGATCGACCGTGACCGCGATGCGGACATGCCGGCTGCTCTCAAAGGATATCCTCGGCAAGTCGAACACGGGATGGGCCTTCGAGAATCCCTCTGCGGGGATCTCCACGTGGATGGTCGTGTTCGATCCGCGCACGTAGAAGCCGTTGTCCTGGGTCACCTTTACCCACGTATCGGTGCCACCCACGTACACATGCCGCTCGTTGGCGTTGTTGCCCGCGTTGCCGCCGCTCGCGTCGCCCATCATGAAGATTCCGCTCGGAATGGTCAGATGGGTATTATACAGGCGGATGGTGGAGGCTTCCGTCATCTCGATGCGCGTGCCCGACACCGTCGCGTTGGTGAACACGAGCTCACCGCCTTTTACTTCCGTGTAGATTCGATTGTAGTTTAACGCACCTTCCACAACAACGTTCTGCGCACTCAGCCGCGGCACGGTAATAGACGCTCCGTCCGTCGCGGAAAACGTGACGTTCGTCCCGCGCGCCGTCACATCTTTCGAAACGGAGAAATTCGAACCGCTCCCGCTTGCCTCAATGCGCGCGTTTTGGAGGGAGAGCGCTTCCTGTAGCGTGACGGCACCGCCGCCCTCCACGCGGAACACGCCGCCGGTGACGGCCGTTATGCCCTTCCCCACGAACGACGACCCCTCGCCCGACACGACCACGCGCGCGCAATTTCCCGCCTCGGCGCGTCCAATCACCGTAGTCCCTTGATTGGTGAACGTCCCGCCGGAACACACACGCACCCAGCAGTTCGATGCGGACGCCACCCGGCATCCAACGGTCATCCAGTCAGAGATTGTCAACGTTCCGCCCATAACCTCGCAAGCTGCAAATGAGGAACCCCATCCCACAGCCACTCTGTTTCCGGCAGCCGTCGCGGAATCGGCGATCACGAGGAGGTTGGTGATTGCCTTCTCCGGCGTGTTGGCTCTCACGCCGATGCTGACATAGTTTGCCTCGACCCGCGTACCTTCTCCCGCCGCACACACGTACGCGCTGACGTTTTTCTCGCCCCCGCCGATGTTCAGGGAGTCTCCCACCGTCAGCGAAGCGCCGTTCGTCACGAAGAGATTTGGGAAAACGGTATTGCCCGACACGGTCGAACGGAGATTGAAGCTGCCGGTCTTCTGCTCAAACCAGGTATCCGCACCGTCCAAGGTGAATGACGAGTTGTTGGAGATGTACGTTCCGTCATACTTCGTCCCCTTGAATCCGCGGATGCCGCCCGACTTCTGCACGAGCTTTGCGCCGCTCTCGACGTGTACCGCGCTCTCCGCCTTCAGGCCCACGTTCGTCAGCGCCACGCCCGTGCCGAAATCGTTCGTTGCGGCAAAGGAACCGGTGTAACGCAGCATCGCGCCGCCGAAGTAGTCGCCGTCGCCGCCCACCGTGAACGGCTGGGCGGGCCGCGTCTTGATGTAGCACCAGTCGGTGGCGCTCGGAGCCGAAGCCCAGTTCGCGGAATCGTCGAGCTGGAAGTTCCCCGCGCTGCCCGTCCAGTCGACGGCGAGGGTATACGCCGCCCATGCAACAGCCGCAGACGCGAGTATCCTCTTGATTTTCACGTTGTCCATAAGTAACACTTCCTTTTGAAACGTCGATTAGATCGTCAGCGAATGAAGATCGTCGTGCCGCCGACGGGGATGAGGCGCAGCGTCTTGCCGTCGGAGGAGAGCGATGTCGTCCACCCCGCCGACATGAGCGCGAGGCTCTTTTGGGGGCGACCGGAGATTCCGGCGTCGGAGACGGCGAGAACATAGCCCTTGCTCGCGAGGGGAAGCGACTCCGCGCCCTCCACGTTCATGACGCAGTCCGCGCCGAACACGAGTTCCCGCGTCGCGGTCATGCGCTTGTCCTGCAGCAGGTCGTCGGCGCGCGCGATGAACTCGTCGGAGACCGTGAGCGCCACCTTGCTGCCCAGGGCGGGCGCGCCCTTGAGCCGTGCGATGCGGAACGAGCAGTTGGTGTCGCACGTCAGGGGGATCCCGGCGTCGAACTCGTACAGGTCGAAGACGTTCAGGAAGTCCTGCGTGTCCGGCGCGAACTTGGAGTTCCGGCCGAACTTCAGGAGCGGCGGCTTGCCGTCGGGATGTTGCCAGCCGCCGCCGGTCGTGTAGCTCGCCGAGACCGTCGCGTTCGAGACGACGATCGGCCCCGGAGAGCGGAACGTGTGGTATTCGCGGAAGCGGAAGTTGCTGTCGACGCCGTTCAGGCCGCGCAGCACGAGCGTGTGGCCGTTCTGGACCGTCGTGGACTGGCTGAAGATGCCCATGGAGCTTTTCGACATGTGGCCGAACTGCGTGTCGTTCCGCAGGATGTACCGGCAGCCGTACGTCATCCGCCAGCTGGAGCCCCGAAACGCGAGCGAGTAGCCGCCGGACGTGGCGGCGCCGTTCCCGCCGAGTTCGAAGCTGATGTTCTGCGCAAAGCACTGGTCCCACGCCCCGGTGGTCTCCACGAGCGCCGTCGCGCCGTCCTCCACCTTCACGTAGACGCGCGTGCCGGGGTGGCCCGGCGACGCCCCCCACGAGTCGGTGCTGTTGCCCACGTAGGTGCCCTCGCGCACGACGATCTGCTTGATGCGCTCGCGAATGGCGAGGTCGTTCGTGCCGTAGAAGCGCCCGAGGCCGGTCTTGACGAGCGTCGTGTCCGCCGGATACTCCGCCAGCCCGGAGCGCGCGAAGACTTCGGGGAAGTATTCGGTGCGGTCGTTGTCCACGAAGAACTCCAGTTCGCCGGCGCCGGGCTCCGAGCCCTCCCGCTTCGTGGTCGTGCCCGAGACGTAGGCGAGCGCCGTGTAGGCCGCGCCGCCACGCACGCGGTTGTTCTTCACGTAGAGGTCCGTGCAGTCCGCCGCCGAGAAGGGATACGTGCCTTCCACGCCGCTCACCGCGCCGACGATGTTCGTGAACACGTTGTTCGTGACGGTGAGGTTGGCCGTGCCGCTTGCCGCCACGGCCACGCCCGCGCAGTCCGCGAAGCCGAGGCCCGTCACCGTCACGTCCGATCCGCCCGTCACCGCCATGACGCTCGTCGCCGCCGGATCCGTCACCCGGAGCATCGACCAGCCGTTGTCGCCGAGAAGCGTGACCCCGCTTGCGGCCGAGACCGCCACCGGCGACGTGAAGTAATACTCGCCCTGCGGGAAGAACACGACGTTGCCCGTGCCGGTGAGGGCCGCGAGGCCTGCGGCGAACGCCGCGTCGTTCGCGGCCGCGTTCGCCGCGCCCGGCAGCACGCCCCAGTCGCGCACGTTGATCGCGCCCGTCGGCGGGTCGTAGACGAGCGAGACCGTCTTGGCATCCGTCAGTTCCGTCTTCCAGCGCTGCGGCTGGTCGGTCGTCGCCGTGTACGTTGGCAGTCCTGCAATTGACACGCGCGAGGTGGCGACCACGTAGGACGTGCCGGCGTCAAGCTGACCGCAGTCCGCGACGGAGAGCGTGGCGGACGAACCGAACGTGAGCGCATTGTACGTGCCCAGCGCCACGCCCGAGGCGATTTCGTTCGCCCGCACCGTCCAGGCCTTGTTGATGGTGGGCGTCACGCGC
>CACWSW010000208.1 GCA_902763655.1 uncultured bacterium
GGCGCTATGCGGACCGAAGATAAAATGCTATACTCTGCCCATGGGCGTACTGCTGCCATCAGAACGTAAGACCCGCAAGGGACGCTTCTTCCTTGCCTTCGTCTACTCCCTGCTCACGCTGGGAGGCCTGACAATGGTCTACCCGTTCCTCGTCATGATCGCAGCCAGCTTCTCGGGTCCATACGACTACCACCGCCATTCACCGATGGTTCGCGCGCTGTGGGACGACAGCGACAGGTTCATGCGCTCCATCTCGTCCTACTTCCCACGCTTCCCGCGCGAGGTTTTTCCCGACGCGCCCGCATCCTGGGGGACATGGCTCTCCGTCGCCCGCGACACCGAGGGAGTGCGCCGTTTCGCCGAATCCTGGCTGGAGCCCGCACGCACCAACGAGGCCGTCTACCTCGAATGGAAGCGGCGCGCCGAGGCATTCCGCGATCGCACGCTCGCGCACGACCTGGACTACACCACATGCGCCTACGACCCGCGCGACGTCGCCCCCTTCATCGGTTCGCAGACGACCCTAGACGCGATCAACCGCACTTGGCCTGTCCGCTACCGCAGCCTCTTCGACGTGTCCTTCACCGCAGAGTCCAAGATCCCTCTCGGGCACGCCTCCTGGAAACCGCCGAAGGACGACCCGAAGTACGCGATGTGGCTCGCCTTCAAGGACTCCTACCGCAGGAGGATGGTCGAGGACGGCGACTACATCTGCCGCACGCTCCCCTTCCCGCTGGCGACCTCGCCGTCAGAGGCGGCCGACGTCCGCGCCGCGCTCGCCATGCAGTTCTTCGCGCACGGCCGCCGCGACTTCTGGCGCAGCGCAACAGCCAACTACCGGCTCGTCGGACAGTACCTGTTCCTGCGCGGACGCGCCTTCGGCAACACGCTCCTGCTCGTCATACTCACCATCCTCGCGCACCTCACCGTCAATCCCCTCGCCGCGTACGCGCTCTCGCGCTTCCGGCTTCGCGGCACGGAGCAGATCATCCTCTTCCTGCTCGCCACCATGGCGTTCCCGACCGCCGTCACCGCGATTCCAGGCTTCCTGCTTGTGCGCGACCTCGGCCTCCTCAACACGCTCGCCGCGCTCGTCCTGCCGACCGTCGCGAGCGGCATGTCCATCTTCATCCTGAAGGGCTTCTTCGACGCGCTTCCGCGCGAGCTCTACGAGGCCGCCGCCATCGACGGCGCGAGCGAGTGGACGATCTTCCTCAAGATCACCCTCCCGATGACGACGCCGATCCTCGCCGTCAACGCCCTCAACAGCTTCATCGCCGCCTACAACTCGTGGGAATGGGCGTTCCTCGTCTGCCAGAACGAGTCAAACTGGACGCTCGCCGTGTGGATGTACCAGATGAGCCAGCAGATGGGCGGCCAGCCGTGGTGCGTGATGGCCGGGTTCGTGCTCGTCTCGATCCCGACGGCGATCGTGTTCCTCGCATGCCAGAAGGTCATCCTTCGCGGCATCGTCCTCCCAAGCATGAAATAGCACGCGGTGTGCCGTTGCAAGCCTCTGCAATATGGGGTATACTTTCCGCCATGAAAGTTCATATCCTTTTCGCATGCGTAGCGTTGGCATCGGCGATCATTGCCGCCGATATGGAATTCACCGTCGACGCCACCCGCCCGGGGCGCATATTGCCTAATACGCAGCAGACGCTCGTGATCTGGCAGCTCGACAGAAACAGATTCAACCCGACGAAACGCAACCGCGAGCACGACGTCCTGGAATTCGCCGAATACGTCGAGGTCATGGGCGCCACCGGCGGTAACCCGCAGCGGGACTGCCTCCGCAATCCGGCCGACCGCTCGGTGCTGGACGACTACGACTTCTCCCGCCTGGTGGACGGCTGCAGAGGCATCGTGGGCATGGGCCTGAAACCCTACCTGAAGCTCGGCAACGTGCCGCAGAAGTTCTCGACGGACGACAACGGAGGGTCGTTCCACATGAACATCCGCCCGCCGGACGACTACGCCGCGTACGGCCGCTACATGGCCGCGTGCGCGAAGGCGCTGCTCGACGCCTTCGGACGCGAGGAGCTTCTCAAATGGCGCTTCGCGGTCCTGACGGAATTCGAGAACGGCGGCTGGTTCAAGGACGCCTCCGGGGATGCGGAGAAGACCTTCCGCGCCTATTGCCGCCTCTACGAAACGACGGTCGACGCGTTCACGCGGACGATCTCGCCCGACCTGACGTTCGGCGTGCACGCGATGGCCGTGACCGAGGGTCTGTGGGACGAACGCAGGTTCATCCGCTACGCCGCTGAATGCAAGCTGCCGCTCAGGTTCGTGACGGCGTCCTTCTACGACGAGTACCCCGGAAAGTTCACCACGGGTCATCCCCTTCCGCGCGACATATCCCGCCTGCGCGAGGCGGCGGAGGCCGCCGGGCTCACCAACCTCTTCTACGCGGTGGACGAGGGCAGGCTCCTCTACGGGAAGACGCGCAACAAGAAAGGCGACCACCTCGCGCTGCGCGTCGTGGGCGACACGTACCAGGCCGCATACGACGCGCGGATCGTGAAGCAGCTGTTCGATTCCGGCGCCGAGTACTTTGCGGCGTGGGGGTATCTGTCGGGACCGGACGCGCTCTTCGACGGTCTGCCGTCCGTGAGCTTCCACGTGGCGCGGGAGAGCGCCCGGTTCAAGGGCATGCGGCGTCTGCCCGTCGCGAAGGCCGGCCGCGCGGCGCCGGGCGTGGAGGCCGATGCCGTGGCGGCGCTTTCGTCGGACGGATCGACGATGCGGATCATGGCGTATGCGTTCACGAACGACCTGTTCGCGACCGGAACGACCCGCATCGGCATCTCCGTCGTTTCGCCACCGGCGTGGAAAGGCCGCAAGGGACGGATGACCCGATGCGTCGTGGATGACAACGCGAACTGGTTCGACGAGTGGCGCGCCGAACGCAAGAAGCTGGGCATCGGCGACGAACGTTTCTTCTGGTCGCCAGACGATCCCGCCCCAACCGGTTCGTGCGGCTTGTCCGCCGCAGAAGACCGGGCGTTCTTCAGGAAAGAGATCGAGCCTCGTCTGCGCCCCTGCGCGCAGCTGAAACACGCCACCGCACCCCTTCTCCCGGCCGCCGACGGCTCGTTCTCCCTGTCCGCCGACCTGCCCGCCAACGCCGTCCTGTTCGCCGAGCTGAAGGTCAACGAACCCTGACTTGGCACAGCACGTCGCGCCACAGGTCACCATAATCCGGCCGCTCACCGCGAGTGACTCTCCTGCGCCAAGGCCGTGCGGAGGAACGCGGCGTCGAAGCAGTTGATGTTGAGGCACTGCCCGCCCGCGCGTACGGCGTCCGCGCCGCCACGCACGCGGCGGCCGCCGCCTTCAAGAAGGCCTGTCTCTCAAGTTCTGCTTTCATGTTCCTCTCTCTTGACGTTCAACGCACGGCAGCATACCAAAAATCGGCCACATCGTGCTTGTACATGCGGACGAGAAAATGTTGAATCGGCCAAACCGACAACCGATTCATGCTACAGAGAAAGGATGATTGCCGACCAGGGGGCGAACGAAAGACTGATGGAGCCATCCGCATTAAGTGCAACGGGCGATGCGCGATCCTTTTCCGGATCCCACGACATGATGCCGAAAGCGGCATTGCGCAAGGCAACCTTTCCGGTCCACGGTTCGGCCGAATCGTTCATCACGAAATACACCTCCCCTTCCGATGTCGTGCGATGCGCGACGCGAAGGGGATGCGGCCCTCCGCCGACGACCGACATCGCAGGCGGCAGAATCTGGCCGACCCGCGTTGCAAGCGCCGCTTCATCGCCGGCATCGACGACATGGCCGCCGGCACGCCGGAATGCATCGAGCTTCGCGCGAATGGCTGGATCCAGACGTGTCGAGGCGGGCAGGGCGACGACCTTCCACCGCAGTTTCCCGTGGACAAGTTCCCCGCCCTCGATGCGCGCGGCGGCAAGCGCGTCCGCATCCACGACCATGAAGCAGCGCCCTGCCTCGTACAACGACCGTACACCCGCCATGAATCGGTTCTCAAGCGCACGGATGGCCGTTCCCTTGTCGTTCCACACAAGGGGGCCCGGCACGTACGCCGCCTGCATGTCGGCGGCAGGATACAGCACCGCGATCTCCGCCAGGCTCGCGCCGTCCGTCAGCAGCAGCGTGTTGAGCCGCCCAAGCCTCACGTTGATCCGGCGCAACGCGTCATCCTTGAAGCCGCGGAACGAATAGTAGCTCGTGAACGTGTTGATGCCGCCCCAAAGCAACCGGTTGAGCGTGCCGTTCACCTCGCCTTCGCACACCTGGTACACGGTCTTGCGGTTGCGCTCGCAGTGGTCCGACGTCTCGCTCATCGTGTACCGCGCCCCGTTCAATTCACGCGCGCTGCCGGCGTACAGCGCGGCCAGCCACGACACGTTGGACGGGATGGACGTGAGGCAGTCGATCGACGGGGCGTCGAGACGGCGCATGCAACGGAAGAAGTCGCCGTAGTGCGAGACGTGGAAATTGAACGTCTCCTCTCCCATCAGGTGTCCGCCGGATCGGAATCCGTGCGCCCTGCACCAGTCGGAGATGGTGCCGAAGAACGCATCCGCCGTCATCTGCCCCGCGATGTCCCAAAATGCGATGCGACACTCCGCCGAGTCCGCTCCATCTGCCGAAATCAGCGGAATGTCGTCCAGAAGGTCGCGTCCCGTCCTCTTGCGATAGGCCTCCGCGAGCCCGGGCGCCGACGGAAGCGTGAGATACGGCATCGGACGCCACCAGTTGCTCATGATCGACGGCTCGTCTGTGAACGTGCTGACGAAATATCTGCCGAGGTCGTTGCCCAGATGCCGCACATACTGCTCGTGGTTGACCTCCAGGTAACGCGCGATCGCATCCTTGCGCAGCGGATTGGGATAGCGGAACTTGACCTTCATCCCCTTGCATTCCGCGTGCGTGCCTTCATACGTCCAGTCCTCGGTGACGGCAAATATTTTCCATTTGCCGGGCGGAACGTTCCAGGTGAACGAGGCGACCGGACTGTTCGTGCGCCACCCCTCGAAACCGGCCTCCGGACGTCCCTCCGCGTCATAGGGCCGGACCCGGGCGGAGGCGAAAGGCGGTGGCGGCGACGTGCGGACGCCACGCGCCACGGCATCGGCCAGGTCCACGCAACCGCCCTGCGCAAGCGTCCCGTCGGCGGCAAGCGGCCAGGCGACAGCCCGGCGGAACGCGCCGGGCGGCATCTTCACGGTCGCGGTCGCGCCGCCCTCCGCCGTCGTTACCGCGATGAGATAGCCCGTATTCTCCAGCTCGGGATGCCCCTTCAGCGTCAGATCCCTCGCCGTCCCGGACGGATAGCCGCACTCGTCGTACAGCCAGAGCGACATGTTCGCAGCCTTGGCGAAGTTGACGGCGTGGATGAACTGCGGCCAGAACGGCTCCTCGTCTACATACCCCTTCCATACGCCCTTCCACGTTCCGTTCGTCCGTATCGACCCGAACGCCACGTTGCCCGCGAAACCGCCGTATCCGCGATCCAGCATCGTCGTCAGCTGCTTTTCGTTGTTCTTGGCGTCAAAGGGATAATTGTGCCTGATCGGCAGAAGGCGGCACGCGCCCGGCGGATTGGCGAACCGCTCCGCGCGCCCGCCGCAACTGCAGCGAGAGTTGTTCCGAACCGTAATCTCGTCATAAGTCTAGAGCCTTCCTGGAGTTTAGCAATCCATTTCGCGTCGAATCTCATCTGCGTCAGCGGAAGAGCACGACCGTTCCGCGTGGCTTGATTTCAAGCACGCCGGATCCTGTGATGTAGTTGGGATGCGTGGCGGAACTGATGAAACCCGTGACGCGCTGGCCGCCAAGCGACAGGACGCTGACCTCGTTCGTGCCCGAGAAATCGAGGCGGAACTTCGCATCCGTGGCGATCGAGACTGTCAGCGTTTTCGGAATCGGCATCGCGGAAGACGGTTCGTTCGTGCAGCGCTTCAGCGACACGCCGTCGACAAATATGCATTTGTCCCTGTACGATGCCGTCGGCACGTTCATGCCCTCGAAGCCAAGCGACCAGTCGCTTGAGGCAACGGGTACGTCGAAACGGATGCACTGCCCCACGAAATTCGTCGTGTCGCAAAGTATCTTCGCGAGCGAATTCGTGACGCCGTCCTTGGCGAGATACACGTGCAGCGTGTTCTTGCCATAGCGGTACGGCTCGTTCGGGAAACTGCCGTGTATCCGCATCCGCGAATAGAACCTGAGGCAATAACGCCCGGGCGCTGGGATGTCGACCGTCTGAGAAGCACGTCCCGTGTCAATCAGGGAAAGGAAATAATTGTCGTCATACCTGTCGGAGCCATAATTGTATTCGTTACCCGACTGGTTGAAGCGGCCGGCGGAAATGCGGCCGGCTGGGTCGGCATCGCTGCCGGTACGCCCGACCGCCTCGTATACCCATGTGCCACCGCTGCTCGTGAAGCTTCCGTTTGACACGAGTTCTTCGTCTGGCTGAGCCGGCACCAGCACGAAATTGTCGAGCAGCATACCGTTCCTTCTCTGCGTGGAAGTCATCGTCAGCGTCACCGTGTCGCCTGCGTTGGGGATGGTGAACGCCGTAGGCCAGACGGATTCCTTCATCATCAACCCGTTTCTGCTCACGCTGCCGAGTGAAGTCTCCGCGCCATCGCCGACCTTAACGGACGCGGCGACGGCCGCCGCAGGATATGAACTTCCATCGTGCAAATACGCCTTGCACCACGCCCCGGCATCGGCGCGCAACCTATACGTCCCGGCCTTCGGCGCGGCGAACGACACCCGGGCCGTCCCGCCAGAACTGCACATCAGCAGCTGAACAAGCCCATCGCGCATCTGCCCCGGATTGGGTCCCGTCAATTTTCCTGACACAATCACGCCCTCGCGCACGATGCCGACTGCCGTCTTGTTCGTCCACGCAGGCTGGGTGAACGTCCATCCCTCGGCCGTCGCCGCCGAGAAGGAAGTCAAGTTCGCATACGACATTCTGCCACAGGCTTCGAATCCGCCGTTCGGAACGGGAATCGACCCGTCGTCACGTCCGCGATAGGAGAGCTTCAGGTCGTCGATCAGATGCGCACTTCGTTCCTGTCCCGCATACGCCATCTGCCTGAACATGAAAAGCTTGCGCCCGGCTGTCAGCGCGGGAATCCGCCAGGTAAAATGCCGCCAAGTCCTTGACATGTAGGTAATCGCCGCGATTTCCCGCAGGCTTTCGGCGTCCTCCCCGATCAGAACCTTCAAGTACATCGGATTTGTGTTCGCGTCCTTCGCCCTAACCCAGCACGAAAGTTCGTACACGCCGTCGAGCGGAACGTCAATCCACGTGGAAGCCTGTATGTCGGCACGTAGGCCAAGAACGGATTTCCCAACCGGAACTTCATGTCCGAGATTCCACGAGTCGGTTGTCATCTCGACGCAATTGAGCAAGATCGCATACGAATCCTGAAAGGCACAGTCGGGGGAGTAGCTGAAGGACCAGCCGCCCTTCTCCACCCCCCTCAGCCCGCTGATTACCTTACTGGACTCCAGTTCGAAACTGCTGTTCGTGATCGACGCACCGACATCCGAGCCGGCGGCCAACAGGGTGTTCGACACCGGCGGCGCAAGAATGAGCGTACCGCCTGAGACGGAAATGGCGGAGACTCCGTCTGGGACGGCATCGAGACGGATTGTTCCGGCACCATCCTTCACGAGGTTTCCGGCAGGCGCGGCCGCAACCGACACGTTTGCCCCGTCCAGCGCATTGCTCGCCACGATTCTCATGCCGGAACCGGCCGCGAATGCGATGTCGTCGCGCAGCGTCACCGATCCATCCTCTACCGACAGCCGCCCGGCGAAAGGAGCCACATCGCGGGCGTAGCCGATGGCACCATTCCCGGAACCGGTCTTCTTGATGGAACCATCGCCTGATATTTCCAGCGGTACGGGGAAGACGCCATTCGCGGAATCCATCGTGACGGAAGCGCCTGCCGCCACAGCCACGTCGACAGCCGAATCCCTTGAGAAAGACTTCCACTTGTTCAGCAGATAAGTCTGCACCTTCACCCTGTCGGCGGAGGAAAGCTTGTTGGTGAAGAGGAGAAATTCGCAGAGATGGTCCCCGCCCTGGCGGGCGGTGGCCCCGGTATACGACGTTCCGCCGTTGAAGATCGTTCCCGCCGAGGCCGTTGTCACTGGAAATTCGTAATCGATCAGATGGCATCCCGATTTCGCCGCAGTTTCAGATGCGTCGAACGGCACGCCGTCAAGCCACCAAGCCGGAGACAGCAGGCATGCATAATCTTTCCTGACATAAGGATCAGACGGATTCATCTGCGAGGTGGAAGGATGGAAATCAGACCCCTCCGTTGTGTTGCCGAACAGATACGTGAACTTGTTCGTGAAGCTGTAGACGACGAACGCCTCGTTTATACCGGTAATCGAAAGAGGGGATGCAGCGGGGTTTGACTCTGTCGGCGACAGGAATGCCATGTAGCGGCCGGACCGATATCCGCCGAACCAGAACGCCTGTTTCCCGTTGTCGAGCGTCGATACCTCGGGCAATGCGTTTTCCACGGCGTTGGCGGCCGTAGACGTATTCCAGCGCGAAACCGCACGCGGATAGTCGAACGGCGCCTCCGTCTTCGTTTCACGGACGTCGTGCCATTCCGACACGTAAGTCGTTCCATTGGAAAGGACGTAATTCCGCGTGGCGTCCATCCACAGGCGGGCGGTGTTCAAGACCGATACAGGCGTCTCCATCTCGGATGCGGTGCTTCCGCCGGCGAACGTGACGTTCCCGTCTCGGATACCAATTCCGAACGCAGAGGAATCCAGAACGGCAGAAGGCGTGAACGTCAGACTCCCCGCTCCGACCTTGTAGATGACGGCCTCGGCGGCACGCCAGACCCAGTCGTCCTGCGTCACCGCCTGTCCTTCATCCACGGAAACGTTGACCAGATCGCGATAGCCAGCCGCTATCGGCTCCCCCATTGCGGCAGAAACCGTCGCCACACACGCCAAGAGAAGCGGTAACTCGCGCCACCCACCTAAACGAGAGCATTTTCTCATTTTCACCGTTTACCTCCTTGCTTGAAAGAATGAACTCCAACCGATGTCCGCTAGTCTATCACAACCCGCTATCATATGTCAAACAAGCACGAAAATTTCACAAAAATTTTTGGTGGAAACATGTCGCAATCAATACTTGAACAGGTCGTCTAGCGTCACCTCGGATTGGACCATGCCGCTCTGGCCGTTCTTTCGCAGTCCGTACGTTGTCACAAACGTCAGATGGCAGTTGCCGCGCGTACCCGTCTCACGTCGGAACGCACCGATCTTCTCGCGAAGACTCGCCGCGTATGCCGCGTCGATCGCAAACTTCTCAGACGCGAATTTCATCTCGCAGAGATTGACGACCCGGTCACCGCGTTCGATCACGAGGTCAATCTGGGCGCCCCTCACGTCGGGATCGCAGGAAACACACCGCCATGAAGATTCGCTCGTCTCCACCCCCGCGATCCCCAGCGCGGCCTTGATCTGCCGTGAATGCTGCAGGCAGACCCGTTCAAACGCCAAGCCCTCCCAAACTCTTCGTCTCTGGTCATGCCCCATGTTTGACCAACGATGTTCGTCGTGTCCGGCATATCCCTGCACGAACTGAAAGAAGAAGAGCGTATAGTTGTCAATCAGCTGATACACGCTCCCCTTCTTCACGTTGCCCGTCTCGACGTATCGGCGAACGAAGCCGCTTGTCTCCAGATTCTGCAACACGTCCGTCAACACCCCGTTGTTTTCGGCCTCCTGGACGGCCGCAACGATCTCCGCCCTCGTCATGCCGCACTTTTTCTTTCCAAGGGCCGTGACCACGGCGACGTACGGTTCCGGATTCGTGAACACGGACTTGTACAGTCTGCCGAACTCCTCGGCCAGTTCAGGATGCGTTCCGAAGAACAGCCGGTCTATGTTCTGCGACAGGCTCTCGCTCTTGTCCAGCAGGCTCCAGTAGTAAGGCGCCCCGCCGAAAACCATGTAGGCGGAGACGATGTCCTTGCGATCCATGACAAGCCCCTCCGCCTTCACATACGCCTCGCATTCCGCCAATGTGAAAGGTTCCAGGTAAATCGTCTTGTTCGCCCTGTTGAACAGCCCGCCCTTGTTCTGCAGCACTTTCTTCGTCATCCATGCGGCCGCGCTCCCGCAGACGACCATCACCACGTCCTTCCTGGCACTTGCCCAGCCGTTCCAGAACCCCTCAACCGCGCTGAGAAAGCCGGAATTCCGCGTATCCATCCACGGTAGCTCGTCGATGAAGATTGTCTTTCGCGCATCCGTGCTTTCCGACACTGCATCCTTCAACAATTCAAACGCATCCGACCAACTTGACGGCATCCTGCAATCTGCCTTCCATTGCCTTTTTAGCGAATGCCAGAATTCCGACAGCTGCTCCCGATAACCACCCCTCTCTAGTCCCGTGTGCGTAAAGGTGAATTTGTAGTCGAACGATTCGCGAATGAGAAATGTCTTTCCGACGCGCCTCCGCCCATAGACGACAATCAGGCGCGACCGGTCGGCCTGAATGCATTCCATTATCCTGTCCTGCTCTTTTTTCCTGCCTATCATATCAAGCTCCAAGTTTCAATCGCGCTAAATGTTATCAGATATCCGCGATTTAGTCAATATGAAGTCTTCGATTCCGCTAAATCTGCATTTTTCGAGGAGATTTAGAAGCATCGAAGATGCTTCCGTTTGCCTCATGCCATTCACCGTGCGGACTCTGCCCGGCGGATGCAGGCGTCCTGCTGCGCGCGGACGAGGTCGTTCCAGCGCACGTTCCTGTCTGTCTACCTGAAAACGAGGATCGTGCCCTTCGGGAGAACCTC
>CACWSW010000209.1 GCA_902763655.1 uncultured bacterium
ATCCAGCGCGCGCTGACGCTGGAGGCGACGCCGGAGACGTTCATCGACGACGCGTGGGCGCGCGGCGACTTCGACGCGAAGTGCGCCGAGGTGCATGTGGAGGTGCGTACGGCGGGAGGGTCGCAACTTGTTGCGACCGCAAAATCGGCGGGCGCAGCGGGCGCAACAAGTTGCGCCCCTCCCGTCATTCGCGTCACGATCGACGGAACTGTTGTCGAACAACCAATCTCAAATCCTCAATCTTCAATCCGCATCCCGCTCTCATCTTTTCGTCCGTGGTCGCCGGAATCGCCAAACCTCTACACGGCGAAGGTCGAGCTCGTCTCGGCGGACGGCAAGGTGCTGCAGACGCGCCGCGAGCGTTTCGGCGTGCGCAAGTTCGAGGTGCGCGGACGGGAGTTCTTCCTCAACGGACGTCCGTTCTACATCCGGGGTGTCGGGTACCACAACATCCAGCCCGTCGTCGGATCCGACCGGATCGGCGACCGCGACTACCGCAGGCGCGAGGTGGCGCAGATGCGGGCGGCTGGCTACAACTTCGCCCGCCTGCACACGCGCTGCGAGACGCCGGAGTTCTTCGACGCCTGCGACGAACTTGGGTTGATGGTGCAGCCCGAGCTGCCGTACTACACGGACCAGCCGACGGAGAAGTTTCCGTTCGACCCCGTGCGCGACGTGACGGAACTCTATCTCCACTACCGGCGCCATCCGTCCTTCGCCATCTATTCCCACGGCAACGAGGGCACGTTCGGTCCGGCGCTTGCGGAACATCTCTACGACTATCTCAAGAGGATCGACCCCGACCGCCTCGTGCTCGACCAGGACAATCCCACTTTCAGCAAGGGGAACCCGTACTGCCAGCGGCACAACGCGCCGGGGACGTCGGACTTCGTTGGCGGGCCGATCCGGGAGTGGCCGCGCGGCACCTGCACGTCGTCCTACCCGATCGTCTGCCACGAGTACCTCAACCGCAGCGTCAAAGCGAACGCGGCGCTCGAGGACAAGTACGTCGGCATCTGGCAGGTGCCGTACACGCGGAAGATGCGCCGCGACTGGCTGGCGAAGTTCGGGCTGACGGACGCGTGGGGCGACAGGCTCCAGATCGCCCAGCACAGGTTGCAGGCCTTCTGGCAGAAGAGCGGCATCGAATCGGCGCGCCTGGATCCGTGGTGCAACGGCTACTACCACTGGAGCGCTCAGGACGCGACCACACCGCAGGGCGACTGCTTCACGGCGCAGGGTGTGTTCGATCCGTTCTGGGGCGTGAAGCCGGGCGGCAACACGCCGGCCTCGTTCGCCGTGTTCAATTCCGCCGACTGCGTCCTCTGCGACGATCCGCCCGAATCGCGCATCGTCGTGTCCGGCGACGCGTGCCGGCAGAAGATTTGCTTTGCGCACTATTCGGACGCCGAACTGGCGAATGCCGCGCTGGCGTGGTCAATACGCGACAAGAAGACGGGTGCATCCCTTGCGCACGGCCAGATTCCTGTCGGCGCGATTCCCGTTGGCGGCGTGCGCGAACTGGCGGTCGTGGCGCTGACGGTACCCGAGGTCGCTTCGCCTGTCGCCGCGTCGTTCGACGTGCGCGTGGGGTCCGTCGCGAACGCATGGGACATGTGGATCTTCCCGAAACGCGCGGTCCGGTCGATGCCCGGCGTCTGCATCCTGCCGCCGTTCGCAGAGAAGCTCGCTCCGCGCTATTTCGGGCTCGTCGCGCCAGCGGACGTGGCCAAGGCGAAAGTCGTCGTCTGCGAGGCGGGTTCCGAGGACGCGAAGGCGGCCGCGGCACGCGGGCAGTCGGTCGTCGCGATCGGTCCCGTCGGAAAGAAGGAGCCTCCGACACTTGGCTGGTGGTGGCTGGGCGAGAACGTGGGCATAGCCATCGCCGACCATCCCGCGTTGGCGGCGCTGCCCCATTCCGACTCGGTTGACGGACTCTTCTTCCGCATCCTCGGGAAGGGGTGTCCGCTTCCGGTGGGAGGCGTTGCAGAGCGGGACATCCTCGCCGTCTCGGAAGGCAAGGACAAATGTTCGCTGTTCGTTTCCGTTCGGACGGAGGGCGCCCGCCGCGAGGCGCAGATCTACGGACTCGACGTCTGCGACGACCTGCCCGAGGCAAAGGCACTTCTTGACGGAGTTCTGCAACACGTCTGCAATCAGTAGAAAGAGCAAAAGGACAAGGATAAGGCAATGGGAATGTTCAAGACCATAGAAGAGGCTCACGCCTATTTTTCCTGCGACCGGTTCGCCACGGAAAACGGAATTACGCTTGACGAGCTCGACGACGAGCATGCCGTCACGTCCATGACCCTGTCGCCCCGCCACAGGAACGCCTTTGGCGGCGTAATGGGCGGCGCGATATTCACGCTTGCAGATTTCGCCTTCGCGGCGCTCACGAACGACCGCGAAAGGGTGACTGTGGCCCAGCAGGTTTCCATAAGTTTCCTTTCTGCTCCAAAGGGAGACCGGCTTGTCGCCACGGCCCGCTACAGGAAGGACGGCCGCAATTCCTGCGTCGTGAACGTCGATGTCGCGGACGACAAGGGACGCGACATCGCGCAGTTCGTGGGAACGGGCTTCAAGCTGAAATAGGTCGGCCCGCTTTCCCCGGAAGGGCGATCTTCCAGCCGAGTGCCGCCACGAGCACGCTCATGAAGGGGCTGATGAGGTTGAAGAAGCAGTAAGGAAGGTACACCGCAGTCGCTATGCCCAGCGAAGCCGACTGCGCCATCGCGCACGTGTTCCACGGCACAAGCACGGAAGTGACGGTGCTGGAATCCTCGATGGTACGCGACAGAAGACGCGATTCAAGGCCTTTCTCGCGATATGCGTCGCGGAACATGTCGGCTGTGATGAGGATGGAGATGTACTGGTCGCCGGCGGCGACGTTCATGAGCGCGCCGGTGAAAGCCGTGGCTCCTACGAGGCTGGCGAGTCCGCGAACGCAGACGAGGGCAACGTCGGCAATCGTCTTGAGCATCCCGCCCGCGTACATGACGCCGCCGAACGACACGGCGCAGATGATCAGCCACACTGTGGTGAGCATTCCTGACATGCCGCGCGTGGAGATGAGGCGGTCAAGGGCTTCGCTGCCGGTGGCGATGTGCGTCGACGAGAAGAACGTGGTCATGAGAGCCTTGTAGTATCCGGTGGCGGACGGCAGTTCCTCGCCGATCACGGACAGCAGGACGTCGCTCTGGAGAATGACGGCCGAGACGCCGCCCAGCAACGCGGAAAGAAACAGCACCGCCAGCGACGGCAGGCGCAAGGCGATGAGAACTCCCGTGGCGAGCGGCACGAGCAAGGTCCAGGGCGTTATGTGGAAAGTGCTGGAAAGCCCCTCCGCGAAATCCTGCGCGTTGACCGCGGTGGCGTCCACGAGGAAGAAGCCTGCCACAAGGAAGATGATCAACGTCAGCGTCATAGACGGAAACGTGGTGAAGAGCATGTACCTGATGTGGACGAACAGGTCCGTGCCCGTGGCGGAACTCGCAAGGATCGTGGTGTCGCTCAGCGGGGAGAGCTTGTCGCCGAAATACGCGCCGGAGATGATCGCGCCCGCGCTCCACGGCGCGGGCACGCCGAGTGCGGTGCCGATGCCCAGAAGAGCCACGCCGATCGTTGCCACGGTTGTCCATGACGTGCCCGTCATCAGGGAAACGATGGCGCAGATGATGCAGGCGCATGCGAGGAAGATGCTCGGATTCATGATCTTCACGCCGTAGCAGATCAGCGTCGGCACTACGCCGCCGATCATCCATGCGCCGGAAAGCATTCCGATCAGGAAAAGGATCATGATCGAGATTCCGGCCTTGGAGATGGACAACGAGATGCCCTGCTCCAGCGTGGACCAGGGAACGTGCTCCACCGCCATTGCCAAGACTGCTGCGATGGCGGTCGCGAAAACAAGTGATATCTGGCTTGGCCCGTCGCCAGCGTCACGGCCGAAGACGGTGACACCCAATACGATCATTCCGATCAACGTCACGAGCGGGACGAAGGCGACAAGTATTCTGCGAAACGTCAGTCTCATTATTGCGTGGTTTTCCTTTGTTGCCGTTAGTGTATGCCATGCTATAGCACGTCAACTCCCTCGACTGTATCCTTGTTTCTGTCGCGATTGGGCGACTCTAAATCCAGATAGCGCAACGCGGCATCGACAAGCTCCACAGAGAATGTCCAGCCGCGTTTGTCTTTTGGCTTGAACGCTGTCCCTTTGAATGTGGTGCGCGATTGGTCGATGACATCTTCGTGCGCTTGGATGTACAACGACTGGCCAGAGTTCGCTTTCCATAACGCTCGTTTCCCACTCTTAACTTCTGGCATTCGGGATATATCCGGATTGAATGCAATCCATTGCGAGAACCTGTCGCCAAATTTCTTCGTGAACGCTTCTGCCATGCCTTCGACCTCGGCCAAGACTTCTTCGTCGTTCATCTTTTCTCGTGGTGCCGAGTACAGCTTGATGTAGTACAGACAATGGTTTATCTTCGAGTATCGCAACTCGGCATGGGTACAAAAACGAAACGGCTTCTTCAACTTGACTACAACTTCAATGTTGCCGTCGTCATCCAGAACAGGCTCGCGCGTCAGCTTGATCACGCGCCCCAGTTCAAAACCGCACAGGGATTCTATTCTCGACTCTCGATTGATCGGAATTGCAGGAGAGATAGGCGTAATTCTGTAAACTGTATCTTCTGGAATTTCCACCTTGCTGTACGTTATGCGCTTGGACTTTGCCAAGGCGTCTCGTCGTGCCTTTCTTGCTTGCTTCTCTTCTGGAGACACGTCGATGCTACCTGTGCGCTTCGTGTTTTCGCTCTGTCGCGGGCCATATGTGCGGTTGCTATAGTAGATGGCATAAGCGGTATGCGCGTACAAGGCGACAATCAGCATAGATTGTAAAACTAGTATCTTCTTCATCAGCTGTTCTCCGCGATTTCTTTTGAGGAATTTTAACATCTTCGCTCCGACATCGCAAGTGAAACATGTTCTTTGGGATGTTCCGGGCGCATCTCCGTTTTTCACCGAGCTCCTTTTGTAATGAAAACAACCTAAACAACTGCAAGGACAACTTATCAATGGCGCGCGGGCTAACTCGCCCGCGCCCATTTGCCGATCCTTAAACTATAATGATTCTGAGAGTGAGAATGTTCAAGGTGTGCCCGTAGGACAAAGTTGTTTTTGAAAGTTGTTCTGGTTGTTTCCAAATCTCAATACGCATGGGTGAATTACGGAGATGCGCCCGGATGTTCCTGAAAAGTGCCCTAAAATCGGTCAATTGGTCAGCGGCAGGGGAGTCTGCGGCGCCGAAACACGGAGCGCGTGAAGGCAAAGACCTTTGTGACAAGCGTTGAGTGATTTACGGTTATGAAAATGCCCTGTCGATATCCCGTTTGATGTGGTACAATTGCGGCTGCTTAAAAAAGGAAAAATGATAGGGCATCATAAGGAACTGCCATGAACTGGATGAAAATTACACTTGCGGGATGCGTGGCGATGGCGTTCGCCCCCAACTACGCCGCTGGGAGCTTTCTGAGCACGCACGCGCCCACGTTCTGGCACGGGGGCGAGTTCCCCGGCGCGACGGGGCGCGTGGAG
>CACWSW010000210.1 GCA_902763655.1 uncultured bacterium
GTAATCCGGGAACGGCTCGTAGGCGAGCGTGTCCGAATGGCCCAGGAACTGCCAAAGCTCCTCGCCTAGGTGCGGCGCGAACGGCGCGAGGCACAGCACAAATTTCTCTGCCGCTTCACGCGGAAGGGCAGCGCCGGGAAACTCGTTCAGGAACACCATCATCGCCGAAATGGCCGTGTTGAAGTTGAGCGAATCCACATCCTCGCCCACCTTCTTCACCATCGTGTTCAGCACCTTCGCCTCCGCCTTGCTGAGCGGACGGTCCTCGATCGGCGTCTCGGTGACGAGCTTGTTGACGCGCTTCAGGAAGCGGAACACGCCCTCCACGCCCTTCGTCGACCACGGCTTCACGGCCTGTAGCGGCCCCATGAACATCTCGTAGAGGCGCAGCGAGTCGGCGCCGTAGTCGCGGATCACGTCATCGGGGTTGATCACGTTCTTGAGCGACTTCGACATCTTCGCCGGGAACTCGGTGAGCGGCTCCAGCAATGGCTTAAGGTCTTTAAGGTCTTTAGGGCCCTTAAGGTCTTCGGAATCCTTAGAATCCTTAAGGTCCTTAAAGACCGGATCGTCTTCCTTGCCTTCGGGAATCGCAAACGGCTTGCCATCGATCCAGATGATCTTGTCCATCGGGATGAGCACGCCGCGCGGATTCTTGTACGCCATGCCGAGGATCATGCCCTGGTTCACGAGACGCTGGAAAGGCTCGTCCGTGGGCACTAGGCCGAGATCGAACAGCACCTTGTGCCAGAAACGAGAATAGAGGAGATGCAACACCGCGTGCTCCGCGCCGCCCACGTAGAGGTCCACCGGCAGCCATTCCTTCAGCTTGGCCGGGTCGGCGAAAGCCTTGTCGTTGTGCGGGTCGATGTAGCGCAAGTAGTACCAGCAGCTGCCGGCCCACTGCGGCATCGTGTTCGTCTCGCGAATGCCCTTAGCGCCAGTGGCGGGATCGACGTAGTTCACCCAGTCCGTCGCCTTCGCGAGCGGCGGCTCGCCGGTGCCGGTGGGCTTGTAGTCGGCCAGCTCAGGCAGCGTGAGCGGCAGGTCCTCGGCGGGCACGAGTCTGGTGGTGCCGTCGGCCATGTGGATCACCGGGAACGGCTCGCCCCAGTAGCGCTGGCGGCTGAAGAGCCAGTCGCGCAGCTTGTACTGCGTCTTGGCGTGGCATCCTCCACCGAAAGGC
Organism: uncultured bacterium; assembly: GCA_902763655.1. Lineage (GTDB taxonomy): Bacteria > Verrucomicrobiota > Kiritimatiellia > RFP12 > UBA1067 > RUG572. The sequence continues at coordinate 1,187 of CACWSW010000210.1, forward strand.
CGGTGATGAAGCCGCTGTTCACCATCACGCCGGTGGCGATGTCGGTGAAGGCTTGCGGCTGGTCGAACGGAGTTCGACCATCACCGCTCCCACTCCCTTCTCCTTCTCCTTCCCCTTCACCTTTCACCTTTCCCCCTTCACCTTTCACCCTCTTCGCCACCACCTGGTAGATCGGCAGCCCGAATACCTTGGCAAATTCGAAGTCGCGATCGTCGTGCGCAGGCACGGCCATGATCGCACCGGTGCCGTAGCTGGCGAGCACGTAGTCGGAGATGAAGATCGGCAGCTCGTCGCCGTTCACCGGGTTGACGCCCACCACGCCATCCAGCTTCACGCCCGTCTTTTCCTTGTTGAGCTCGGTGCGCTCGAGGTCGCTCTTCGATGCGGCCTTCGCCTGGTACGCCTTCACAGCATCCGCATTCGCGAGCCGCCCTTCCTCCAGCCACTTCGCGATGAACGGATGCTCCGGGCTCATCACCATGTACGTGGCCCCGAAGAGCGTGTCGCAGCGGGTGGTGTAGACCGTGATGGTGAAAGGTGAAGGGTGAAAGGTGAAAGGTGAAGCAGGATCGGCGAATTTCACCGCAAAATCCACTTCCGCGCCGGTGGACTTGCCGATCCAGTTGCGCTGCATCTCCTTGATGCCCTCGGGCCAGTCGAGATGCTCAAGGCCATCCAGCAGGCGCTCCGCGTAGGCGGTGATCTTCAGCATCCACTGGCGCATCGGGCGGCGGATCACGGGGTGGTTGCCGCGCTCGGAGCGCCCGTCGATCACCTCCTCGTTCGCCAGCACCGTACCGAGCGCAGGACACCAGTTCACGGGCACCTCGGCCACGTAGGCGAGTCCCTTCTCGTAGAGCTTCTCGAAGATCCACTGCGTCCAGCGGTAGTAGCTGGGATCCGTGGTGTTGACCTCGCGGTCCCAGTCGTAACTGAAGCCGAGCGCGCGGATCTGCTCGCGGAAACGGTCCACGTTCTTCTTGGTGGTCACCGCCGGGTGCGTGCCCGTCTCCACCGCGTACTGCTCCGCCGGCAGGCCGAAGGCGTCCCACCCCATCGGGTGCAGCACGTTGAAGCCCTTCATGCGCTTGTAGCGGCAGAGGATGTCGGTGGCCGTGTAGCCCTCTGGATGCCCCACGTGCAGACCCGCCCCGCTAGGGTACGGGAACATGTCGAGACAGTAGAATTTCTTCTTGCCTTCGGCGTGGTCGGGGGTCTTGAACGTCTTGTGGTCGAGCCAGAACTTCTGCCATTTCTTCTCGATGGCCGCGTAGTTGTATTCGGACATGTCTAGGTTGCGCCGCTTATGGCGATGTTGTTGAATGATAGGTGTTGGTGTGGACCGCCCGCAGCACTTCCGTCGAGTACAGGCCGGAAGCGCCGTCGCTGAGCGCCGATTTGTAGTTGAAAGACGTGCCGAGATAATAGTGCCATCCGTAGTCGAATCCAGGCACGTTCGGCTTGCTCTGGTCGGGTATCTCGATGTAGGCGATACCGTCGTCGTTGAAGGAGTTCCTGTCGAACACGAACCATTTCACCGGCTTGAGGCTGTTCTTGAGGCCGTCGGTGTTGATCGCGCACGTCACCTTGAACGTCGCGCTCGTCCAGTTGGCCGACGACGAGGCGTAATCGTCCGCGCTTGACGAACCCGGCTGCATGCCCTGGATCGTGTACGGCGGATGGTGCGCGTGGCTCACCGTGTTGGTGAGCAGCATCTGGACAGTGACGATCGCGTTGTTGTTGTAGGTCACGCCATCCTCCACATCAGTGAATTTCGAGGGAGGGTCGCTAAAGCCGTACAGCAGCCTCCAGTCGCTTACCCTGTTGCCGCCTTCGTCATGGCCGTCTGTCGGCGGAATATCCAGCCAGTACATGGCCTTGAGGTCAAGTTCGCCAACCTTCCGCCCCTGGAACCAATGCTCGGCCGGCACGATGTCTTCAGGATTCTTGTCCGAATAATTTCTGAGCAGCCAGTCGAGGATCGCCGGCTTGTACGGATCGTTCTCCGCCACCTGCCACGCGTAGTTCGTGCCGAAGAGGCGGCTGTCGCCGCGGTCGCCAACCATGACGGTGGTCGTCTCCTGCAGATCGTCCAGCTTGATCTCGAACGTCCGCGGCTGTCCTGACACTGCGGTTGGCGTCACCGGCGCTCCGTTGGTCGTGCAGTTCGCCATCTCGAACCAGGCGTCGACCTTGTACCGGATGTTCGTGCTGGCGTTCTTCTGCACCACCATCATCGTGTTCCGGTTCGTGTGCGTCGGGTCGCCGTCCACGTACTGCCAGACGTGGCCTCCGTTTACGATCGCGTAGATCCAGATGTTGGTGCCGTTCGGCGGCAGCATCCACTCGTCGAGGACCTGCCTCTTGCCGTTGCGCAGGTTGAGCTCGCCAGGCGTGGCCGTCAGGTCGTTCGTCCATGTCGTGCCGCCGTCCCAGAACTGCTCGCCGTGTCCGCGCCACACGCCCAAGGTGTCTGTCGCGCCGCCGCGGTCCTCGCCGGCCCAGAACCACGCCTCGGAACCGTCCCTGGACTTGACGTCGTTCACGAAGTTCGTGGCGTCGCCCTTGCTCTCGAAGATGCTGCCCGCCCAAAGGTTGGTGCCCGACACGACGATCTGGTGCTCCACCACGCCGCTCGGGCGCATCAGCTCGAGGCCGTAGATGTTGCCCTTCTTGAGGCTCCCGTCCTGCAACGACAGGCCGGCGTCCGTGAGCCTGTTCCAGATGCCGTCGATCTGCCCCTCGGAGAACATGCTCGCGCCGTTCGGCGGGGCGAACGTCACCACCGTGAAGTGGTTCGTGGAATCGATGCCGGGACGCTTGCCGGCCTTCAAGGCTATCGTCTGCGCCGGCGACCCGAACTGCGCCATGGTGCCTTTCTTGAACGTGTCGTCCGTCAGGCGTATCGCCCAGTCCGTCAGGTCAACGCTCTCCGGCATCATGAGCTCGATGAACTGGTAGTTGTCGCGGCTATAGTCGTCGTTGTTGTAGTTGACCTCGTTGAACCACGCACGGCCGGGAGAGATCGTGTCCAGGATCGTGAACGCGCTGAAGTTGTCGTCTTGTCCGAGGCCGAACTCCTTGTTGAAGTCCTTCGGCCAATACCACTCCGGCATCACCCAGTCAGACGCAGACAGCGGGTACGTGGTGGGCTTCTGGTCCTCCGAGGCATCCTTGCTCTTGTATTCCGCCCACACATGGTACTGCACCACGGCGTAGGAATCGCCGTCCTCCGGACCCACCGGCTGAATCACGCTCGCAGGATTGTCGTACGTGCTGCGGAAGATGAGGTTCGTCGTGTCCACGCACTTGAGCTCCGTCTCGTACGTCGGGTTGTCCTTCCAGTTCTGGTATCCCCACGGACGCTTGCCCACGAACGCCGCCATCTTGACGACGATGCTGTTCAGGTCAAGCTCGTCCTCCATCTGCTGCGGCTCGAGCCTCGCCTGTATACCCCACGACTCGTTCAGCAGCGGCTGCTCGTTCCTGTCGTTGATGTCGGGGATCGCCTCAGGGGAGGTGTCGTTCAGGTTGTCGCGGAACGGACGCACGTCGAAGAACTTCATCCTCGGCCCAACCGGCTCCGCCACCGTCACCTCGTCAAGGAACACGCGCTGGATCGGACGATATGGCGCATACGAAGGCTTTTCCCATTCCTTGTCCTTCGGAGCGTACGACGTGCCGCGCCCGTTGCGCGCGCCGCCCACCTCCAGGCGGATCGCACGGATCGCCGTCGTCATCTCGTTCGTCTTCCAGCTGTACGTCTGGTACGTGCTGTTCGAGATCACGAACTCCGCCAGCCGCGTCCAGCCCAGGCCGTCGAGCGGATCTGGCTGGTAGCTGTCCGGATACAGGCTTCCGTACAGCAGCACCACGGACGGCGCCGTCGCGTTCGTCTCGAACGTCCGCGCGCGGAAGCTGACGCTGCCGATGCCGTTCGTCATCTCCGGGCACTGCACGAACGGGTTGTTCTCGGCGTACTCCGCGGACTTGTCGGGCTCGCCCAGTCCGATGCCGTATGTCGCAGGATCCGTGGTCTTGTTGTCGTCCGAGAGCGCAGAGAAGTTCAGCGAGCAGGAGAGGCCGTCCGGCGAGTCCGTCAGGTATGCCCAGCGGCCGGGATCGTTGCCGCCGTTCCATCCCTCGTTGTGCAGGTTCCAGCCCCACCACGACCGCCCGTCCAGCGGCGGCTCGTCGTAGCAGAAGATGCGGGTGATCATGATCTTGCCGTAGTCGAGGTCGCGACTGTCCAAGGTCTGCGACACCGCGTTGGACACCACCGACGGATCCATTATCAGACGCATCAGGCCCTTCTGCGGCGAACGCAGGCTGAGGAAGTACGTGCGCGTGCCCTCGGAGAGGTCTTTGGCGGAGAGTCCCTTGAACGACCAGTTGGTGAGCGTCGTCCAGTTCACGCTGTCCGCCGGTTCGCGCGTGCGGGAGTACACCTCGCCATAGTCCACGAGGTTCGTACTGATCTGGAGGCGAAGCACCGTGTTGGAGTCGGCGTTCCTGTAGCTGAAGCTGAAGAGCGAGAGACCGTTGTCCATGTACCTGGAGCGCACGCTCATCGGATACGTCCAGTCATGCGCCACGCCCTGCTCCTCTCCGTCGTTCTCGTAGCCCCGCGTCGGCTGAAGCACGCACAGCTTGCTCGCCGTGCGGACGCGCAGGATCACGCAGCCGCAGCCGCCCTTGCCGCCCGCGCTCGTGCCGGCAGCGCCGCCATGCGAGCCGCCGGCGCCGCCGCCGCCAAGGCCGTCCGTGCCGTCCATGTACGCACGGGCCGCCAGGGCAGCCTTCGCAGGCGGACCGTAACCGCCGCCGCCGATGCCGCCGGCGCCGCCTTGGGCCGAGTTGGGCGTCTTGTTGCCGTCGCCGCCGCCACCGCCGCCGCCGCCGCCGTAGTACTCAACCGTGCCGGTGATGTCACTCGCGCGCCCTGCGCCGCCGTCGCCTGCCTTGTTGTCCGTGGCGTTGGCATCCTGCCCCTCGCCTGCCGCAGTGAGGTCCGCGCCACCGCCGCCGCCCGCGCGGTCGCCGTACGCGCGACCGCCGGAATTGCCCTGCCCGGCAGTGCCCGAAGCGCGGCCAGAATAGTAGGCGTTGTCGTTGCCCTGCGCCGCGCCGCCGCCAGTCGCCTGGCCGCTCGCCGCGTTGCGCTGGTTCCAGCCCGCGCCGCCGCCGCCGCCCTTGACTTCCAGTGTTCCCTTCCCCGGAATGTTTTGCACGCGCGAGAACCCGCCGTTCCCGCCAGCCTTCCAATTGGCGCTGTCGTTGTTGTTCTTGTAATAGTTGTCGCCGCCGGCACCTACGACTATCCTGACCGTCGTGCCCGCAGGCACCGTCACGGGCGCAGACTCCCAGTCGTACTCCAGCACGCCGCCGCCGCCGCCGCCGCCGCCGAGCGTCCATCCGCCCGCGCCGCCGCCGCC
>CACWSW010000211.1 GCA_902763655.1 uncultured bacterium
ACGAAGTTCACGAAGCTTTCGATATTCTCCGGCATGAACCACCTGAAGGACCGCACGATGGATCCGCGTTTCGCGACGCTTCTCGGCTACACGCCGGCGGAGCTGGACGGTCCGCTCAGGGAGAACGTGGAGGCGTTCGGCGAGATGAACGGAATCGACTTCGCGGCGGCGAAGGCGAAATTGCTTGAATGGTACGACGGCTACCGCTTCTCGCCGGATTCTATGGAAAAGGTCTGCAACCCCGTCTCGCTCGGCTGCGCGCTTGAATCCGGCAAGCTGAATAACTACTGGGAGTCCACAGGGGCTTCGAGGATGATCCTGAACCGCCTTGCGCGGGTCGACAAGATCATCATCGACTATGAGGCGTTGGTTGTGCGCCCGATCGTCCTGGACGTGTGCGACGCCGAGACCCTTCCCATCGAGTCGCTCCTCTACCAGGGGGGCTATCTCTCCATCAAGGGCGTGAGGAAGAGCGGCATGCTCGAGCTTGGCGTACCGAACAAGGAGATCCGCTCGTCGCTGCGCGACGGCTACATCGCGCGCGTCCTTGCTTCCTCCTCCGAGGACTGGTTTGCGCGGTTGGACGATATCAAGACCGAGGTCGAGGAGTCCGGCATCGAGACGTTCCTCAAACGCAACCTCCGCGCCCTCTTCGCGAAAATCCCGCACGAGTGGAAGATTGAGAACGAATCCGAGGCCAAGCGCTATTTTCTCCTTTCGCTCAGTCTTTTGGGCGCGGACGTGTCCGGTGAGCGGCAGAGCGCGCGCGGGCGCGCGGATGCGATCCTCAAGGACAAGAGCGGCGTCTATGTGTTCGAGTTCAAGTACGGCATGTCGTCCGAGGAAGCCATCGAGCAGGCCCGCACGAAGGACTATGCGGGCCCCTGGCTCGACGGTGATCCTCCCGTGTTCCTCGTGGGCGTGAACTACGACCCAAAGAAACGCGGCATTGACGATCCGCGTATTGAGCCGGTGACCGTATGACCACGCGTCGGCGATGTCAATTGTCTCGCTCTGAAAGGGCTTGAAATGTCTAAAAATGCCATCTTGTCTTCCCTGTGCAAGTCTCTCTTTGCCGAGGTGGTTGATGTGGGCATGAAAGTGGTGTCTTGAATGATGAAAGCAAGAGGAGAAAAAATGAAAGCTATTGGAATGATCATGGTTTTGGCGCCGCTGGCGCTTGTGGCCAAGCCGGTGATCGACGACGCGCACGACCGTGTGCAGACCACGCTCGACCCGATGATGGACCGGATCGGCACGCTCGTGCCGCGTTCCGCGAAGGAGATCGGGCCGTCGCATCTGGCGCTCGGCTGCGAGATGCTGCCGCGCGAGTACGGCGACTTCGAGAACTTCAAGGAGTACATGCCGCCGCTCGGCATCGCGCGGGTGCGTCTGCACGCGGGCTGGGCGAAGCTCGAGCCGGAGCCGGGCAAGTGGGACTTCGCGTGGCTCGACCGTCAGGTGAACTGGCTCATCGAGAACGGGATGGAGCCGCTCCTCGAGACGAGCTACGGGAATCCGATCTACCCCGGCGCGGGCGGGGCGTCCCTCTCCGACGGCATGCCGCAGGGCGAGGAGGCGCTGGCGGCCTGGGACCGCTACGTGGAGCAGCTCGCGCGGCGCTACCCGCAGGTCAAGAACTGGGCGTGCTGGAACGAGCCGAACAACATCGACGCGAACACGCCCGAGATCGTGGTGGACAACAACATCCGCACGGCGCGGATCATCAAGAAGTACATCCCCGACGCGAAGATCGGCATGCTCACGCTCGGCACGCGGAACATGAACGCCTTCACCGAGGCCTGCCTCAAGCTGTTCAAGGAGAAGGACGCCATCAGCCTGTTCACGTGGATCATCTACCACGACTACTGCCCGAATCCCGACATCTGCTATTCGCTCCGGGTGGACGAGTGGGTGAAGATCGTCCGCAAGTACGCCCCGGAGCTGAAGATCTGGAACGGCGAGTCGGGCGCGACGAGCGACCCGCATTTCTCGGCCGGCATCTCGTCCATGAAGTGGAACTCCGAGCTCACGCAGGCGAAGTGGAACGCGCGGCGCCTCGTGGCGGACCTCGGCCACGGCTTCGAGTCGCTCGTGTTCACGATGTACGACCCGTGCTACGACTACCCCGAGCGCTACTGCCACCACATCCCCGCCTATTGGGTGCGGACGCGTCCCGACCGCTTCATGAAGCGCATGGGGCTCGTCAAGTGCAACGACCGGCTGGAGGTCACGAAGGTGAAGCCGGCGTACTACACGGTGCAGAACCTCGCGACGCTGTTCGACGCGACGATCGTCCCGAAGAAGGTGTACAAGCGGATCGCGCCGGGCGCGTCGGCCGACGGGCTGGTCATCTACACGTTCCGCCAGGAGGGGACGGACATTCCGCTGATCGCGTTCTGGGACGCCTCGAAGCCGCCCATGAACGACAACACGGTCCGCCGCACCTCGCTGGAGGTCTTCAAGGCCGAGATCAAGGAGCCGGTCTGGATCGACCTCGTCACGGGCGCGATCTACCGCATCCCGGAGCGCATGGTCATCAACCAGAGGAACGGCAAGATGTTCGAGGACGTGCCGTACTACGACGCGCCCGTGGTGATCACCGACAAGTCGCTCGTGATGAAAGAGAAATGATGACGGCAGGAAAGATTGCGCTTGCCGCCGTTGCCCTGGCTGCGGGGACTGCGATGGCCAAGACCCAGCGGGAGGCGGAGATCGCCGCCGTCCGGGCGATGGCGGAGCTGGAGATGTATCCGCCGGAAATCAAGATGAACCCCACGTTCGAGGATTTCGCGCCGAGGGTATTTCGTTACGGGATGAACGGCGGGGCCGTGCAGCAGCGCGTCAAGAAAACCGTCAAGTACCCCGAGGACTGGGGTTTCGCGATGAACGGGAGCGTTTCCGTCACGAAGAAGGGTCGGCTCTGGGCCACGTGGCTCGGCGGAGAGGACGGTCCCGAGGGGTTCGTGATCGGTGCGAAGTCGGACGACGGTGGCAAGACGTGGGGCAATCCGGCGTTCGTGCTGGATCCGCACTTCAAGGACGACCGCATCCTGAACATCTTCCCCGTGATGCGCGCGGCGCTGTGTGCCGAGACGTGGGTGGACCCGAACGGCGCGCTGCATCTTCTCGCGACCATCACCGTCGGGACCCCGATGGTGCGCGGATGCCTGTGGGATTACGTCTGCCGGGATCCCGACGCCGCGAAGCCCGTCTGGGGAAAGCCGAAGTTCCTTGGCTGGGGCGCGGTGCCCAACCCGCCGACGGTGCTGAAGGACGGCACGTGGATCATCCCCATTGAAGTCGAGGGCGGCGTTTCCGACGACTGCTTCCCCGAACTCGTCCCTTTGCGCAGGTGTGGCGCGCTCAGGAGCCGCGACGGCGGCAAGACGTGGGAGCGCGGCGCTTCGGTGCAGGTGAAGGGAACGGACTACGTGATCGAGCACTGCATCGTTGAGCGTGCCGACGGCTCGCTCTGGATGCTCATGCGCTCGGATCTGGGAATCCACGAGGCGTTCTCCTCCGACGGCGGAATGACATGGTCCGAGGCGCGCAAGGCGACGTGGATCGACAATCCCATCTCGCGCTTTTCCTTCCTTAAGCTCAGGAGCGGCAACCTCCTCTTGGTCAAGAACGGCGACAGCGTGACGCGCTGCGACGGCGTCCATTGTCGCAACAAGCTCAAGGCGTACATCTCAAAGGACGAGGGCAAGACGTGGTCTGTCGGCTACGAGCTGGACATGCGCGGGTGGGCAGATTATCCGGACGCCGCACAGGGGCCGGACGGCCGCATCGTCATCTCCTGGGGTGTGGACCGCAGGGGGCTTGCCGAGATTCGGTGCGTGGTCCTGACCGAGGAGGAAATCGCCGCCGGCAAGACGATCGGCACGAACAACTTTGGCGGCGTTCGCGTATTCCGCTCGGTTCCGGCGACCATGCGTGGCGATTTAAAATGAAAGGTTAAGCAAATGGACGCAATCGAAGAACTGAAGAAGACGCGCCTGATGGTGCTGGCGCGGGGTGTGCTGAAGGACGTGCTGTTGAAGGCGGTCGAGGCAATCGCAGACGTAGGCGTGACCGTGTTTGAGTCGACGTTCGACCACCGGCGCGCCGACTGCGTGGCCGAGAACGTGGAGAAGATCGCCGCGCTCGTGGGCGCGTTCGGCGGACGGATGGCGATCGGCGCGGGGACCGTGCTCACGGTCGAGGAAGTGCGCGCCGCGCACGCGGCTGGCGCCACGTTCATCGTGAGTCCCGACTCCGATCCCGAGGTGATCGCCGAGACGAAGCGCCTCGGCATGGCGTCCATCCCCGGTGCGATGACGCCGACCGAGATCAAGCGCGCGTACGCGCTCGGCGCGGACATCGTGAAGCTCTTCCCCGCAGACGACCTCGGCTACCACTACATCCAGAACCTCAAGGGGCCGCTGCCGCACATCCCGCTCATGGCGACGGGCGGTGTGAACCCGCAGACGATCCCCGAGTTCCTCTCGCGCGGCATTCTCGCGGTGGGCACGGGCATCACGGTCTTCCGCCCCGACCTCGTCGCCGCCGAAGACTACGAAGGCATCAAGTCGCTTGCAAAGGCGCATGTGGATGCAATCAGGAGCATGAAATGAAAATTAGCGACATAAAGATTTATACGATGGACGCGTTTCGCACGAACTGGGCGTTCATCAAGGTCGAGACCGACGAAGGCCTCTACGGCTGGGGCGAGGCGACGCTCGGCACGCAGGAGATGGCGCTTGAAGGATGCGTCAACGACTTCAAGCGCCTGATCGTGGGACGCGATGCGCACGAGATCGAGCGTCTTCTCTTCGAGGTGTACCGCGACTGCTACTGGAAGGGCGGTCCCGTGATGATGAGCGCGCTCTCGGGCATCGAGATCGCGCTCTGGGACATCAAGGGCAAGTTCTACAACACGCCCGTCTACAACCTACTCGGCGGCAAGATGCGCGACCGGGTGAAGATGTACGCGAACGCCTGGTTCGTGAACGCCCGCACGCCGGAGGACTTCGCGTCCGCCGCGAAGAAGGTGAAGGCGCTCGGGATACAGGCGCTCAAGTGGGATCCGTTCGGCAAGGCGCACATGACGCTCTCGCGCGCGGAGATGGACCGCGCCGTCGCGATCGTCGGGGCGGTGCGCGAGGCGGTGGGGCCGGAGATGGAGATCCTGATCGAGTGCCACGGCCGCTTCAACCACTACACGGCGGTGGAGGCGAGCCGCGAGCTCGCGCCATTCAAGCCGATGCTGATGGAGGAGCCGGTGGTGCCGGACAGCAACGACTCGCTCGCGTGGGTGCGCGACCATTCGTCCGTGCCGGTCGCGGCGGGCGAGCGGTTCTACGGCATGTACGCGTGGAACGACGTCCTCCGCAAGAACTGCGTGGACATCGCCCAGCCCGACATCTTCCACAACATGGGCCTCCTCACGTCCAAGAAGGTCGCGGCGATGTGCGAGGCGAACCACGTGCCCGTGAGCTTCCACAATCCGTCGGGACCGATCTCGAACGCGGCCATCCTCCAGCTCGCGGCGACCACGCCGAACTTCCTCATCCACGAGATGATGCTCACGGACGGCTCGTTCCGCCGGGACGGCTGCCTCCTGATCGGCGACAAGCCCGGACTCGGCATCGAGGTGAATGTCGAGGAAGTCGAGAAGCGTCCGTACAAGCCGCGCAACTTGCGCCACTACACGGGCACGCTCACGGACATCCGCCCCAAGGGCGACACGTTCTACTACTTCGACGGCCTCGACCGCGACCACCCCGTTTTCTGATGCGGCCGTGAATCCGGCAAAGGAACCCAACAATGAGAACATGCTTCATGTGCGCGCTGATCGCAACCTGCCTCGCGGGCACGTTGCCGGCGGAGAAGGTGGACGTGCTGGTGATACCGGGCGGCTCCGCAGCGAAAACGGCCGACAGGACGGCGAAGGCATTCGCGAAATACTTCGGCGAGGTGGCAGACTCCCTCTCGCTGACGACCAATACAGTGGAGGAGGCGAAGCTGCCCGATGACCTCCGCGCCGCCGCGGACGCGGTGGTGCTCGGCTTCAACGCCGCTGTCGCGCCCGCCACGCTCAAGAAGCTGCGCGCATTCGTGAAGGACGGCGGCCGGCTCCTCGTCGCCTGCCGTCTGCCGAAGGGCGTTGACGAAATCATGGGCCTCAAGCAGACGGGAACCATCGCCCAGCGCGACGCGCTCGACCCGGAGCTCGCCGGCATCCTGCCCGTGGCGGGCAAGCTTCCGCCAGCCGCGAAGTACGCCGCGTTCACGCGTTGGGTGGAATATACTGCACCGGTCGTGGAGCTGACTGGATCGGGCGAAGTGGCGGCATATTGGGCGAAGGAAGGCGGCGCGAAGCGTGCCGAACCTGCTGTGGTGACGACGCCCGCCGGCGTGTTCATCAGCTATCTGTGGTTCCGAGGTGGCTCGCCCGCGCAACGCGATCTGCTGGAGGGCGTGTTCCGCGTGCTTCTGCCGGGCAAGGCGATCGCGCGCAAGCCTGATCCGGCGTGGCGCACGGACAAAACCGCCCCCGTGCCGCCCAAGGAGCATCGTGGCGTGTGGAGCCACGCGCGCGGACTCTTCGCGAGCGGAAAGAACTGGGACGAGACATGCGCGCTCATGAAGGATCGCGGTGCCACCGACCTCTACATGCTCTCCGCGTGGGCGGGCGCGGCGTTCTACGAGAGCGACGTCATCCCGCGCGCGCCGCACGTGGCGAAGTTTGGCGATCTCGTGAAGCAGGCGACCGACGGCGCGCACAAACACGGCATCCGCATGCACGCCTGGATCGTGTGCTGGCGCCTGGACCAGTACGCGGACAAGGCGCTCGTCGAACGCGAGCGGGCGGCGGGCCTCCTGCAAGTCGAAAGGAACGGCACGCAGCAGGATTGGTACTGTCCCTCCGCCCCGGAGAACCGGAAGAAGATGGCCGACATTGCCTGCGAACTCGCAACACGCGGCGTGGACGGCATCCATCTGGACTTCATCCGTTTCCGCGACACGCGGTATTGCTACTGTCCGCGCTGCCGCCGTCTCTTCGAGGAACGCCTCGGCAAGGAGGTGGAGAAGTGGCCGGAGGACGTGAGATGGGACGGCCCCCTCTGGGAAGATTGGCTCGTTTTCCGCACGGACCAGATTTCCAAGACGGTGGAGCAGACCTCGCGCCGCGTACGCGCAACGAATCCGAAGATCATCCTATCTGCCGCCGTGATCCGAAACACGCTGTTCCACAAAATGCACGCCGAACGGTACAAGGGCACCGGGCGGTTGAGGCATCGCGCGTGGGCCATGATGGGGCAGGATCCGTCGCTCTGGCTCGAAAAGAACTGGGTGGATTACGTCTGCCCCATGGATTACGACTGCGAGGGCTGGAAGGACATGAATGAGCTGGCGGCGCTCCAGAACAGCATCGCGCCGGGGCGCGTCTATCCCGGCATCGGGGTCGCGGCATGGACATACCCCGGCGCCGACGCGGCGAAGCTCGCAGAGATGCAGGACGCCGTCCGCGCCGCCGGTTGCGCCGGCAGCACGATCTACGTCCTCGAC
>CACWSW010000212.1 GCA_902763655.1 uncultured bacterium
CCTCGTGGCGAGCTTCCGCTACACGGGACGCAACTTCATCCACGTCGACACCCGCCCGCTCCTCGAGGGCGAAGCGATGAAGGCGTGCAAGGCCGCGGCGGTGAAGGTGTCCGAGGACGGCACGCAGGTGTTCTGCTCCAACCGCGACATCAGCAGGTCGGGCTACGACTCGATCACCGTGTTCAACATCGACCCGTCAACGGGCAAGATGGAGTTCCTCAACAACGCCAAGGTGGGCGGCGCGTACCCGCGCGACTTCGAGTTCATGCCGGGCGGCAAGTTCTGCCTCGTCGGACTGAAGGAGGACTGGCGCGTGGCGAGCTTCGCGTACGACAAGGCGAAGGGCACCTTCACGCAGGTGGCGAAGATGGAGGGAATCTACCGTCCGCTGTTTTTCAAGTTTAAGGTTTAGTTGGTAGATGGTAGATGGTAGTTGGTAGATGGTAGTTGGTTGCTTGCCGCCCGCGCTTCGCACGGGAATGTAAATTAGGATACGTTTCGTTGAAAAGGAAACAACCATGACAACTGATAAAAACAACTTTTTCTATCCGGGCGCAACTGCGCCCGGTTTAAAGAGCGCCGCGCGGTTGCGCGGCGAGAAAGAAGAGGTTGTTTTTACAAGTTGTTTCTGTTGTTTCCAAAAGACAAGAGGGTAGTTTTACAGGAACTTAATCAAGAGAGAGAGGATTGACATGAAGTTGACAAAGATTACGATGATTGCGGTTGCGGCGATGTTCGCGGCGGAAGTGAATGCCTTCGACTGGCCGGCGGCTGGTGGCACGGCCACCATCCCCGCCGGCGAGACCGTGACGGTGACGGGCAACGACGTGACGACCGCCGCGGCCTGCGGCGCGATCGTGATCGAGTCCGGCGCCACGCTGAAGTTCTCCAACATTACCGCCAACGCGACGTTCGCCGGCTCCATCTCCGGCTCCGGCACGTTCAGCGCCGAGAACGCGAGCGACAAGACCTACCGACTCACCTTCACGGGCAACCTCTCCGCATTCACGGGAAATTTCGTGTTCAAGTACGTGTATTCGACGTTCAACACGGCCCAGAGCGGCTCGGCGTCGATCAAGATCGACACCGCGAACATTGCCAGCACCTATCCGTACTTCACGGGCGGGCACACCTATAACAACCCGCTGGACTTCAGCGTGGGCGCGAACTACGGATTGCAGGTCAATTCCAACTCGGTGATCGCGGGAGCCGTGACGTGCCGCGGGGGACGTCTGCACGGCGGTGCGAGCGGCAACAACGTCGGTGGCCGCTTCACGGGGGTGTTCAAGGCTTCAGGAACCATCTACCCGGTTGGCGGCATCAGTTTCGAGGGCGGGATCTTGCCGAACGGATCGGCGGGTACGGGCAGTCTGTATGCGGACAACGGCACCATGCACATCAAGTCGCAAGTCGGTGCCATCAGCCAGGTTCGTCCCATCAATACAAACGGCAAGGTCATCTTCTGGGGAGAGAACCTTCTTGATGATTCCGTCACGTTCGCCATGGGACAGACATACGGCTCTTCGCACAGGTCGGGCACGTACGACCTCAATGGCTACAGCCAGCGCGCGAAGACGCTCTCGCTGATCGACGAGGCAAACATGATTCCGGAAACCACCATCATCACGAGCGCAAACCCTGCCACGCTGACGCTCGTTAACCAGTCGGCAACCGTGAACTATAAGGGGCAGCTGAAGGGAGCGGTGTCGCTTGACTTGTCGAGTTCTTCCGCGAAGACGCTCACCCTCAACGGCACGGCCAACAACACGACCGGCTCGCTCACCGTGCGTACCGGCACGCTCGCGCTCGGTGCGTCGGCGAAGTTTCCGAACCTTTCCAGTTTCGTGGTGACGAACACCGGCACGCTGTCCGTCAGCACGGAGAGCGTCAATCCCGACGTGGAGCTTTCCCTGTTCGGCTCGGGCAAGATCAACATACCGGCGGGCGTCACGCTGCAGGTGTGCCGTGCCAGGCTGAACGGCGAGTATGTGCCGGCCAATGACTACGTGCAGGGATCGTCAGTCCTCGGGAACAGCCTGACGGGCGGCGGCACGCTCCGCGTCCTCAACGGCGCGCCCGTGGTGGCGGGCGACACGTACGTGTGGACGGGTGCCGCAGGCGACGGACTGCTCACGACGGACGGCAACTGGGAAGGCGGCGCGGCGCCTGACCTCACGGCGGGCACGGCGAAGCTGTTCTTCTCGGCCGGCACGGCGTCCGCCACGGTGAGCGGCACGGCGCACGTGTATGGCATTACCTTCTGCACGAACGCGGCGTTCACGCTCACGGCGGCGGACGCGAACGCGAAGGTCGTCGTAGGCGAGGGCGGCTTTTTCTTCACGAACACGGCGGCCGCGAGCGTCACGCACGTCCTCGACGTGCCCGTGGAGCTGGGGACGCTGCCGCAGACGTGGTGCGTCGCCACGAATACGCAGCTTTCGCTCACGGCGCCGCTGATCGGACGGCAGGCGTTGAATCCGCTCACGATCGCCTGCCGCGGACGCGTCCACTTCCGGGCGGACAACTCGGAACTTCTCACGCCGCTCGTCCTGACGAACGTCACAACGGCCACGCAGCCGTACGTCTACAACATGAAGGGGCTTGGCGCGAAGAGCCGCTTCACGACGGTCTGGGGCGGGCAGCCGCGCTTCATCACGGACGCCCCGCAGGGCGGAAGCCTCACGAACGAGACGCCGCTGCGTCTTCACAGCAACCTCACGAACCAGGAAGGCGCCTACATCAACAGCGCGAACAAGGCTCACCTCTACCTGACCGGCCCCGTGGTGTTCAACGGTTCTGGTTTCTCCCAGTCCGAAATCTACTTCAAGGGGTACGTCCACTTCGCCGGCGGTATCACGAACGAGACGAACCATGGTCTCTGCTTCCGCATGGCGGGCGGCAACAACTGGATCGAGGGGAAGCCCATGCGTCTCACGAAGCAGTTCGAGCAAGACTATCCCTCGGTACTGAATATCGCCGTCTCGAACAACGACTGGGAGCGGCTGCATCCGATGAAGGCGACGATCCGTTGCCATTGCGATTACGCTCTAGCCGTGGGACGTCCGATCTATTTCGGCACGGTCAATAGCGTATTCTATGCTACGCCTATGGCAGCAATCGATCTTAACGGGTACAACCAGAGCGTGTCGCGCATCTTTCCGGCCTGGACCGGCTACGAGACGGATGGCGGACATAACTGGGCGGCCACGTATGGTCTTGTGAAGAGCGAGACGCCGGCGTCGCTGGAGATTACGGGGACGGAAACCACTATCTTCCCCGTCAAGTTCGAGGGCGCGGCGGGTCTGCACATGAACGGCACGGGCTCGTTCACGATCACGAACAAGTTTTCTACCACGACGGGCGAGCTGAAGGTCTCGAAGGGCACGGTGCGGTTCGCGAAAGATGCCGGCTGGACGGCCGTGACGAACATCGTCCTTGCGGGCGGCACCCTGGCGGTTGACGAAGGCGCGGGCGCGAAGGCGTTCGGCAGCGCGCAGGACATGAGCGACGCGCTCCTCACTGTTGTCTCCACGAATTCGCCCACGCTCTCCATCGCCGCCGGCGAACGTCCGAGCGTGAACATGCTGGCCGTCGTGGAGGACGATGGCAAGGTGACGTGGAAGAACCCGGGCGTCTACGGCGGTTCCGCCGCCGGCCTTTCCGCGGACAATACGCTGAGCTGGATTTCCGGTTCCGGCACGCTCCGCGTGCGCCACGGCATCAGCGGCGGCACGATGCTCATTTTGCGCTGATGGACAGTGAGAGATCGAGACAGTAGTAGTCATAAAGGAGCAAGAGCAATGATAAAAATGAATTCTTGCAGGTTGGCCATGGTGGCGGCAGCGGTTGTGC
Organism: uncultured bacterium; assembly: GCA_902763655.1. GTDB lineage: Bacteria > Verrucomicrobiota > Kiritimatiellia > RFP12 > UBA1067 > RUG572. Next base: position 3,853 of record CACWSW010000212.1, read on the forward strand.
TGATGGCGAACGGCTTGTGGGCGGACGAGGTGCCAGAACCGATCACCGATGCGGGCGGGGGCGTGTCGATGGCCGTAAAGGCGATGTTGTGCCTGCTGCCTGTGGTTGGCGCATGGTGTCTTTACCGCGTGATGCGCCGACGCGCGTGAGATGCTGCCGATCCTGACCATAACCCATCCTCTTGTGGACGCATGCTCGATGAGCGTGTTGGCGGCAGGTGGCATGTCATGGTCGCGCATCCTCGTCTACAACGCGGTGGCGTTCGCGTTGCAGTTGCCGATGGGCGTTGTTCTTGATGCGCGTCCAGGGCTTGTGCGCGGGGGATTTGTCGCGGGGACGTGCCTCGTGTGCGCGGCGACGCTGGCGGCGGCGTTTGGCGCGGGCGGATGGGGCGTTCTTGTGGCAGTCTGCCTTGGCAATGCCATCTTCCATTTGACTGCTGGCAAGCACGTGCTGGAGGCGCATGGCGGGAGGAGCGGTCCGATAGGGCTCTTCATATCCACCGGCGCGCTTGGCCTTCTTGCTGGCAAGCTTGGGGTGGAGCATGCGGCGGCGGCGAGCTTGCCGACGTTCGCGGCGCTGCTGGCGGCGTGCGTTGTGGTGGCTGGGAGGGACGTGGGTTGGCGGATATCAACGGGCGAGACGCCCGTTGTCCCAGTGGAAGGGACGCGCTCCTGCGCGTCCGCAACGGGCGAGACGCCCGTTGTCCCAGTGGTGATCCTTGCTGGGTTATTTGTGCTTGTCGCGTGGCGGAGCTGGGCGGGGCTGGAGGCCACGCGTCTCACGGCGGCGGAAGGCATGTCGCTGGTTCTTGCCGGAGCGGCCGTGACATGGGGCGGCAAGGCGGCTGGCGGCTACCTGGCGGAACATCTTGGAAGGTGGACGGTGACTGCTGCGAGCGTGTGCGGGAGCGCGGCGCTGGCATTTGCCTGCTCCCCGCAGAACGCGCTGGCGTGGCTCTTGCTGCTGTTCGTGGCGCAGCTCGCGACAGGACCAGTTCTCTCGCTGGTGTACGACAGGCTGGATGGGAAGGGCGGTACGGCGTTCGGGCTGAATTGCCTAGGGCTTTTCGCAGGGAGTTTATGATGAGCGCGCTTCTGTACTATCTGGCGTGGGAATGGATAAACATCGCCATCGAGTACACGACGGTGGCGTGGGTTCGGCTGCCCAAGCTGTTTATTGCGGTCGTCGGCGTCAATCTAATCACGCATCCGATCTTCATGGTCCTGCTGGAGCAGTTCGGACACGATCCGCTGTTCATCCTCGGATGCGAGATGGTGATTCCCGTCGTCGAATGGCTGCTGCTGATGGCCGCGTACGGAAGAGCACGCTGGAGGTTGCTCTTGGGATTGTCTTTCATGATGAACATCGTAAGCTACGTGACAGGATTGCTGATCGAAGTGTAAAAGAAAGAGCCGCCAAGATGGCGGCTCTCCATATTGCGGCGCGTTGAGGGCAACGCGCCCTGTCGGGCCGATTATTTCTTCGGCGCGTCTTTCTTGGGCTCAGGCTTCTTGTCGTCCTTCTTGGCTTCGTCCTTCTTGGGCTCTTCCTTGGCCTTCACGAGGTCCTTGCGCGTCTTTGACATGTTGTCCGCGCTGTAGGACGAGATCGAGAACGCCCACTTGCCAGTCTTCTCGTTGAAGTCCTTGACGGCCTTCTCGAGGGTGGCGTTCTCCGTGGCGTTCGTGCCGACGGCCTTGAAGGAGGCCGAGAGCTTCACCCAGCGG
>CACWSW010000213.1 GCA_902763655.1 uncultured bacterium
GCGTCGCCCTTCACGAACTTCATCGCGCCGTCCATGGCGCCGTAGAGCTGGCTCTCCTTGGCGAGCTCCGTGCGCCTCGCGCGCGCCGTGTCCTGGTCGATCGCGCCCGCGCGCATGTCCGCGTCGATGGACATCTGCTTGCCGGGCATCGCGTCCAGCGTGAACCTCGCCGCCACTTCCGAGACGCGCTCCGCGCCCTTGGCGATCACGACGAACTGCACGATGGTGATGATGAGGAAGATCACCGCGCCCACGACGAAGTTGCCGCCCACGACGAAGTTGCCGAACGTGTAGATGATCTCGCCGGCGTCCGCCTTAAGGAGGATCAGACGGGTGGTCGTGACGTTCAGCGCCAGGCGGAAGAGCGTCGTGAAGAGGAGCATCGACGGGAAGGTGGAGAACGCCAGCGCGCGCGGCAGGTAGAGCGACAGCATCAGCATCACCGTCGAGATCATGATGTTCGTCGCGATCAGCAGGTCCACCATCGGGGTGGGCAGCGGGATGATCAGGAGGCCGATGATGCAGACCACGAGGAAGGCCAGCACCAGGTCGCCGAAACGGCTGAACACGTTCGAGAAGTTTGTCAGTTTTCCTGTCATCACGTCTCCAGCAGGGCCATGCGGTAGCGCTCGAAGAGGTCGGTGTCCGCGAGCAGGGTTTCTATTTCGTGCGCGGCGGCGTCCGCCACCGCCGTGCCGCGCCCGCGCAGCGTCTGCGCCGCCTTGCGGGCCGTGTGGTTGAATCCGCCGGACGTGCGCAACAACGTGGAGTTTCCTGCCACGAGGGCGGACATGATCTCGTCGGCCACGGCGCGGTCGGACGGGAAGAGCGCGTCCACCGCCTGCGTGACGGTGGTCGATCCAGGAAGCAGCGCGCGCTGCGGCTGCCCGTTGACGGGCGAGTCCATCACCTCGGCGAAGGAGGCGTTGCCTATGCCCGTGTCGAAGCGCAGCGGCTCGGTGGTGCGCGAGACGTTCAAGCTCATCTCTCACCTCCGAATTCCTGCGCGATGCGCCAAAGGACGGCGAACGCCTGGTTGACCATCGGCAAAGTGACGTCACGCTCCTGGATCCTGACGGCGAACACCGCCTTCCCGCTGCGGGGAAGATACCCCGCGCGGACGCGGAACCCGAGGCGCGCCTCATGGTGCGCATACGACAGGAGCGCCTTCGTCCTCCCCACGTCGAGGAACACCGGAACCGTCACCGCCACCACGAGCTCCCCTTCGACGTACTCGAACCGGAGGCCGAAGCCGTTCTCGAACGCGATCGCGGCAGTGCCTTGCCCGTTGAGCGAAAGGCTCGGCAGGCCTGCGGCCTTCCCGAAGTCGCCCACGAGGGACGCTATCCAGCCTGGTGCCGTCATGCCGACTCCTCCTGCTCGTTCTCCTCGGTTATGAGGCCGTCCAGATGCTCCTGCGCCGCATCTACCATCCGCTGGCGGTCGCCCTCCTTCGCGAAGAGGCGCGGCGACAGCTGGCGGAATATCCGCGTCAGCTCCCTCGTGAAGTCCATCTGCGCGAGAAGCTTCCTCATGCCGCACTCGCCCACGAGGTTCGCGATCGCCGTAGCCGAGACGAACGCCTGCTCGGTAAGCTCCAGCACCTGCCCGGTAAGCTGTTCCCCGTTCAAGGCGCAAGGCTCGCCGAACTGCACGCCCATGCGCGCGGCCAGCTGCGAAAGCTTGTCCATCACCGTCTGCAGCACCTGCACGCACTGGAGATCGGTGAGTATCCGCCCGAGCGCCGCCTTCTCCATCGAGGGCGACGATGACGCCAGGTCCTTTCCGCAGCCCGCGATGAGGAACGATATGGCGTCGGACAGTCCGCCGGCGCCGCGCGCGGCAACGAGCGAGCGGAAGCAGTCCTGGGGCTTCGTGAATCCCACCACCTCGCTCCTGTAGAGGTCGCGCAGGCCCTGCATCTCCTCCGGCGACGTGGCGCGGGCGTTCACCTCCGCGGCGAGGTTGATGCCCGCCTTGATCTCCGCGCCCTTCTCCGACATCAGCTGCGTCCGCGCCTGGCGGACGAGGTCCTTCAGTTCCGTCTCGCCCTCGCCGAGCATCTGCTCCATCAGGTCGAGCATCGCGAACTGGTGGCTGGGGTCGGTCGACTCCCTCGCGAGCTCCTTCAGGAGGCCGTCCACGCTCTGGCGCACGCCGCCGGAGAGCATCTGGCGGCAGTTCTGCAGCAGCTTCGCCATCCTCTCCTGGCTCGGCATGTCGGGCATCATGGCGTTCCACGCCTCGAGCGCGCGGACGAACGCCGAGCGGGAACCCTGCATCGCGCCCAGCTTCCGCTCCGCCGTCTTCTTCGCCGCCTTCTCCTCGAACTGGAACGAAAGCTCCTCCATGGAGTCCATCAGCTCCGCCGTCGGGTCGGACTCCACGATCGCCGCCGTGCCCATAAGCTCGCCGCGCTGCACCTCTACCGGCGCGGGGCGCTGCGCCTCGGCCATCTCGCGCATCTGCATCGCGTCCGCGCCCGCCGCGTAAGTCTGGCGGAGGATCTGTGCCGCGTCAAACGCCATCAGCAGGCCCTCCCATACGGCGCGCCGAAGAATCCGCGCCCCGTCATGCGTCCGGCCGCGCAGGAGCATGCCCCTCCCGCACCCTCGACCCACACGAGGCAGGGACCGTGGAAATGGAGCAGAAGATCCTTCGGGCCGCGAGGCAGCAGGATGTCGAGAATGCCCAGCTTCGGACAATAGCCCGTCGGCCTGTTGCCTGTCCATGCCACCACCGCCTCAATCCTCGCGGACAGCGTATCGCCGTCCGAGACCTGTATCCGCGCCGTGCGTCCCGCCGTCGCCGACACTAGCCACTCCTGCCTGAATTCCGTCACGCAGATCGAGCTGCGCACGCTCATGGGGACGGGTCTGATAGCCTGCGCGCCGGCCCACGCCTCGGCCGGCGCCACAAGCACCTTCTCCGATACCGCGAAGACAGGCTCGGCGCACGGTATGTGCGTGAGGAAGGGACGGCCGGAGCTGGAGCATTTCGCGGCGGCGGTCGTCTCCACCAGGTCGAGACGCCCACGGTCCGGCACGCGCCATCCCTTGCGGCGGCGGCGGGCGACGTTGCCGAAGAAAGCCGCCGGCTGCGCATGGCCCATCAGCCATGCGCCCGCGCCCACCTCGGCGAACCCGTTCCCGACTGTCACCAGAATGGCCATCCCGAACGCTTTTCCTCTGCTTTCTTCTCTTCCTTGGACTTCTTCTCCTCGGCCGCCTTCTTCTCCTCGGCCGCCTTCTTCTCCTCGGCCGCCTTCTTTCTCTCCTCAGCCGCCTTCTCGTCCGCTTCGGCCTTCAGGCGAAGATTCACGGCCTCGGCCTTCTCCGCCTCGAACCGGGCCTGCGCCTCGTTCTCGACGCGCTTCCACTCGTGCTTGTCCTCGTCAAGGCGGTACTTGCCGCGCTTCCGGTCGAACTGGCGCATCTCGTAGTTGTGGTCTAGCTCCGCCGCGCGCCGCTTGTAGGCGTCCTCCGCCTTCTGCTGGCGACGTACGCGCGTGTGCTCGCGCTCGAGGTCGCGCTGCTTGCGCGAAAGGTCGCTGTCGTCCGCGTCGTCTTCAAGCTTCTCCTCCTCGACGACGTCCCTCAGGCGCGTCGCCTGCAGGCGCGCGAGAGCCTCGGCGTCGAGGTCGACTATGTGCGGCGTGAGGACGAACATCCGCTGTATCGTCTCCTTCCGCGTCGACTTGCCGCCGAATAGCCAGCCTATCCATGGGATGTCCCGGAGATACGGTATGCCCCAGCCGGCGGACTCCTCGATGTCGCGCAGGTATCCCGCAAGCATTATCGATTCGCCCTCGAACACGGCGGTCTGCGTCTGGAGCGACGACGCGCGAGTCATGGGCATCGCATCCACGGTCACCGTCTCGAACCCCCCGTCGTCGAGGCGGAGAGTCAGCCACACCTGGCTGTTGACGTTCGAGCCTGGCATCGGGACGATGCGCGGCTTGATCTGGAGCTTCGTCCCGGCGGTCACCTCCTCCAGCGTCGCCACCTCCGTGCCGACGACGCGGGCGTGGTAGCTCTGGGAGTCGGACATCTCTGCGGCGAGGTTGTTGACCGTGAGAAGCATGGTACGCGAGATGTTGCGCGCCTTGCCCTTCTCCTTCAGCGCAGTCAGGGAGGTCGCAAGCGCGTATGCGGAGTGGATGTGGGTCACGGCGCCCGCAAGCCCCTTGCCCGCGAGGTTCTCCGGCGAGAACAGGTTCGCGGCGTTCTGCCCGGCGCCGATGTCGGAGTGCCCGTGCGTGGTCGAATACGCCAGCGAAAGCTGCCAGTCGAGCGCGTCCTTCTGCGAAAGCTCCACCGTCGTCACGGAGATCTCCACGAGCTTCTGCGGCACGTCCAGCTGCTTTATCAGCGTCTCGTACATCGGCATGCGCGACGAGACGTCGCGCACCACAACGGCGTTCATGCGGTTCTCCGGGCGTATGATGGGACGGAACGCCGACATCTGCGTCGCGTCGAAGCTGGAGACGTCGTTCGTCAGCACGGTCTCGTGCGTCTTCCCGGAAGACGTGCCGTTCATCATCTCCTCAAGGAGCCTTGCCACGCCCTTGATGGTGGCCGTGGTCTCCGGCGACGAGACACGGAAGGAGATGTCGTCGGCCCAGGTGTTGACGAGCGGGAAGATGCGCGTCTCCACCTCGTTGAACGTCCGCTGCTCCCGCAGCTTGTCCGCCTTTGCGATCATCTCGGAGACAAGCATCACGTAGCGCGGCGGACCCGACACCATGACGAGCTCGTCGTTCGAGGTCGTCTTGAGCGGGAAGCGAGAGTCCTCTACGCCAAGCTCCGCCAGCATCGACCTCACCTCCCCGGCCTTCATGTACTTGAGGTCTATCAGCAGCGTCTGTATCTCGCCGGCCGCGTAGACGTAGAGCGCCGCGCCGTCGTAGTACCAGGCGAGGTTGTGCACCGTGGCGAGGCGGCTGAGGAAGTCCGCAGGCGCAACGTCCTTGAAGTCGCCGGAGAAGACCCCCTGCACGCCTTCGGACATCACCACCGAGATGCCCTCTGCCGTGGCGAAGGTGTCGAGCGCCGTCCGCAGGTTCATGTCGCGCGCCACCAGGGAGTACTTTGGCGCCGCCCAGGGGATGTCCGCCGCCGGGGCGGGAAGAATCGCGAGGCACGCCAGGAGAATGGCCGGCACAGCGCACATCGCGCTCCACCATCCCCGCAACTTCACTTTTTCACACTTCCGCATCACGCATTCTCCCTCTAGGGCCTTATCATCATTTCGGCTAACGGCATCCCTGCGTCAGCGCCTTCGTCGCGCCTTTCCGCCACCCGCTCCCGCCACCAGTCGCAGGAGTCCATGAAAGACTCGAACAGCCGCACGAGCGCCTGTCCGCCCGCATCCGCCGGCGCGTCCTGCCACAAAAACGCCACCCCGTCGCCGTATGCCAGCACGGCATCCTCGCGCAGCATCCGGCCCGCCGCGTAGCCCGCCAGCGCCGGCAGCTTGTCGGCATCGCCAGTCAGCCGGTGCGAAAGGACAAGGCG
>CACWSW010000214.1 GCA_902763655.1 uncultured bacterium
GTCGGGTCCTGCACGTCCTTGTAGTTGCTGCCGGCCTCGAAGTTGGAGAGCGGCGTGGAGAGCTTCCACGAGTACGGCATGATGCGGTGGCTGCGGTAGACGCGCCCCTGGTCCCAGAGCTGCTTGAACACCCACCACACGCTCTCCATGAAGCCCGGCTCCATGGTCTTGTAGTCGTTGTCAAAATCAACCCAGCGGCCCATGCGCGTGACCGTCTTGCGCCATTCGCCCACGTAGCGGAGCACCATCGAGCGGCACTGCTCGTTGAACTTGTCCACGCCGAGCGCCTTGATCTCGGGCGCGCCCGCGATGCCGAGCGCCTCCTGCGCGAGGGCTTCGATGGGAAGTCCGTGCGTGTCCCAACCGAAGCGGCGCTCCACGTACTTGCCGCGCATCGTCTGGTAGCGCGGCACGATGTCCTTGATGGTCCCGGCGAGGAGGTGACCGTAGTGCGGCAGGCCGGTCGCGAACGGAGGACCGTCGTAGAACGTGTAGCGTTCCTTGCCCCTGTTCCGTTCCAGAGACTTCCGAAACACGTCGCCTTCCGCCCAATATTTGAGGACGCCCTCCTCCATCTGAGGGAACTGCACCTTGTTTGACACAGGCTTGAACATCATTTTCTCCATAGATTTGGCAAAAACGGGCAAGATTATAGCAAAATTCCCGCCTCAAAGGAAGACCAGGTTGCATTTTGCAAAAAATCATGGTATAATGCCTTCAATTTTCGCCCCATAGGCACTAACATCAAGGAGAACGTCGTGATCAGTCAACAGCCTGCCGCCAAGTCCGCCTACGCCGCCGCCGGCGTCAACATAGACAACAAGATGGAAGCCCTAAAGGCCATCAAGACAATGATCGGCAGCACCAAAACGGTCAACGTTGTTGGCGGCATCGGCTCGTTCGGCGGGCTCTGCCGCCTGCCGCAGGGAAGTCCCAAGGACACGATTCTCGTCTCCTCCACGGACGGCGTCGGCACCAAGCTCAAGGTCGCCGCGATGATGAAGAAGCACGACACCGTGGGCCAGGACATCGTCAACCACTGCGTAAACGACATCCTCGTGCAGGGCGCACGTCCGCTGTTCTTCATGGACTACGTCGGCACGTCCAAGTTCGATGGTCCGATCTTCCGTCAGATCGTCGCCGGCCTCTGCAAGGCCTGCAAGGAGAACAACATGGCCCTCCTCGGCGGCGAGACGGCCGAGATGCCCGGCCTCTACCCGGTAGGCGAGTACGACCTCGTAGGCACGATCGTCGGATACGTCTCACGCAAGCAGCTCATCACCGGCCAGTCCATCCGCGCGGGCGACGTGGTGATCGGACTCCCCTCCAGCGGACTCCAGACGAACGGCTACTCCCTCGCGCGCAAGGTGTTCTTCGACATCTGCCAGATGTCGCCATTCGACAAGCTTCCCGGCACGAACCTCACCGTCGGCGAGGCCCTCCTCTCCGTCCACAGGAGCTTCCTCAAGCCGGTCGGCCGCCTTCTCGAGAACAAGATCAAGATCAACGGCATGGCCCACATCACCGGCGGCGGGTTCCCTGACAACATTCCGCGCGTTCTCCCCAAGGCGACGGCCGTGGAGATCGACCGCACCACATGGCAGGTGCCCACGATCTTCAACTTCATCGAGCGCCAGGGCCGCGTGGACCACGACGAGATGTACCGCGTCTTCAACATGGGCATCGGCTTCGTGCTGATCGTGCCGAAGACGAGCCTGCAACGCATCAAGACGGTCTTCCGCAACATCCGCCAGCCATGGCACCAGATCGGCGTGGTGCGCATGCGCAAGAACAACGGTCCGCAGGTCTACTTCTCCAAGTAGCCTTTCTCCCGTCCCCCTTCACCTTTCACCCTTCGCCGCCGAAAGACGGCGAAGTAGCGTATCGTCCAAGTCGAAGAACGCGACGCCGGCAAGTCCTGCCGCCCTTGCTACGGCAATCTGCCCCTTGATCTGCCTGGCCGTGAGGTCCATTCCGTTCGCCGTCACCCCGATTCCCGAAATCGTATGCCGCGCATGCACGCGCGACTGCGACTGCACCCGCACGAATCCGGCGTACTTGGCGGTGTCCGACGTGTAGTTCATCGGCACGATGTAGTCAACCTGCCCCCCGTTCAGCCAAGACTTCCAGTCCTGCCCCACGGACTCGATGCACGACGGATACTTCCCGAGCACGGCCACCGTGAACCAGGCCGACGGACGCGCCCCCTTCACCTTTGCCCGCGCCGCCGTCACGAACGACGATATCTTCGCCGTCCGCCATTCCGCAAACACCTTGCCTGACGTCGACTTGCGCTCCGCGCGGAACCGCTTCCACACTTCTGGAGTGGCCTGCGCAAAGGCAGGCCGCTCGTACCAGCGCACGAAGTCGAGATGCACCCCGGCAACCGGATAGGAGCGCGCCAGCTCCTCGGCGGCCCTGAGGAGGGTCCAGCGCAGGTCGGGGTTCGACGGGTCGAGGTACGTCAGCTTCTTGCCGGACGGATCCTTGAGGTACCATCCCTTCTTCTCGAACGCCGCCCGCTGCGCGGCGGTCGGCCGAGTCGCGTTGAAGCAGAAAAGCCACGCGTGCACGCGCACGCCAGTGCCTCGCGCCGCAGCCAGGCATGCCGCAAGCTGGTCGCCGTTCGTGCGGCACGTCATCGATCGCGGCAATACCTTCGACGCGTAGTGCGCGAAGTCAATTCCTCCCACGTTGACGAACAGGTCGGTGATGCCGTTGGCCTTCAGCACGCGGAACGTGCGCGGCCAGTCGCCGGGATACAGTCCCTTCCCTGACTGCTCCCACACGGCCCTAATCTCGCGCGTCGCAGACGCGGGCGGCATTGGATGCAGGCGCGTGTAGGGATGCGACTCGAGACCCGTAGCCGGAAATGCCGCCTGCGCGGCGAGGAGAAGCAGAAAAGCCGATGTCAGGAAGCGCCTCATGGCTCACCGCCTATCGCGAAAGTGCCTCCCTGCGCCAGCAGGTCGGGGCGGCGTCGCTCGGTAAGGTCGATGGCCTGGCGCTTGCGCCAGCTGGCCACCGCGCCGTGGTCGCCGTCCGCCAGCACGTCCGGCACGGACATGCCGCGGTAGACGGGCGGGCGCGTGTACTGCGGCGCCTCGAGGAGACCGTCCGCGCCGAACGACTCGTTCGCCGTCGCCGCAGCGCCGCCGCCGAGGACGCCCGGCAGGAGACGCACGACGGAATCGACCATCGCGGCCACCGGTATCTCGCCGCCGGTCAGCACGAAGTCGCCCATGGACACCTCGTCCGTAACGAGCCGCCGCACGCGCTCGTCGATGCCCTCGTAGTGCCCGCAGAGGAAGACGAGATGCTCGCACCTGGAGAACTCCTCTGCCTTCCTCTGGGTGTACCGCTCGCCCGCAGGCGTAGTCAGAACCACGCGCGCGCCGTCGGTGCGCACGCTCTCGATCGCGTCGTGCCAGACGTCCGGCTTCATGAGCATGCCGGGGCCGCCCGAATAGGGTTTGTCATCCACCGTCCGCCGCCGGTCGCGCGCGAAGTCGCGCAGGTCGACGGTCCGCAAAAACACCTTTCCCGCGCGAGCCGCGCGGGAAAGGATGCTCTCTCCCAGAAATCCCCGGAACATTTCGGGGAAGACGGTGATGATGTCGATCCGCATTACTTCTTCACGAGCTTGCGGACGGCCTTGTGGCTGCAGAACGTGCGCTCGGTGTAGAGCTTCGCGCGGCGAGCCGTGCCCTTCTTGACCACGACGATCTTCTCGATCGCCGGGCTGTTGAACGGGAACAGCTTCTCCACGCGCACGCCGTAGCTGTCGCGCGAGACCGTGAAGTTGCCCGAGGCGCTGCCGCGGCCGTTGTCGACCGCGAGAACCTTGCCCTCGAAGTCCTGAACGCGCGTCTTCTCGCCTTCCTTGATGCGGACGGACACGCGGACGATGTCGCCGGCGCGGAACTCGGGGAACTTCTTGTCGGCGAGCTTCGCCGTCTGCTCGGCGTTGATCTTGTCCAAAAGCTTGATACCCATTGTACGCCTCCTTAAGCCTGCTTGGCCTTCTTAGAGTGGTGCGGCTTCAGCTGCGGGTTGCGCGCCCTGCGGATAAGCGACGCGACCGTGGTGGACGGCTTGGCGCCGCGCTTCAGCCAGTCGTCGACACGCTCCAGGTTGAGCTGGAAGTTGTTCTCCTTCATGGCGGTGTCGTACCAGCCGAGGATCTCCAGGAACTTGCCGTCGCGGGGCGAACGCTCGTCCGCCGCGACGATACGATATGTCGCGTGGTTCTTGCACCCAGTGCGACGCATTCTGATCTTGACCATTTCTGTTGTACCTCACTTCGTGTGAAAACGGCGCGTATTTTATCAAAACGCGCCGTGGGTTGCAAGTGGAAAACAGATAAACGAAAATTCGTCAGAACGAGGCCGTCAGAGCAAGCCCGCCGTAGAAGTTCCACGAGTGGTCGCAGCTGCGGCCCCAGGCGGCGTTGTGCGCACGGGCGCCGTCGCGCATGTTGGCGTCGAGCCAGTAGTCGCTGTAGGCGATGTAGCCGGAGAGGGAGAGGCCGGGGGCGAAGTTCCAGGTGAGCTCGCCCTTGATCTCGGTATCCATCAGGCCGCCATGGTCGAGCGGATCCTCCGTCAGCTTGTTCCAGAAGTAGCCGCGGGCGCGCTGCGTGTTGCCGAAGCCCTGCCCGACCGACGGCGTGAACGCCAGGATGGGGTCGTCGTCCTCGCCCTTGCCGTCGATAAGCGGGAACTCGTGCGCGAGGCTGAGGTTCACGTAGGTGCCCTCGTCCGCCATGAGGTCGCGCTCGATGGCGAGCGTGGGCTCGAGCCAGTGTCCGCCGAGCGTCAGTTCGAGGTTGAAGTACTGCGTGTCGTCCACGCACTTCGCGCCGTCGTCGTCGTAGTAGCGGTGGATGTACTCGTAGATGTAGTTGAAGTCGAAGCCGAAGGTGCCGATGCTCTCGCTGATCTCGAACTCGTGCGCGATGCCGACCGTGGCGTCGATCGTCGTGTACCTGGCGGCACGATTGCCGTATCCGCCGCGCTTGCCGTTGCCCTTCGTCATGTCGAAGATGGACGACACGCCGGCGTAGAACCAGTCGAAGAACGTCATCTTGGCGCTCGGGGTGAGGATGGGATCCTTGCCGTCGATCACGCCGTACGTCATGTACCGCGAGTCCAGCGCGACGCCGACCTCGGTGTTGATCACCTTGGTCTCGCCGAAGGTCACGCCCTCGCCGGGAGCCCAGGACAGTTCGCTGGACTCTTGGGCCTCGGGAGCAGGCTTGGTTTCATCTGCCAGCGCCCCGCATGCGAGGCCGGCTGCACAGAATGCCGCAATCATGTGCTTTGAATTCATTTCTTTTTTTCCTTCGTTGTTGGCGCCCCCTTCTTGGGGACGACGCGAATAGTTTACCATAACTAACATTGTGGCGCAAGGGTAATTTTTTAACGGGCGATTCGAATTCGGATTTTTGCCATTCCCCGCCCGAATTTGCAAAATCGGAAAATTTATAGT
>CACWSW010000215.1 GCA_902763655.1 uncultured bacterium
CAGTTGGAGCCGTAGAGCATCAGGTCGCCGGCTTCGATCTTGTCGAAGTGCTGTGCGGCCGTCGGCAGGGAGACGCCGTAGCGGTATTTCTCGTTGCCGTTCAATTCCGTCATGTCCAAGGTGAGCGGAAGTTTCTCCATGAATGCGCGCCCGGTTGCCGTATTCTCGACTTTCGCGGCAAAGCTCTTGCCGCCGACCTTCACGACGATGAGGTGGTCGGCAGTCGTCGTCAGTGCCACCGTTGCGATGCTGAATGCCAAAAGCGTGCGTTTCATTTCAGGTTTCCTATTGAGGGTGAAAAAGAAAACGCTGATAGTATAACTTCATCCGCGAGAAATAACAAATATCAATTTCTTATTATTAAACATAATCTACGATTATACAATGCCGTACATCGTCCAATAACCACAGACGTCACTATTGCGATGAAACGTGACCCAATCCAACGCCGTTGTCTTCGGCTAGGTTTCCGTTGGACGGGCAGGGAGTACCTTTCAACCAGTTCGTAGACCATCTTCGATTCTTAGTCAGTCCCTGCCAAGAAACGCCCCCGCTTCCCTGTCGGTGACTTCGAGTTTAAAGTACATTAGACGCAACCCGTCATTGCAGCAGCTGATGGAGAGGCAGAGAGCGCAAAGAGCTTAGTCGTGAGGTCGTACTGCCATCAAACCTCATTTTCCTGAAAATCAGCTTCGAACAGATCATACAATTCTGATTCAATGTTATTTAACTTCAATAGCAACTGAGGCTCAAAGATTTTTTCGGGGATCTTATCATGGATCGTACAGACAATATTACGTACACAATCATTACCATGCACAAGAACCATCTCTCTTTGCGCCCATTGTATTATATTAATCCGAGGTCCGCTTTTGACTTCAAAGACATAGAAACGTTTTTCAATCTGTACGACAAGATCGAGTTCCGTAAAAAGGTTGGTTTCGTCTTTCTGTCTTAGATTTACATTCTGGAATGCCTTGAAACTTATCTTGCGGGACTTGCAAAACTCCTGCACGGTCTTCATAATGATATAGCGGAAGACCTGTTCAGCCCATGCAGAGCGGAAGAAACGTAGTTTCTGTTCGTCTTCCGAGAGAAGAATCTCGTATTGACCATCGTCTTTTCGACACCACCTTGATATCAATTCGCTTTTCCTTAGATTGTCCAAGTACTGATCAACAATATTTTGTAGAAATTGCCGAACGATAAGCATCCCTCCTTTATAGGAAATGTTGTAAAGTACCATCTCCTTTTCGTTGGCGCCTATAGCCAATTTCAACATAAGAGGCACGAGAACTTCCCTGCTTTTAAATATCTGCTTGGCAAAAATATAGTTCTCATGAGGAACTTGAGAGACCCTGTCCTCATCTTCAATAATGAGGCCACGATCTTCAAGAAGTTTTGCGAAATCTTTTACGAGTTTACTCATCATTGCCTCCTGTTCTTCAGAATACTCTGTTACTCTTGTTTTGTGTGACGACCTCTATTCATTAATGTGCTCTTTTTAAAACAAATCGCTGTGTGAACCTGTACGGGTTAGAGACAAAACCAGTTTGTCTTCAAAAATTCGGTAGATGAGCAGCCAGTCAGGCAAGATGTGGCACTCACGGAATCCCGCCCAGTTGTTGTGGAGAGGATGGTCTTGATTTTTCGGCGGCAATGGTTCGCGGCGCGAGAGCTTCCCGATGATGTCATCGAGGAGGGAAATGTCGAGATTGCGCTTCATGGCGCGTTTGTAGTCGCGCTTGAATACGCTTGTCCATTCGATATTGAGCGGCTGTTCGTCACTCATCGTTTCAACTCCGCCAAGGCTAAATCAAGAGGGAGCCCCTGCCGATTGGGATCGTTGCCGATTTCCTCTGTTTCGCGCTTAGCCTGCAGAGTCTCAGGATTGTAATTGGGAACACGTACATCAAACGGCAATCCCCCCACACTGACGGCTTTCTTTAGAAAAATCTGTATAGCCGTAGTCAGGCTCATGCCTAGGGCATGAAACAGATCTTCGCTTTGGGTCTTTAATTCACTATTCATCCGAATACTGAAGTTAACCCCTGCCGGGACGGGTCTTTCGCGTACCTTAACCATATTGAATCCTTCTTTGCGTTGACGCGAACATGTTACCACAAACGTAGTGAGGAGTCAACACAGTGTGCGGAAAAATCATTCCTTCGTCCTACGATCGGGGCGTACTTTGCCCTCAATAAGAAGAGAATGCAGATTCATCGCAAAAGGTTCATTTGCGGCCGGCCAAGGTCTCGGCCATGTTGATGTAGCAGGACCGGATGCGTTCGTATGCGTTCAGGATGTCAAGCTCGGCGAGAACGCGCACCGGCGAATCCGGGGTCATGCGAATTCGCCTGCAGCGCGGCGAGGTCGAACCTCGGGCGCGGAGACTTGATGAGCCCCGATACCGTTTCCGCAAGACGGAAGACGATTTCATGGACGCCTAGCAACGCTTGGCATGACTGCTCGGAAAAGTTCTGTCCGCCTTTCCTGAGACGCCGCGTCGCCTTCAGGATCGCGGCCGCCTCGTCGGAAACCGACTCCAGTTCGTCCGAAAGCCGCAGAAGCCGCCGGACCCTGTCGGACACTGCGGTCGGTGCGCGCTTGACCATGATCTTGCCGAGAAACTCCGTGATTTCGCGTTGGACATTGTCCAAAACCTCCTCGCGATGCAGAATGTGTTCTTCGGCGGAATCAGTTGCATTCCCCGCCAACACGTCTTTGATCCCTGCCAGGAGTTCAAGGTCGCTGTCCCGCATAAACGTGACTTCAAGAAGCGCCTGATCGCAGGCGATGACAGGCGAGATGTACGAGGACATCTTCAACGCGCTCAAATGCGGCTTTTCGGCAGGCGGTGCCTTTATGACGCGGGAGACGAAACGCGCGAACTGTCGCGTGAACGGCAGGAAGAACAACGTCGTTATGACGTTGAAGATCGTATGGACCGCCGCCATGGGCGCGGCCATGTGCGGGTACGTCGTCACGCCGTTCGTCGTCACGGCGTCCGCGTAGTGGGGGAAGAAGGACGTCGCCAGCGGAAGAATCGCGGGGACGAAGAACGGAATCAGCAGAATCGTGCCCGCGACGTTGAAGAGCGTGTGCGCAAGCGCCGTCTGCCGGGCCTCGGCGGAGCCGTTGAACGCGGCGAGCCACGCGGTCATCGTCGTTCCTATGTTCATCCCGAACACGGTTGCGGCGGCCGCCTCGAAACTCAAGAGCCCCTGCTGGGCGAGCGTCATGGCTATCGCTGTCGTCGCCGCCGAGGACTGAACCACTGCGGTAAAGGCAAGCGAGACAAGAACGCATTTTGCAAGTCCCCATGCCGTCGTCGCGTCAAGGGACCTGAAGGCGTCAACCACCACCGGCATGGATCGGACCGGCTCCATTCCCTCTTTCATCCAGTAGAGCCCCATGAAGATGCAGCCGAGCCCCATGAAGGCGAGACCGAGATCGTGAAGCCGCTCGTTGCGCTGGAAGAAGTAGAATGCCGCACCGGCGAGAACGACGCACAGCCCGAGCATCTTCACGTCCGGCGCAAAGGCGATCAGCCATGCCGTGGCCGTGGTTCCGATGTTCGAACCGATGATAACATTGATCGCCTGCGATAGGTTCATGAGGCCGGACGAGACGAATCCGACCACCATGACCGTGATGATCGAGGACGACTGGACGATCACGGTTGTGATCACGCCCGTGCCGACGCCTGCCAGACGGTGCGTGGTCGCGAGGGACATGAACCGCCTGAGGCCCGATCCGCTGACGGCCTGCAAGCCCTCCGAGAGATGCTTCATGCCCAGCAGGAACGTGCCCAGCCCGCCGCCGACGATTATCAAAATTGAAAACATCTGACTCATGGTCTTTCCTTTGCCTAGACTGCGAGTCCATCCATGCCATTCCCCGCTTCGCATACAGTTGGAAAGCCCGCACTTTTAAGGGCGAGTCGTATTACCGTATGTATTCCCGGGTCGTCTTCTATGAGAACTATTTTGCCCATGGCAGTCCATATTATCTCACATCATTGTCAGAATTGTGTGAGAAAACTTCCATAAAACAATTCTGAAGAAATTTCCCTTGAAAGTTAACCCAGCTATTGACGGCGCACGGGGTATGTTGTACTTCTTCCTTCTGCGCTTCGGTTTTTCCTTCTTCCCGGGGCTGTCGGGTGCCGATCGGCTGCGGCCCCATTTTTTCATCACCACCCTTATGACAGTTCCTTGTAGTACGGGCAGATGTTGGCGAAGGAGCCGTCCTTCATGCGGAAGCCGCGCGGAATGGTTCCGAGCTGGGTGAAGCCAAGACGCTCGTAGAGATGCCGCGCGTGGATGTTGCCTTCGACCACGGCGTTGAACTGGAGGACGCCGAACCCGTGCTTCTTCGCCTGACGCGCGCGCTCAAGGATCGGGCGCAGATCGTCGCGGATGGCGCAACGCCGTCCGTCTTGGCGTTCTTGAGCTTGCAGGCAAAGCAGCTTTTGCATCCAGGGAACTTGATGTCGTAGAGGTTCACTAGTTCGGTTGCAGCCCCCGCTCCCTCCGCTCCGGCCTTGGCGGCTTCCAGCATCTTGTGCGTGTTCCAGGTCCATCATTGGTTTCTCCTTTTCAAACATGTCAACGTGGTTTACGATGGCCCATTCCCAACGGTCGCACAAGATTGTAAGCGATCATTGCGGCGAGGAATGCGGCGCAAGTCCAGTGGACGATGGAAAGCGAATGGCCCGCGGAGGCAATCGCGGAAGTCGCGGGGAGCGCATTCGGAACCAGATTGATTGCGATGCCGCAGAGGATCGCGCCAATCATGATCACCGCGACGTACGCGGCGGCGGCCTTGCGTCCGACAAGCGCGGCGACGGTCGTGAGGGACATCGCGTTCATCGCGGGCCCGACCATCAGGAACACGAACGCCGCGCCGGGCGAGACGCCCTTGGCGACGAGCGACGCGGCGATCGGGATCGACGCCGTCGAGCAGACGTACATCGGGAAGCCGACAAGCGCCATGACAGGCATCGCGATCCAGTCACTGCCGTGGAACGCGTCCGCGAAGAAGTTGTCGGGCACGAGCACCGTGACAAGCGCGGAAACGGCAAGTCCGACCGCGAGCGGCTTCGCGACCGATCCGAGAAGCCGCCTGTACGCCTGCCAGAATATCGCCTTTATCCCACGCGACCCGGCGGACTCTTCCTCGACGGACACAGCCGCCGCATCTTCCCCGCCGACCGCCGAGACCACGGCCCCGCCCACGATTCCCGTAAGCGCGGCGGCTACGGGACGCGCCACGGCGAAGACAGGCCCAAGCAGGGCGTAGGTGGCGAGGATGGAATCGACGCCCGTCTGCGGCGTGGAGATGAGAAGGGCGGCTGTCGGTCCCTTCCCTGCACCGTGCTTGCGCAGTCCGGCCGCGATCGGCAGCACGCCGCACGAACAGATCGGAAGCGGAACGCCGATCGCGACGGCGCGGAGGATGCCGCCGAAGCCGGAACTCCCGCCCATCATGCGGTTGACCCAGTTGCGCGGAATCCAGACGGCGATGATTCCCGCCATCAGAAATCCGAACACCAGCCACGGCGACATCATGGCGAATACATGTACAAACGCAAGCAATATTTCCTTCATTTCCTGAACCTCTTCTACGCCATCTTAGAAAAACTCTCAAGCGCCTCCGCAAACGATTCGATCGTCTCGTCGGCGTTGCCCTTTTCGATGCCCTCGCGCACGCAATGGCGGAGATGTCCGTCGAGAATCATGAACGACAGGCGGTGAAGCGCGCCGTTCGCCGCGTTGAGCTGCGTGAGAATGTCCTCGCAGGGAACATCCTCAGCCAGCATCTTCTGCACGCCTGTCAGCTGCCCGACGATCTTCTTCAGCCGCAGCTGGAGCGCCGTCACGTCTTCACCTTGGCTTGTGGCTGCGCATTATACCATACCCCCGTAGGGTATGCAAGCGGGATGTTGAATTGCGAAGAAGCGATGAACCCCCGGCGCGTTACTTCACCGAGATCAACTCGTCCCAGCGGGTCGTGGGACGCTTGGAGAGCTTCGACCTCTTCATCTGCCAGGAGCGCGGGCCGATGCCCTCGGCGGCGGAGAACACCTTGCCCTTGCCGTAGCGTGCGTTCAGCGCGTCCACCGCCTTGTAGAGCCGGGACCGCTCCGTAGTCGGGGTCGTGTC
This sequence comes from uncultured bacterium, assembly GCA_902763655.1. Classification (GTDB taxonomy): domain Bacteria; phylum Verrucomicrobiota; class Kiritimatiellia; order RFP12; family UBA1067; genus RUG572. The sequence continues at coordinate 6,168 of CACWSW010000215.1, forward strand.
GAAGAGGTCGGTCTGGCGTGGCGCACCCGGCTTCTCGAGCCCGAAGAACACGACCCCGGTCTTGCGGTAGCGCAAGCCCGGGGTGAACAACGCGGGAATCTCCGGCCGGAAGGCGCGGAGCATCTCGTTCGTTGCATCGGTCGGGACAGGAAACACCACCGTCTTGTCCGCGAAATCGCCACCTCCGCCCGAGGCGAAGATCTGCGCGTAGATGTTGCATCCAGCCGCGAGAAGCCCGTGCCTGCGAAGTTTGGCGGCTGCCTGCGCGGCGAAGGAGGCGATAGACTCTTCGATCGCCGCAAGTGTCGTCGCAGGGGTCCCGAACGAGCGGGAGCAGGACACTGTGTCGGGCGCGGCGTCGTAGTCTTTCTCGTCGCAGCAGGGAACGCCGCGCAGCTCCATCGCCGTGCGCAGGAGCGTCACGCCGCCTATGGAGCGAATCGTATCGTCAGGTGCGTCGCGGAGGTGCCGGGCCGTGAGGATGCGCTCGGCGCGGAGCTTGAGCGGTAGACGCCGTCCGACGCCCCAGACCTCGTCCACGGGCAGGGACGAGAGAATCTCCGTCGGATCGTCGGGCATGAGGAACACGCCGTCGGGCCGCTTCTTCCCGATGTGGTTCGCGATCTTGGCGAGGGTCTTTGTGGGCGCAAAGCCGACGCCGCAGGGTATACCCACCCAGCGGAGGATCTTGGCGCGGAGTCGGCGACCGTACGCGGCGTAGTCTTCGGCGGCTGTCGTGGGCGGGACGATGAATGCCTCGTCGATGGAATACTGCTCGACGTCAACGGCCTCGTCGCGCAGGATCGATACGACCCGCCGCGACATGTCGCCGTATAGCTCGTAGTTCGAGGAGCAGAAGGACAGTTCGCCGGTCGCCTCGCGGTTCTTCAGCTGGAAGTACGGGGTACCCATCGGGATGCCGAGCGCCTTGAACTCGTTTGAGCGCGAGACGCAGCAGCCGTCGTTGTTGGAGAGGACGGCCACCGGCCGTCCCACGAGGCGGCGGTTGAACACGCGCTCGCAGGACACGAAGAAGTTGTTGCCGTCGACGAGTCCGATCATAGTGAGAGGGGAACGGGGAACGGGGAACGGGGAACGGGGAGTTGGGAGTGGCTAAACACGAAGTTTTCTCACCATGGAAAAGAGCATCTTACTGATGCGCGTAATCAATGTTTTGGTTTCCTCTGGGACTTCTATGTACTTGAAGCGTTCTGCAAGTTCCAGTTGCGTTTGGACTTCAAAAAGCGAACCTCTCGCAATTGAGAGGAATCTTGCGTATTCAGTTTTCGAGTCACGCCCATTCCCCTCGGCAATATTCGATGGAATTGATACTACTGCACGGCGCAATTGGTCGCAGAGAGCGAAGCGTTCGTCTGTGGGGAAAGATCGTATCAAGTCATAGACCTTTTCGCACAACGACATGGACATTTGCCAAACATCAAGTTCTCTGTAGTCATTAACCATTTCGTTTTCCTTTCTTGAATTGATGGATACACGCTGTCACCATTCCGAAATAATCCAACTCTTGTCCTGACTTCAATACAATATCTGGGTATTTCGGATTCGCTGCTACCAACCGAATTCCCCCACCTTTCCCCGTTCCCCATTCCCCGTTCCCCCTCATCCCGTTCCCCGTTCCCCGTTCCCCATTCCCCAAGCGAAGCGTCTTCACCGTGAAGTCGCCGTCCACGCTCGCGATGATCACGTCGCCGTCGGCGGGGCGGAGAGAGCGGTCGACCACGAGCAGATCGCCGTCGGAAATGCCCGCGCCGGACATCGAGTCGCCCTGGACGCGCACGAAGTACGTGGCGGCGGGCCGCTTCACCAGCAGCTCGTTGAGGTCGAGCGGCGGCTCTAGGTACTGCTCGGCAGGCGATGGGAACCCCGCCACGACCGATCCTGAGACTTTAGCCTTTGTGCTCATATGAAAAGTCCTTATCGGTTGAGAACTAATCTAACTATCCAATACAAAGAATTCGCGCCAAGTACAGTAAAGAGGATCGGAAGAAATAGTACCGACAGGTTCATGCCGTTGACGCACATGACGACAATGTAGGCAAACATGCATGAAAGAGTCAGTTTGGTCGTGCTCAAGAAATGCCATGTCAAGGACAGTACCCGAACATGGTTCTCTTTTGTGATCTTGACCACGGTATTCCAATGCTTCGGGAATAGTTCCACGGCCGACATGAGGCCGAACACCGTCCACATGATGGCAATCAGCATCCAAATCGTGCTCTTGCTGCCATATCCGTCTACGGCGCCGTTTGCGCCATAATGGACGGGAATCCTGTCGGGTAACGACCCGTATCGGCATGCCACCCAGGTCGTACATCCAACCAACAGGACAGCACAAAGAGCGTCGACGAACCAGACGAGCCGCGTGCGCTTCAGGTTACAGGCATACACTTCATCTGTCATTATGTTTCCATCTGATTTTGGCATCGCCGTTACTTGCCTTTGGCCGTTTTGACGCTTGAGGTGAGGAGCTTGATGAGTTCGGTGCAGTCGTCGCAAAGGGAGGTGAAGGCCTTGTCGGACTTGACCAGTTCGGCGTCGCGTAACAGCTCAAGCCAGTATTGCGTCTCCGCAGCTTCCTTGAGAGCGATCTGGAGCTTGGCCGCGAAGTCGGATTTGCTTTGCGCATAGCGGCTCTCGGCAATGTTTGCGCCGATGGAAGTGCCAGACCGCAGCATCTGCTTCGCGATGACCGATTCCTTGCGGTCACGTAGGTACTTGTAGAGTCGCACAATGCGTAGCGCGAATGCTTTTGCTTTTGTGAACATGATTGAGTTGGTCATTGACGGTTGGTTCCTTGTCTTGGTTGGAGAGTGTAGGGTTGCGAGCTGCTTTCCTTGGCGAGCGATAGGTTATAGTGATTAGTGAATAGGTAATAGTTTCCACCATTTTAGGGAATAGGCCATAGACCCTACTCCCGCAACCTATTCACTATACACTATCACCTATTCCCTAAAATGGTGGAGGTGGCGGGAGTCGAACCCGCGTCCGAAACGGCTTTGGCCAAACTTCTACGCGCGTATTGCACCTTTGATCTCGTCGCCGGTATGCCGATGCCCGGGCTTATCCGGCGACATGCGTCCGATTGTACAGCGTGCGGCGTCCAGACGTCAAACCCCGCACGGGGACCTGCTGGATGAGGCCTCGCCGCCTAGCAGGCGTCCGCGGGTTGGCCGGTGGCCGATTAGTTAGGCCGCCAGAGCGTAATCGTTGTTCGCAATTACTTTTTTTCCCTGTTTTTTAACGAGGCCAACAGGGGTCCTCGGCGCGCAATCTGGTCTCCACTCGTCCCGTCGAAACCAAATCACCCCCAGTCTCCTGAGGAAACGGCTGATATTATCGCGCATTTGGCCGTGGAAGTCAAGGGCGGTTTGTGGTAAAATACCAGCCTATGCTTAGGCGAATTGTCATGATTGCGGCGCTGTCCGCATGCGCTTGTCTCGCGGCGAAGGATTCGTCCGCCCTCTCGTCCGCACTGCCTGCGGACCGTCTCGCGCTGGCGAACCAGCTGTCCAGGCGAGGCCTGTACGCGGACGCGCTGAACGAGTACGAGGCTCTGCGCGGCAGCAAGGATGTCCCGCACGACGAGGTGCTGTTCCGTCTCGGCGAGACGTATCGCCTGCTCGACAGGAGGCCGGATGCCCTGAAGTGCTACGAGGAGCTCCTCAAGGACGTCCCCGAATCGCGCTTCACGGACTACGCCCGCCTGAACAGGGCCGCTCTGCTCGAAGGTCCGGCGCGCGACAAGGAGCTACGCGAGCTCGACCGCTCCTCGGCCGACGATTCCATCCGCGCGACGGCTCTCTACTACCTCGGCGAGGCCGCCGAGAAGGCCAAGGACGTCAACGCGGCGGTCGACTTCTACACGCGCGCCGCGAAGCTCTCCGGCACAAACGACATGTCTCGCCTCGCCAGCCTCCGCAGCGCGTCGCTGCTCTCCGCGTCCGACAACGCCGAGGACAGGCGCCGGGCACTCGTGACTTACCTTAACCTTGCGCATTCCTCCGACCCGCGCCTCGTGGAGGAGTCTCTTTTCTTCGCCGGAATGCTGAGTTACCGCGACGGCCGCTATCCTGCCGCCATCACGATCTTCAAGAACCTCAAGTCCAGGTTCCCGAAAAGCCCCCGCACGCGCGAGGCGGCCATATACGCCGCCTGGGCGAACTACCTGGAGGGCAGGACGGCCGAGGCGCTAGCCATCGCGTCGCCGCTGCGCGACGACAAGCTCGAGGATGCCTGGTACATCACGGCCGCCTCCCTCAAGGCGCTCGAGCGGCGCGCCGACGCGAAAGCCGCGTACGACGATGCCCTCGCAAAATTCCCCAAAGGCCGCTTCGCCGACGTGGAATGGACCGACCGCCTTGAGATCCTGGCCTCGATGGGCAAGCACGCCGAGGTCCTGGCCGCGCTTGATGCCCGCGTCAATCCGCCGAAGACCACTGCCGACCGTGCATGGAGCCACGGCTACGAGGCCGCAATCGCCATGACGAACTTCCCGCGCGCCATAGAGTTCGCCCGTCTCGTGGCCAACAAGCGCGAGAGTCCGCTCGCCCCCAACGCGCACCACAGCCTCGCCTGGCTGCAGGAAAAGATGGGCGAATGGTCCGCCGCCGCAGGCACGTACCGCCGCCTCGCCGAGCTTTGGCCGACAGGCGCCATCGCCGCGCAGGCGCTCTACAAGGCGGGCGTGGCCGAAGTAAGGGCGGGCCGGCCTGAGCAGGCGCGAAGCGACTGGACGAACCTCCTTGCCCGCCACCCCGACTCCCCATTCGCCGCCGAGGCCCTCTATGCGCGCGCCATGGAGGAGATCCGCGTCAAGGAGTTTCGCGCCGCCCACCGTTCACTCAGCGAACTCTTCACGCGCTTCCCCGACACTCCGAAGCGAGTCGAGGCCACGTATTGGCGCGGCGTGGCGGCGAAGGGCGCGGGCGACGCTCCCGAGGCCGAACGGCTCTTCCGGGAGGCGCTGGCCGCCAAGCCTACTGCCGAGTTCGAGCGCGAGATAAAGCTGGAGCTGGCCGACATCCTGCAGAAGCGCGGGGCCGAGGCCGAAGCTGCCAACATCCTTTGGGACGAAGGCCGTGGACCGCATTCCCTCCGACAACCTCCAATGGGTAGCGGAATCCATGCTCAACGCTACCAACTGGCCTGCCGCCATTGCGGCCGCCAAGGCCATCGCGGCCCGCAAGAGCGATGCGACGTGGAACCAGATCGCCGCAACGCTCGAAGGCGCTGCACACGAAGGGGCCGGCGAGCTGGACTCCGCGACGGCCGCGTACAAGCGCGCACTCGCCACCGGCGCCAACACCGTCTATGGCGCCAAGGCCGCCCTCGCGCTCGGCAAGCTCGAGACGGGCCTCGGACTCTTCGACGAGGCGAAGGCGCACCTGACCGACGCGGTGGAACGCACGCGCGCCAAGGAGCTTGTGGCGCTGCGCGTGCAGGCGTACGCCGCGCTCGCGCTCAACGAGGAAGAGCGTGGCGACGCTTCGGCGGCCCTCGGATACCACATGCTCGTAGGCACGCTGTTCGACGATCCTGAAGCCGTTCCGTTCGCGCTCGCCCGCGCTGCCGAGATCATGCGCGCGCAGGGCCGCACGAAGGAGGCGGACGACCTGATGGCCGAGCGGAAGAAGAGATACCCGAAGAGCGAGTAAAAGGTTAAAGGAACGCTTGAGATTTCCGCCAAGGTGGACGTAGCTTCTGGTTACGATGCCGCATGGCCGGCCGGCACCGAGGCGATAATCGACTTCACTTTTCACGCCGCCGTTCCCGCGAACATCGAGAAGGCCGCAGCTGAAGGTGCCGCGTACGTGATCGGCACCACGGGCCTCACGCCAGAAGAGCAGGCGCGCGTTGACGCTTGCGCCGCAAAGATACCCGTCGTGCAGGCCGCGAACTACTCTCTTGGCGTCAACCTTCTCATCGACCTGGTGCGGCAGGCTGCCGCCGTCCTCGGCCCGCAGTATGACGTCGAGATCGTCGAGATGCACCACCGCCACAAGAAGGACGCGCCAAGCGGCACGGCACTCATGCTTGCGCACGCGGCGGCGGACGGGCGCGGCGTGAAGCTCGACGACGTGGCCTGCTACGGCCGCGAGGGGATCGTGGGCGAGCGTCCGGAAGGGCAGATCGCCCTGCACGCGCTGCGCGGCGGCTCGGTGGTGGGCGACCACACCGTCATGTTCGCGGGCGACGTGGAGCGCGTGGAGATCACGCACAAGGCGCAGGGCCGCGAGGCGTTCGCCGCCGGCGCGCTCCGTGCCGCCAAGTGGGCCGCCGGACAGAAGCCCGGCAAGTACACGATGCGCGACGTCCTCGGCTTCGCCAGGCAGTAGCCGCTTGACATGGTGGGGTGGGTTTGGTAACCTACGCGCCGCTCGTTCCGGACAAGGCGACTCTCCACGTGCGGGTGCACGACGGGAAGCGACGTCTCTACGGATCAACTTGCTTGGAGGGCACATGAGTTGTCTCGCCTATCTCAGCAAGCGACGCCTCTCGCCGAGGCGCTGAACGCCCAGCGAATCAACCGCTTGGCGCACTTTGACGTGCCCGGCCACAAGGGCGGGCGCATGAACCCCGAGCTGCCGGACTACTTCGGCAAGCTCTGCATGTCGCTGGACGTCAACTCGATGAAGTCCCTCGACAACCTCGGGCATCCCGTCTCCGTCATCAAGGCGGCGCAGGAGCTGGCCGCGGAGGCGTTCGGGGCGGACAACGCGTTCTTCATGGTGAACGGCACCACGTCCGCCGTGCAGACCATGATCTGGGCCACGTGCGGACGCGGCGAGAAGATCATCCTGCCGCGCAACGTCCACCGCAGCGCGATCAACGCGCTCGTCGTGAACGGCGCGGTGCCTGTGTACATCAACCCTGGCCGCGACGCTCGCCTCGGCATCCCGCTCGGCATGGGCGTCGCCGACGTCCAGCGCGCGATCGAGGAGAACCCCGACGCGAAGGCCGTGCTCGTGAACAATCCCACCTACTACGGCGTGTGCTCCGACCTCGAGACGATCGTCTCCCTCGCGCACGCCGCCGGGATGAAGGTGCTGGCTGACGAGGCGCACGGCACGCATTTCTATTTCCACGACAAGCTGCCGATCTCCGGCATGGCGGCCGGCTGCGACATGGCGGCGGCGTCCCTCCACAAGACGGGCGGCAGCCTCACGCAGAGCTCGATCCTGCTGTGCAACGATTCGGTCAACCCCGACTACGTGCGGCAGATCATCACGCTCACGCAGTCCACCAGCGCTAACTACCTGCTCCTCAGCTCGCTCGACCTCGCGCGGCGGCACCTGTACTTCCACGGTCGCGAGGCGTTCGGCAAGACGATCGCTTTCGCCGAGTACGCGCGCGACGAGATCAACCGCCTCGGCGGCTACTACGCCTTCGGCCCTGAGATCGCGAACGGCGACACGTGCTTCGCGTTCGACCTCACGAAGCTCTCCGTCCACACGCGCGACATCGGCCTCGCCGGCATCGAGGTGTACGATCTCCTGCGCGACGACTACGGCATCCAGATCGAGTTCGGCGACATCGGCAACATCCTCGCCATCCTCTCGGCCGGCGACCGGCGGATGGACGTGGAGCGCCTCATCTCCGCGCTCGCCGAGATCAAGCGACTCCACCGCAAGGACCCTGTCGGACTCTTCGACCACGAATACATCGACCCGGACGTGACGATGTCGCCCGAGGCGGCGTTCTACGCGAAGAAGACGACCGTGCCGCTCAGGGAGTCGCTCGGGCGCATCGCGGGCGAGTTCGTGATGAGCTACCCGCCCGGCATCCCGATCCTCGCCCCCGGCGAGCGGGTCACGCCCGACATCCTCGAACACATCGAGTTCGCCAAGGCCAAGGGTTGCTTCATGACCGGCCCGCAGGACATGAATATTGACAATATACAGGTCGTTGAGTGACTTGATATGGCAAGGTTAAAAGGTTAAAGGGTTAAAAGGTTAAAAGGTTGAATGAGTATGCGGTTGGAAGGTTGAAAAGTTGAAGGGTTGAAAAGTTGAAGGGTTAAAGGATTAAGCGGTTGACATGTTAAAAGGTTGTAAGGCTAACGGAATCGGCGGTTGAACGATTAAAGCTAGAGGATAACGGTGAATGATTTCGCAAAATCATTGATGGACAAGAGTCTGGCGTTCGCAGTGCGGATTGCCAAGTTGGCGCAGTTTCTTGGTGATGAAAAGAAGGAATTTGTGCTGTCTCGTCAGATTGCCAAAAGCGGAACGAGCGTTGGAGCCAATGTCCGGGAGGCTCAGTTTGCCCAAAGCGATATGGACTTCATCTCAAAGTTGAGCATTGCGCTAAAAGAGGCTTCCGAGACGCAATACTGGCTGGAGGTGTTAGCGAAGGCGGAATACGTTACTGAAAAACAATATCGCTCGCTTCGCAATGATGCTGATCGGCTTGTCGGACTGCTTGTCAAAGCAGTCAGGTCCAAGAAACAAAACCTCGGACTCACTTCCCCTAACCTTTTAACCCATCAACCACCTCCCCCCTAATCTTTTAACCCTTTAACACTTCCCCAATCTTTTAACCTTTTAACCCTTTAACCTTTTAACCTTCTACCATGGAACTTTGGTACACAGACAAGCACACGGAAGACGTGAACTTCTCCATCAAGGTGAAGCGCCAGCTGGCCTCGCACAAGAGCGAGATACAGCAGATCGACATCCTCGACACCTACGGCTTCGGGCGGGTGCTCGTCCTCGACGGCGACCTGATGATCACCGAGAAGGACGAGTACATCTACCACGAGATGATGACGCACGTGCCGATGGCCGTGCACCCGCACGTGGAAAGCGTGCTCGTGGTCGGCGGCGGCGACGGCGGCACCGTGCGCGAGCTAGTGAAATATCCCGGCATCAAGGAGATCGACCTGGTGGAGAGCGACAAGGAGGTCGTCACGCTCTCCTCCATACACCTGCCTTTCACGGCCTGCAAGCTCCGCGACCCGCGCGTCAGGATGCACTTCGAGGAGGGCCTCCGCTTCGTGCGCGGCAAGAACGACGCCTACGACCTCATCATCGTCGACTGTCCCGACCCCTACGGCCCGGCCGAAGGCCTCTTCACCCGCGAGTTCTACGGCAACTGCTGCAACGCGCTGAAGGACGACGGTATCCTCATCAACCAGCACGAGTCGCCGTTCTACGCCGCCCACCAGACGAGCGTGAAGAATGCCCACGCGCACATCTCGTACGAGTTCTCCGTCTCGACGGTCTACCAGTGCCATATCCCGAGCTATCCCTCGGGGCACTGGCTCTTCGGGTTCGCCTCGCTCAAGTACGATCCCGTGCGCGACCTCGACGCCGACCGCTGGAATGCGCTCGGTATCTCCACGCGGTACTACAACACGGAACTCCACCGCGGCGCGTTCGCCCTGCCGAACTACGTGAAGGAGCTGTTGAAAAGTTAAAGGGTTAAAAGGTTAAAGGGTTAAAAGATTA
>CACWSW010000216.1 GCA_902763655.1 uncultured bacterium
CCGGCGGCGATGCCGAAGAGAAGCGCCCATGTCCCCGGTTTCCATCGCTTGCCGGGATGCATGTAGCCGACGCCGGCCCAGAACATCATCAGGGTGAAGCATGCGAGGAGCATCTCCTGGATGAAGTCCGTGGCGAAGAAGGCGAAGACGGGAGAGGTGCCCAGCAGGAGCGCGAAAAGGCATGGAGCAAGCCAGCCGACGAAAGCGCCGACGGGCTTTGCCACCTTGCGGACGGCAAGGAATCCGAACGCGAGCGCGAGGACTGCGAAGAGAAGGGGCGTGCAGCGGAGGAGCGTGCCGTCAAGCGTGGCGAGGGTGTTGTGGCCGGCGGCCTTCTGGATTGCGGCGGCGGCGTAGTACAGCGTGGGGCCATGATGGTCGTCGGGCCGGTATTCGTAGCGGCCCGTCTCCAGCAGGCGCCCCGTGGTGAAGGCCTGGTTGGCCTCGTCCGGATGGAACGTGCGTGCGAAGAACGTTGAAGGGTTGTCGCGCATGGAAGATATTATACCATGACGGGCGGGGAGCCGCCGCCGTGAAAAACAATGCGCACGAACGGCGCGATTTCGGCTATAATACCGCCATGACAAACTGGATAGACTTGCTGATCATCGGCGTGTACCTGGTGGGCACCACGCTTTTCGGGTGCAGCTTCTTCTTCAGGAAGAAAGGCGGCGACGCGGCCAACACGTTCATGACGGGCGGCGGCAGGCTGCCGACTTGGGCGATCGCGCTCTCGGTGTTCGCCACGCACGTCTCCTCCATCTCCTTCCTCGCCCTGCCGGAGGGCGCGTTCGACAAGAACTGGTGGGGCTGGATCAACTCTATCACCGTCCCCATCGCCACCCTCGTCGCCGCCATCTGGTTCGTGCCGTTCTACCGCAGCGCCACGAGCGTCTCGGCGTACTCGTTCCTGGAGAAGCGCTTCGGCGCGTGGGCGCGCATCTACGCGAGCGCCTGCTTCCTCGTGATGCAGAGCGCGCGCTCGGGCATCATCCTCCTGCTGCTGGCGATCCTCGTCAACCAGCTGCTCGGGTTCTCGTACGAGTCGATCATCATCGTCACGGGCGTCGCCACGCTCGTCTACTCGATGATGGGCGGCTTCTCCGCAGTGGTGTGGACGGACGCCATCCAGTCGCTGATCCTGATCGGCGGCACTGTGGTGTGCGTCGTGTGCCTCCTCGTCTTCACGCCGGATCTCGCGGGCAACCTCCAGGACGCATGGGAGGCGGGCAAGATATCGCTGGGGTCGATGGACCTCTCGGACTGGGGCAGCAACACCTTCTGGGTGCTTTTCTTCTACGGCATATGCATCAACCTCCAGAACTTCGGCGTGGACCAGTGCTACACGCAGCGGTACGTGGCGGCGAAGGACGGGAGGGCGGCGGTTCGCACCATTTGGGGATCGGCGTGCCTCTACGTGCCGGTCACGCTCCTCTTCACCGTCATCGGCACGCTCCTCTGGATGTACAACCACGCCACGGGCGCGGTGCCGGCGGGGACGAAGGCGGCCGAGGTGTTTCCGTGGTTCATAATGCACAAGCTCCCCACGGGCGTCTCGGGCCTCCTCGTGGCCGCGATCATCGCGGCGGCGATGTCGACCGTGTCGACGACGCTCAACTCCGGCTCCACGGTGCTGCTGGAGGACTACTGGAAGCGGTTCTTCCCATCTCGCGCCAGCGACCGCGCGAACATGGTGTTCCTCCGCGCGATGACCGTGCTTCTCGCGCTCGTTTCGATCGGCATCGCGCTCGCGGTGGTATGGGTGTGGGGCAAGGACAACAAGACCGTGCTCGGCATGTGGTACATGCTCCAGGGCGTACTCTCCGGCGGCATGCTGGGGCTCTTCCTCATCGGCGCGTTCTCGAGGCGCACGCGTCCGTGGCACGCGGTGGTGGCGACGGCCAGCGGGTTCCTGCTGCTGGTGTGGGTGGTGTTCGGACAGAAGATTCTGCCGCTGCCGTGGCCGCTCCACGTCAATCTCTCGATCGTGTTCGCCACGCTGGCGATCGTGACGGTCGGCTTCTCCCTCGGCGCGCTCTGCGGCAGGAGCGCGAAGCCTGTGGTATAATTGCCCCGTGAAAATCAGACCCTGGCTACAGTTCTTCAGGCTGCCCAACCTGCCGACGGCGCCCGGCGACGCGCTCGCCGGGGCGGCGTTCCTGCTTCAGGACGGCGTCGGCGGGTTCGCGCAGGCTGTTGCGGCCGGCGCGGCGTCGCTAGGCCTCTACATGTTCGGCCTGGCGGACAACGACATCGTCGGCGTGGACGCCGATTCTCAAGGCCGGCCGGATCGTCCGCTCGCGCGGGGCGACATCTCGATGCGTGCGGCGCGCGTGGCGCGCGCGCTCTGCCTCGCTGGCGCGGTGGCAGCGGGCGCGTGCGCTCTGCTGCCGCCGGCGTGGTGGGTAGCGGCGGCGGCGCTCGCCGGAACCGTCATCGCCTACAACCGCACCAAGTCCAAGTGGCTGATGGGCCTGTGCCGCGGCCTTAGCGTGGCGTGCGGCGCGTTCGCCGTGTGGGAGCCGACGTGGCAGGGGAACGGAAAGTGGATGGTCACGGCGCTGGCCGCCGGATGGACGCTTTACATCACGGCCGTAACGTGGCTTTCGGAGGGGGAGGAGATGGAGTCCGATGGGTTGGGGAAGAGAGTGTCGCTGTGGGGATTGTCTGCCTGCGTGCCGCTGCTGGCGTGCTTGTTCGTCGCCGAGGAGCAGGTGGTCTTGCCGGCGGTGGGGAGCCTGTTCGCGATCTTCGCCTGGATCGTGGCGACGGTTCCGGTAGTTGGTCCGCACGGGCCTGCGGAGCGCCGCCGCGCCGTCGGGCAGGCCATCGGCGCGCTCCTGTACCTGCAGATCGGCTACATGCTCGTGGTGCCGCGCAGGGAGTTCTTCGTGCTGGCTGTGGCGCTGTGGCTGGCCGCGCGCCTGGTCCGCAGGGTCGCCCCCGACATTTCCGGTTCGTAGGCGTCCGCTTTTTGGTATAATCTACGTGTCCGCGCGCAAGCGGGCAGAAGGAATGATTTAGACATGGCCATAAACATCCATCCCACGGCGATCGTGGACAAGAACGCGCAGCTCGGCGAGGACGTCGAGATAGGCCCGTACGCGACAGTTGAGGGCGACGTGAAGATCGGTGCCGGCACGAAGGTGCAGCAGGGCGCCATCCTGCGCGGGCACACGACGATCGGCGAGAAGTGCCAGATTTTCCCGTATGCCTGCATCGGCATGAAGACGCAGGACCTCAAGTACGAGGAAGGCTCGGTCAGCTACGTCGAGATCGGCGACCGCACCGTGATACGCGAGTTCGCCACCGTTCACCTCGGCACGAAGGACGGCGAGAAGACGATCATCGGCAGCGACTGCCTGTTCATGGCCTACTGCCACGCGGCGCACGGGTGCGTGCTCGGCAACCACGTGATCTGCTCCAACAGCGTGCAGCTGGCCGGAGACGTGCACATACAGGACTACGCCATCATCGGCGGGTGCGCGGCGTCGCACCAGTTCTGCACCGTCGGCAGGCACGCGATGGTGGGCGGCATGTCGAAGATACGTCAGGACGTTCCGCCGTTCATGCTTTGCGACATGCAGGAAGGCTCGATGCGCGTGATCGGCCCGAACGTGGTGGGGCTCACGCGGCGCGGGTTCAAGCGCGAGATCATGCAGGCGCTGAAGGAGGCGTTCCGCTTCATCTACCACAGCGGACTCAACAGGTCGCAGGCGCTCGAACGCGTCGAGAACGACGTGGAGCAGTTCGACGAGGTCAAGGAGCTTGTGGCGTTCTACCGCAACTCCACGCGGGGAGTGTGCTGAAGGGTGAAAGGTGAAGGGTGAAAGGTGAAGAGGGAGGGGAAAGTTAGGAAATGAACAGGCACGACGTCAACGAGATCGCAAAGGCGATCGCCGCTCTCGACCTATGGGAGAAGGCGTCGGCGCACAACTGGGCGCTCGTGCCGCAGACGAGCGAGCTGCCCTATCTCGTGACCGCCGGGCCGGAGAACAAGAAGGGCAGTCCCGTCCTCGGCCGGCTGCAGCTGTTCCCGGGGTTCGTGCCGTTCCGCGACTTCATGCTGTCGCGCAAGATCAAGGACTTCGGCGTCGGCATGTCGCCGATGGACTTCGACCATTTCGAGATGGTGTCCGCCAAGGGCGGCGTCACGGAGCTTTTCGTGTACGAGCCCGGCTTCGTGCCGCGCGCGCTCACGGACGCCGAGCGCGAGTTCCTCGCGCCGCTCCTATACGAGTGCTACGGGCTGATGATGCGCCTCGAGGAGAATCCCGACCTGCCGCTCGCGTACTTGAAGGAGAACGCGATCTTCGCGCGCAAGGAGATTTCCGAGAACGTCTGGATCGATGGTCCGCTGAAGCTGCCAGACGAGCGCCAGAACCCGTACACCGAGCAGGTGTCGCTCAGCAAGGCCAAGTGCGCGGCTGCGGCGAAGCTGCCGACCGCGGCGGCGGAGAAGTGGGAGCTCGACTTCGTGATGGTGCCGGCGTACCAGACGAGGGAGAAGCGTTCGCGCTTCCTCTACATACTGGCGGCGGTGGACTCCGCAACCGGCGAGCGGCGCGTGTGGGAGAAGATGTCGGTGGACGGCAAGCCGGGCGGCCTGAAGCGCATGTGGGAGGCGCACGCGCAGCGCGTGCTGGACCGCATCCTCGTCGAGGGCCGGATACCCGGCGCGCTGCACGTCCGTTCGCCGCGCATGGCGCGGTTCCTGCGTCCGCTTGGCATGCAGCTGCCGTTCAAGCTCGTGCAGTTCGCCAAGCTCCCCGCGCTGGAGGCGACGCTCGAGCTGGCCATACGCTCAAACACGATCTGAAAGGAAAGACATGGAATTCGAGAATACGATCGGCCTAGAGACGCACGTCCAGCTGAAGACGCGCACGAAGATGTTCTGCGGCTGCCTGCTGAAGACGGGCTGCGAGCCGAACACGAACGTCTGCCCCGTGTGCCTGGGGTATCCCGGCGCGCTTCCCGTGGCGAACAAGGAGGCCATCCGGCTCACGGTGATGAGCGGCCTCATGCTCGGGTGCGAGATCAACCGGCACGCCACGTTCGACCGGAAGAACTACTTCTACCCGGACATGGCGAAGGACTACCAGATATCCGAGAACGGCAACCCGCTCTGCCTCGGCGGCGGCGTGACGATCGAGACGCCCAACGGCCCCAAGACGATCCGCATCAACCACATCCACCTGGAGGAGGACGCGGCGAAGATCAACCACTACGCGCAGACCTCGGGCGTCGACTTCAACCGCGGCGGCACGCCGCTCATGGAGATCGTCTCCGAGCCAGACATGGCGAGCGCGGACGAGGCGATCGCGTACCTCACGGCCCTCAAGGAGATGCTCGTCTACGCGGGCGTGAGCGACTGCAACCTCGAGGAGGGCAACATGCGCTCCGACGTGAACATCTCCATCCGCCCCGTGGGCGAGACGAAGCTCGGCACGAAGGTGGAGATCAAGAACATGAACTCCTTCCGCCGCTGGGACGGCGAGGCGCTCGAGACCGCATCCATGCGCACGAAGGAGAACGCGCACGACTACCGCTACTTCCCGGAGCCCGACCTCGTGCCGGTGGCGCTCTCGGACGAGCAGATCGAGGAGTGGCGCAAGCTCCTCCCTGAGAAGCCTGAGGCGCGCCGCGCCCGCATGATCGAGGAGTACGGCATCGCCGAGTACGACGCGGGCGTCCTCTCGCAGGCGAAGGCGAACGCCGACTTCTTCGAGGCCGCCGCCAAGGGCCTCGACAAGAAGGGGGCGAAGCAGCTCTGCAACCTCTACATGAGCGACGTGATGGCGCTCCTCAACGAGAGCGGCAAGTCGATCGGCGAGTGCGCGCTCACGCCTGCCGCCCTGCGCTCCCTCGTGACGATGGCGGCGAAGGGCACGATCAACGGCCCCACGCTGAAGGAGCTGCTGCCGGAGGTGTTCGAGAAGGGCGGCGACCCCGAGGCGATCGTGAAGGAACGAGGCCTGGGCGCGGTGAGCGACACCGCCGCCCTCGAGGCGTTCGTCGACCAGGCGATCGCCGCGAACCCGGGCCCGGTGGCCGACTTCAAGGCCGGCAAGAAGGCGGCGGCCGGATTCTTCGTCGGGCAGGTGATGAAGCTCTCGAAGGGCAAGGCCGACCCGAAGATCGTCGGGCAGCTCGTCGCCAGGAAGCTCGCCGCGCTGTAGCGCTGCCAACCGTGGGCTGACGATGGGCGGCGAGCTGTGGCTGGCACCGTTGCGCGGCGTGACGATCCGCGCGTTCCGCGAAGCGTTCGCGGGACCGATCC
>CACWSW010000217.1 GCA_902763655.1 uncultured bacterium
CTGCTACGTGGGCGCCACGCCGCTCCTGCCCGGCCGCATGGAGCGCAAGATCGTGGAGCTCAAGAAGATGACCGAGAACGGCACGCTCGAGGGCGTCTCCACGCTGCGCTTCGCGTCGTTCGCGCCGAAAGGCGCGGACGCCGAGGCGATGCTCGCGAAGGAGCTAGATCTCGCGGCGTACCTCGGCGCATCCGACGTGACGCGCGTGATGGCCGTGGCGAACGGGAGCGCGATCAACGTGCTCGCCAAGCTCGCGAACGACGTGAACGTGTCCGTGGAGGTGGGCGCGGGCCTGCCGAGGAGCGAGGCGGCGTACGACCGCCACGAGATCATCGCGAAGCGCGGCGTGGCGTGCGACCAGACGGTCGACACCCACACGCCGCACGCGTCGAGGAGTTCACGGACGTGGACACCGAGCTCTTCGGCCTCACCTACGAGGAGGTTTGGAACGTGCGCGCGGCGTTCGCGCTCTTGCAGGGCCGCGCCTCCGCGAAGGTGTGGAAGGCCGCGTGGGCGAAGGCGACGAAGGCCGCCGCGCTCGCGTTCGCCGCCGACAAATCTAAGGCCGCGAAAACCATCGCTGTCAAGAAGGGCCTTGACACCAACCAGTCGATTAAAGTCTCCGAGGTTAGATGAAGACAGGATTGCAGGATTAGCAGGATTGACAGGATCCTCAAAATTTAATCATGTAAATCATGAGAATCCTGTAATCCTGTCAAAAACAAGAGGAAAGATTTCAATGAAACCAGTAAAGATCGCGATGATGGGCATGACGCACGGTCATACCCGCAAATACTACCAGACGCTCATCGAGAACAAGAAGCTCGACTGGGTGGCGTCCTGCGCGCAGGACCTACAAGACGGGCGTGCCGTGCTACCTCGACCCCGAGGAGATGTACAAGAAGCACCCCGACATCGAGGCCGTGGTGATCGCGTCCGCGAACGACCGCCACTTCGAGCAGATGAAGTGGTGCGCCGAGAAGGGCATCCACATCCTCTCCATGAAGATTCCGTCGTTCGACATGAAGGAGTACGACGAGATGATCGCGCTCTGCGACAAGGCGGGGATCGTCTGCCAGATCGAGCTCGAGATGCACTACAACTCCGTCGTGCGGCGCCTCGAGAAGCTCGTGAAGGAGGGCGCGGTCGGCAAGATCAAGGCCGTGCAGATGACGAACATCACGCTCTCGCCCGTGTGGGCGTTCCCGTGGCAGGGCGACCCGAAGGCGAGCTTCGGCAGCGTCGTGCCGCTCAAGAAGGGCGACCCCCGCTTCCGCGGCGGCGCGCTCTGCGACCACCCGCACATCTTCGACCTCATCCGCCACCTGACCGGCTCGGACTTCGACTACATCTACGCCGAGGTCGCGCCGAACCTGCGCGACGGGCTGAAGGTTGAGGACATGCTCATGGCCGTGGGCAAGATGAAGGACGGCACGGCGTTCCTCTTCGACCCCAGCTGGTCGCGCCTCGAGGAGAAGCTGAAGGTGCCGGGCCCGGGCTGGGAGCGTTTCCCCAAGCGCATGGAGGTGAACGTGACGATCACGGGCGAGAAGGGCATGATCAGCTGCGACTGCTTCGGCCCGAACGTGTACCACAACGGCGCGCCGAACGACCGCTACACGGTGCAGTACACCTACTTCGACGAGTGGGTGGGGCTCATCGACGAGTTCGTGGACTGCATCCGCAACCACAAGACCCCGCTCATCAACCTCAAGTGGCACAAGCAGACCATCCAAGCCATGCTCGGCTGCTACGAGTCCATTCAGACAGGCAAGATCGCGCGCGTCGGATAAATGTGGTAGAATAGCGGCATGTTTCCGCGAAAGATCAGAGTCTGCGAGCTGTTCGGGATCCCCATATTCCTGGACTTCTCGCTCATCATCCTGCTCGTCATGTTCGTGATGGACTTCGGGTCCTTCACGTACGGGCTGAGCTTTGCGCTTGCCCTGGCCGTCTCCATCACGCTGCACGAGCTGGGGCATGCGCTGACCGCGCGCGTGTTCGGGTATCGGACGCGCGACATCACGCTGTCGCTCCTCGGCGGATGCGCGTCGCTCATCGCGTTGCCGCGCAAGGCGAGCCAGGAGTTCGTGACGGCCGCCGCAGGTCCGGCGGTCTCGTTCGCGATCTCTGGACTCGCCTGGCTTGCCCTCGCCTTCCTTCCGATATCGAATCCATGGACGGCCAACATGCTGGCGTACACGTTCTGGATGAACCTCGTGCTCGGCGGCTTCAACCTGCTGCCGGGCTTCCCGATGGACGGAGGACGCATCTTCCGTTCGGTGGCGCGGATCTTCACCACGCGGGCGAAGGCCACGTACATCGCCATGATCGTGGGGCGCGGCTTCGCGATCCTGCTGGCGCTGCGCGGCCTGCACTCGCTCGTGACGGGCGGCGGCTGGGGCTTCATCTCGCTCCTCATCGCGTGGATGATCTGGCGCGAGGGATGGAGAGAGTATCAGCAGGCGCTGATGGATGAGCAGTGGGGCGGTTCTTGGGACTGGTCTGCGCGCGTTTCGCCGCCGCCGTACGGAGGCGACGAGGACGACGTCGAGGTCCGCCGCCGCCGGTAGCTACATCCTGGCCCGGTTGACGAAGTAGACGGCGCCCACCATGCAGAGGAGCGCCCAGAGGTAGTCCCAGCGCCACCGTTCGCCCATGAAGAGGATCATGAACGGCACGAACACGCAGACGGTGATCACCTCCTGGATGATCTTGAGCTGAGCGACGTTCATTCCAGATGCCGCGCCGAGCCTGTTCGCAGGAACGGCGATGATGTACTCGACGAGCGCGATGAGCCAGCTGACCACGATGATCGCGATCAGCGGCCAGTGTGAGGCTCCGGGCTTCTGGAGGCGCAGGTGCCAATACCAGGCGAACGTCATGAAAAGGTTGCTCGCCACGAGCATCATGACTGTTGTCGCTACCCCTAGCGTGCGCGGAATCTCGTTTGCTGTCATGGATTTCTCTAGCCTATATGTAGCTCTGGGTGCCAGGTGAAGGCGGTGATGTTGCGCCAGCGGACGGCCGTAGGATGGCCGTCGAATGTGGATAGCACCTCGACGTCCGGCGAGAAGATCGCCGAGATGGCTGGCGCGCGGATGAATGTCATGGGCACGTCTGGGGTGCCGTCGAACGTGCCGCGGGCCGTGAAGCTACCCAGCTGCCGTCCGTAGGCGTTGCGGCGGACCGCGACGGGCAGGATGCCGAACCATCGCTCGGGGCGCACTGAGCGTTCGCCGCCGTCCTCGACCTTCTCGGCGAGGAGGATCAGGCCGGCGCAAGTGGCGAAGACAGAAAGCCCGCCGTCGATGGCGGACTTGATCGGGTCGAAGAGGCCTAGATCCTTGAGCAACTTGCCTTGCACGGTCGATTCGCCGCCGGGCAGCGCAAGCAGGTCCATGCCGCGCGAAAGGTCGGCGCGCTGGCGGATCTCGAAGACGTCCGCGCCCTTGGCGCGCCAGTACGCCTCCATCTCCGCGAACGCGCCCTGTACCGCTAGAACACCGACGGTCATCACTTTCCGCGCTCTTCCATGATCGTTTCGATCTCCTCGGCGTTGATGCCGACCATGGCGGGACCGAGGTTCTCGGAGAGCTTGGCGAGAAGCCTGGAGTCCTGCCAGTTGGTGACGGCCTGCACGATCGCCGCCGCGCGCTTCGCGGGGTCGCCGCTCTTGAAGATGCCGGACCCGACGAACACGCCCTCCGCGCCGAGCTCCATCATGAGCGCGGCATCGGCGGGGGTGGCCACGCCGCCGGCGGCGAAGTTCACGACGGGGAGCTTGCCGTTCGCGTGGACGAACCGCACGAGGTCGAGGGGCGCGGCGAGTTCCTTTGCCGCCTCGTAGAGCTCGTCCTCGCGGAGGGAGGCGACCCTGCGTATCTCGCTCTGCATCTTGCGCATGTGCCTGACGGCCTGCACCACGTCGCCGGTGCCCGGCTCGCCCTTGGTGCGGATCATCGTCGCTCCCTCGCCGATCCGGCGAAGGGCCTCGCCAAGGTCGCGCGCGCCGCAGACGAACGGCACCGCGAACTTCGTCTTGTCGATGTGCCGCGTGTCGTCGGCGGGAGAGAGCACTTCCGACTCGTCGATGTAGTCGATCTCGATGGCTTCGAGGATCCTTGCCTCTGCGATGTGCCCGATGCGGCACTTGGCCATGACGGGAATAGAGACGGCTTCCTGGATGCCCTTGATCATCGCGGGATCGCTCATGCGGGAGACGCCGCCCGCCGCGCGGATGTCGGCTGGAATGCGCTCCAGGGCCATTACCGCGCATGCGCCGGCCGCCTCGGCGATCTTGGCCTGCTCGGGCGTCGTCACGTCCATGATCACGCCGCCCTTGAGCATCTGCGCGAGGTTGCGGTTCAGTTTCTGTCTGTCGCTCATCTTCTTGGTTTCTTCTTTCATGAGATACGTTTTCCACGCCATTGGGGCGGGAGAAACGGCAATATTATACACCCACGCGTGCCGTCATGCCAAATAGAAACGATGCTTGCTTGGCAATAGGTTCGTCCTATGCCGTGGCAGCGGCGCGGCGCTCGATGGCGCCCGGGATGTTCTGCGCGATGCGGTACTTCGCAACGGTTCGGCGGGCGATCTTGATGCCTTTCTCCGTGAGGATTGCGATCCTCGGCGGCGATCAGGTCGCGGACCATGTGCTGCACGGAAGTGTTCGTGACCGTCTCCCCAGACTCGGTGGCGAGGCCGCCGGCGAAGAAGCGTCGCATCTCGACGGTGCCGAACGGCGTGCTCATGTACTTGTCGCGGACGGTCCGCGAGACGGTGGTGCCGTGGACGCCCACGACGTCCGCCACCTGCTGCATCGTCAGCGGCCGCAGGGCTTCCATGGTCCGCTTCTCGAAGACGTCCGGCTGCGCGTCGATGATCGCCTGGGCGATGTTCCTGATGGTGTTCTGCCTGTTGGCGACGGCCTCCTGCAGCGCCTTTGCGGCGCGGATGCGCTCGCGGATGTAGGACTTCGTCTCCTCGTCGCAGTTGGGGTCGGCGAGCATGGTCATGTAGCGGTTGGAGAGGCGGATCTCCGGAAGGTCGCGGCTGGAGACCTTCGCCTGCCATCCGGTCTTCCCGCGCGGCACCACGAACACCTCCGGCCGCACGTAGTCGCGGGCCCTGTCGACGTCCACGCTCTTTTCGATGTTGGCGGGCCTGAGCGAGAGCCCGGGCTTGGGATCGAGCGTGCGCATCTCCGCGAGAGCCTTCTTGTACTCTTCGGGCGTCAGCTTGAGCGCCTGGCAGATAAGCCCCTCGCGCCGCGCCGCGATGTCGGGCAGGTGGCGCTCGATCAGCGCGCGCACCTCGTCCTCCCAAGGCGAGTCGTCTAGCTTCTCCATCTGCGCAAGCAGGCACTCGCGCAGGTCGCGCGCGCCGCAGCCGAGCGGGTCGAACGTCCTTATTGCCGCCAGCACGCCGAGAATGTGCTCCTCGCTCGTGCGAGTGGCCATTATGATGTCCGGTATGGATCCGCGGAAGTAGCCGTTGTCGTCGATGTTGCCGATCAGCACCTCGGCCAGCGCGTGGTCGGCGGCGGGGATCTGGGAGAGCGGCACCTGCGCCTTCAGGTGCTCCTGTAGGGATTCTGACCTTACGAGCGAGTCGAAGAGATGCTGGCGCTTAGACTGCGCCTCCTCGTCGCCGGAGGCGCTCTGCATGTTGCCGAGGAAGTAGTCGCGGTAGCCGTCGTCCGTGGCGAGCGTTGTCTGCGCGGCCTCGCCCTTCGGCGTGAAGTCGAGCTCGCGTTCCGTGATCGCGGCGCCGGTGTGCTCCTCCGGAAGCTCCGATGACATCTGCCTCTCGATCGGGCTGCGCACTTCCTCGATGACAGGATTGAGCTCCATCGCATGCTGGAGCTCCGCGCGCAGTTCCAGCGACGTCATCTGCAGCATCTTGAGAGACTGCCGCATCTGCGGGGCCATCGTCTGGCCCAGCCGCATGGATTGCGTAAGGCTATATCCTTGTCCTGTCATTGTTTGCGTCAAATGATACCAAATCTGCGCAGTGGTTCAACTGGCAATCCCATGATATTTTCGTATTCTCCGGTGTAGGAGTCGACGATCAGATCGCCGCTCTCGTCGATGTCGTACGCGCCCGCGCGATCGAGCGGGCGCACGCGCGCGATGTATTCGTCTATCGTGGCATCGGAAAGGGCGCGGAAGTGCACCTCGGAGCGGGCGCAGGCGGTCAGGGGAGGTGAAAGGTGAAGGGTGAAAGGTGAAGGATGATGGGTGAGAGGTGAAGGGGAAGGTGAAGGGGAAGGTGAAGGGAGGTAGGCGATACCTGTGAAGACGATGTGGGTGTTGCCCGAGAGCTCGCGCAGGAACGCCTTCGCTTCGGCGAGATCGCGGGGCTTGCCGTAGATCTTGCCGGCGAACCACACGATCGTGTCTGCTGCAAGGATTGCCCGTTCCGTCGAGAGCGCAGCGGGAGGGTCGCGCTCCAGCGCGACCGCCGCCGCACGCAGCTTGGCGCGCGCGTTCGCAAGGACCGTTCCTTCGGGGTCGTGCGGCAGCGACACCTCGGGCGCATCCGTCTTCACGATCTCGAACTCGACGCCCAGGTCACGCAGGATCTTGGCCCGCCGCGGCGAGCCGGATGCAAGTATCAACCGCTTCATCTATCTTCTCCGGTATGAAAATCGGCAGGGCGTGTTCCGTGCCTGGGACCATCGTCACGGAAGCCTGCGGAAAGACTGTCTTGAGCCAGGCGGCGTTCTCGGGACGAACTATGCCGTCGTGCTCGCTCTGGAATATGTGGATGTTGGTGGCTGGTGCGGAGTGGCTAGTGGCTAGTTCGCCACGCACGTCCGTATCCAACAGGTACTTGAGGCCGCGTTCGAGGTTCGAGGGATCGTCGGCGAGGTAGGGGTTCGGCTTGCCCTCCGGCACGCCGAAGAATCCTATGCCTTGCGTCTTCAGCAGACCGTACCGGAGCGCCTCCAGGCGGTGCGGGGTCATTCCTCGCCAGCCCGTCTCCTTGTCCTCCATCATGCGCGGCGTAGCCGCGATGAGCACCAGCCCCGCGACCTTCTCCGGGAAGCGCGCGACGAGGCGCAGCGCCGAGCTGCCGCCCATCGACCAGCCGACGAGGATGCACCGATCCGTGGTTTCTAGCGCCTGCTCCGGAAGCCCATCTAGCTGCTCCACGTAGCTGAACAGGCGCGGAAGGGCCGCGTTCCCGCGCGGCCGCATGAACCGGCAGAGATCCCATGCGTGCGGACTGGCCGCCCACCCGTTCAGCACGAAGACGGGCGGCCGCGCGGGAGCGCGGCCCTCCCGTATCGGTCGCAACAAGTTGCGACCCTCCCGTGCGGCGGCGAGGCGCTTCAGCTCCGCGGCGATGGCGCCGAGCTCGCGGCCGCGGCCGCGCTCGTAGTCGCCGTCAGCCATTGTCGGCCATCCTTTCTGCGAATGCCAGTATGCGGCGGGCGACGGCGAGCTTGCTCATGAGCGGGAGATGCCGCACGAGTCCGTCGGGCGTGACGAACGTCACGCGGTTCGTGGTGGTGCCAAAGCCGCTGCCGTGCGCGGTCACGTCGTTGCCGACCACGAGGTCGAGGCCCTTCTCGCGGCACTTGCGTGCGGCTTCGGCGGCGGGCGCGCCCGTTTCGGCGGCAAAGCCGATGCGGATTAGGCGTGCGGCCGCGCGGGAGCGCGGCCCTCCCAGTTGGCGGTCAATCGTCTTGAGGATGTCGGGGTTGCGGACGAGCTTGAGCGTGTCGGACATCTCCGATTTCTTGAGCTTGCGGGCGGCGCAACGCGCTGGGCGCCAGTCAGCTACCGCGGCGGTCATCACGAGGACGGTGAAAGGTGAAGGGTGAAAGGTGAAGGGTGATTCATCTTTCACCTTTCGTCTTTCACCTTTCACCTCTTTGAGGACGGCGGCGAGCATGTCGCGGGCTGAGATTACGTCGATGCGCCTGATGCCGGGTGGGGTCTTGAGCGAGACGGGGCCGGCTATGAGCGTGACATCGTGTCCGGCGGCGCGCGCGGCGCGCGCGACGGCGAACCCCATCCGTCCCGAGGAAGGATTGGACAAGAACCGCACGGGATCGAGATGTTCCCGTGTCGGGCCAGCTGTGACTATGAACCGCATGGGACTAGTATAGCAAAAGGAGCGCTGCCGTGACGGCGACGCGGAAAGATGGTACAATCCTGTCTCGTTTGGAAACCCAGCTTGGCGAAAGGATAAGACGAATGAGGATCTTGGCGTTTGGAGCTTGCGCTCTGACGGTCTGCATGGCTTGTGCGGAGGAATGGCCCGAGGCGAAGGTGCGTGCGCTCGAGCGGCGCGCGATGGAGGCGGTGGCGGATCTCGCGCTTGTGCCGCCGCCGCTCAACGTGAACCCCGGCCCGGAGTACAGCGCTGCAAATGAGCGCTGGGCGATGAACAACGGCGCGGCGCTTACGCCGAAGGGACGCCTTTGGGCCAGCTGGATCGGCGGCGGCGACTCGCCCGAGGCCTACACGGTCTGCGCATTCTCCGACGACAAGGGCGAGACGTGGAACCCGCCGGCGCTCGTGGTGGACGGGCATGACCCCAAGCGCATCCCTTTCCCGCGCAGCAACATCATCGCGAACCTCTGGACAGATCCTGACGGGAAGCTGCACCTGTTCGTGAGCCAGTCCATGTGGCACAACGACGGTCGCATGGGCGTGTGGGAGACGGTCTGCGCAAACCCCGACGACGCGAAGCCCGCATGGTCGCCCATACGGCGCATCTGCGACGGCGCGGTGCTCAACAAACCGATCGTCCTCAGGAACGGCACGTGGCTCCTGCCGGTGGAGCTCCCCCGCACATGGGGCCCTTGGTCGGGACTGTTCGGCACGAGCAGCACGGACGCCGGCGCGCTTGCCCTCGCCTCGACGGACCGCGGCAAGACATGGACGCGGCGCGGCGTCGTGACCGTGCCCGAAAGCGACTGGCCGGAAAACCACTTCCTTGAATTGAAGGACGGGACGATCCGCATGTACATGCGCTCGCGCAACGGCCTGCGCATGGCAGAGTCCCGCGGCGAAGGCCGCTCGTGGGGCGAGGTGACGAAGCCCGCCGGGATGGACCAGCCGTGCGCCCGCTGCCAGGTGCGCGCGCTCGCCTCCGGGAGCTGGATATTCGTGAAGCACCTTTCGCCGCCCGACTCCTTCAACGACAACAAGCGCATCGGGCAGATCGCCTATCTCTCGCGCGACGAGGGCAAGACGTGGGAGGGCGGCCTCGTGCTGGACGATCGCAGGTCCGTCACCTACCCCGACGTGGAGCAGGGCCCCGACGGCACGATCTACGTGACGCACGACTTCGAGCGCGGACGCGAGGCGGAGATCATCCTGCACAAGTTCACCGAGGCGGACATCCTCGCCAAGCGCTTCCAGTCGCCGCAGTCTCGGCAGGGTATCGTCGTCATGAAGGCGATGGGCACCAGGCACAACCAGAAGAAAGCCAAGTGAGCGACTTGGGTGGTCATAGGCTTGGCCTATGCTGATATGCTGTGTTTTCCGATTACCTATGGTTCGGGAGGCGGTGCTATAATATGCCGCGTCAACCCCGAACAAGTTTAACGGAAACCGAAAGGAACCAGAAAATGAGCAAGACAGTGAAGGACATTCTGGAGAAGGTGGGCGGTACGCCGCTCGTCGAAATCTCCAGCAAGCTTAACAAGGGCGGCGCGAAGGTGCTCGCGAAGGTCGAGTACTTCAACCCGGGCGGCAGCGTGAAGGACCGCATCGCGCTCGCGATGGTGGAGGCCGCCGAGAAGAGCGGCGTCCTGAAGCCTGGCGCTACGATCATCGAGCCCACGAGCGGCAACACGGGAGTGGGCCTTGCGTTGGTGAGCGCGGTGAAAGGCTACCACCTTATCCTCACTATGCCTGAGACGATGAGCATCGAGCGCCGCAAGCTCGCCGCCGCCTACGGCGCGGAGATCGTCCTCACGCCAGGCTCGGCCGGCATGAAGGGCGCTATCGC
>CACWSW010000218.1 GCA_902763655.1 uncultured bacterium
ATGCCGTCCTTTCGCCAGCTCGAACGTGTTGCCGGAAAGCCGGATGCCCTGGATCATCTTCTGCTTCAGCGTCACGCCGGGCTGGACGCATCCGGGCTTCACCACGAAACCGTTGGCCGTGTCCTTGAACCTGCAGTTTCGCACGATGATGTTGTGCACGTCGAACACCATGCCCCAGCCGAACAGCGGGTTGATGTTCATCCCCGGGCCGGTCACGTGCGTCACATCCACGTTTTCCACAAGCATGTTCGCGCAATGCACCTGGATGCCCATGCCGCGCAGGTTGCGGAACGAGGAGTCCTTCACGATCGCGCCCGACGTCCCCGGTATCGGTATGATGCGGTCGGGCTTCAGCTCGCCGGCCTTCCCCTGCCAGGAATTGGACCGCAGCCATGTCTTCATGTCGCGGCTGGGCGTCCCGGCGGCGACCGCGTCACGCGCGTCCGACGGCAACGGCACCGCCAGACGTCCCTTGCCGTCCGTGCGGAGAAATCCCTTGACCAGTCCCGTGACGCCGTCCACCAGGAACGCGTCCCTGCCGCCCGGCCACGGCGTGATCGCGCGCCGGTCGGCGGCAATGCGGTTGACCGTGCCGATGGGCGTGCTGATGTTGATGCCGTCGTCCTCCATGCTCTCGAAGCTGCAGCCGACGATGTAGGGGCCGATCATGCCGGACGCCATGCAGCCATCCGCGTTGGAGCCGACGAGGTCGTCGCTTCCCGGCCGCACCCTAACCGTGCATCCCAACAGGCGCATGGCATAGCTCGTGTTCATGATGAAGCACTGCCCCGGCGAATCGTACACCGTCACGTTCTCCGCGCCCGAGAACGAGCAGAGCTGCATGTAGACCGGGAAGCCCTTCGATCCCTCGGAGTAGCGGGCGATCACGCTGATGCGCTCGCCGGCCTTTCGGTTGAGCCAGAGCTGGCTCGGGCCCTCGTGTGCCGTGAACCGGTTGGAATGGGCGTCGGTGAACCGCGTTTCATCCGGGTCTGGATAGCCCGGATCACGCTTGAACACGAACGAGACGGGGTCCTTTTCCACCGAAAGGATCGTCCCCTGCGTCGACGGGTTCTCGCTGTAGGAGATCGCGAGATCCCTCACGACGGTCTCCGTGCAACCCCAGAACCCGAACCCGCCGCGCGTGGAGTCCGTGAAGCGGATCTCCGTGCCTTCCTCGCCGCAGATCACGAGGTTGGAGCAACCGTGGCAGGTAAAGTGGAATCCCGCGCCGTAGTCCTTCCACGGACGCGCGACGAGCGGGTGGAATGGCTTTCCGTCCTCGCCGTAGTCGCGGTAGTTGGGGAACTCGACCTTCTCCGGCGGCGTGCCGGCGTCAGGCCGCACGAGGTACGTCCCGGCGGGGATGCGCACCGTCACCGGCGCGGGCGCCCGCTTCTTGGCCTCGGCGAGGGCCCGCCGGATCGCCGGACCGTCGTCCGCCACGCCGTCGCCCTTCGCGCCGAAGTCGCGCACGTTCAGCGTCACCGGCTGCGGCAGCGTCGCCCGCGCCGCGCCGCGCACTTTCTCCGCGACGAAGTAGTTCAGGAAGCCGCGCATCTCCATCGCCCCCTGCCAGGCCATCAGCTCCAGGTCCTTCGCCTCGGGCTTGCGCGAATGGCGGGCCCGGACATACGCCTCCAGGCTGCGGGCGATCTCGATGCGCAGCAGGATCGCGACGCGCTCATGCCCGGCGCGCGTGGACGCGAGGTCCTCGGCCGCCGCGAAGGCGGCCGGACACCGCGCAAGCGTCGAATCGATGTCCTCCGCGATCCCCCGCATGTCGGCGTTCGCGAACGCCTCTTTGGTGAAGTACGCCAGCGAACCGGCGGTTTCCTGCGTCTGCGCGGCAGAAAGCCAAGCGGCACACGCCGCCGCCAACGCAACAATGAGGTTTTGCAACTGCATCCTTTGTCACACTTCTTCGCTCAGCACGCAATCGCCGCCGTGGAACACGAGAACGAGACGATGGAGGGCAACGGACGAGACGTCCGTTGCCCCAGTGAGCCGCCGAGACGGCGGCTCTCCATATGGGGAGCCGCCATCTTGGCGGCGTCCCGGAGGAAGCGCGTCACCAGTCTCATTTGAACGGCCCAAATGCCACTTGGCGACGAGGGCTGGATCGGCGGAGTACTTGTCGAGCTGGTCGATGGCCTTCGCTTTGATGTCGGCAAGCTGTTCCGGCGTGGGCGCGGGGTCGCCCGCCTTCACGTACTTCATTTCAATGAGCGCGGCGTGGGCGATGTCCGGCCAGCGGTCGAGACGCGGCGCGAGCGCAAGGTCGTAGAAGCCGCCCCCCGCCTCGCGCTCGTGGTTCACGAGGTACGGTCCCTTCGCGGCGGTGAGCAAGGCGACGAGCGTCGACTGCACCACCTTCTCGCCCTCTACCCCGTCGCGCACCGCGAAGTTTTCCTTCACGATCCCTGAGAGGATGCCGATGAACTTCTCCCACTTGCCATCGTAGGAGAAATCGCAAAGCCCGTCATTAATGTCGAACACGCGCTCGTCGATCTTGTGGATGTCGGAGTACGCCGCCGGAATCATCTTCGCGGCAAGTTCCTTCAGCGTCTCGTTCGGCACGCCGAAGACCGTCTTTCCCCGCCGATCGCCCGTGATCGTCGTGATGCCGAGCCAGTAGAGTAGCGAGGTGAAGTTCTCCTTCTTCGAAAGCTCGTTCGCCTGGAACGACTTGGTGATCGGCTCCTCCAGCGCGCCGCCGGCCAGCAGGTTCTCGAGCACGTGGAAGTTGCCGTTGAGACGATGGTCCATCGTCACAAGGTGGCGGATCTTCGCGTAGTCCGTGCGCAGGTTCTCGTCCACCATGTCGTTGGGCCACACCTTCACGCGCACGAGCTTGTCGAAGAAGTAGAGCACGAGCGTCGTGTTCGCGATGGACGGCGAGGAGCCGCTCCCGAACCGGTAGTTGTCGTACCAGGCGATCGCGGTGTCGTACGCCTTGTCCGTATCAAACCCACAACGCGGCGCGTAGTAGTCCGCCATGGCGCGAAGGTCGTCGTGCCGGAAGCCGGTGAAATCCGCGAACACGGGGTCGAGCGAGATGTCCGTTCCGATGTTGAAGCCGCTCGTCACGTCATCCATCGTCACGGGCGAGACGCCCGTGACGAAAAGGCGCGTCACCGGCGCCTCCGTCCCGGTGGTCGCCGCCTTGAGCCTGGCGAAGAAGTTCTTGAAGAATCCGTCTCCGTGGCAAAGCGCGTTATAGGCGTCCAGCCCGCTCTCCCGTGTTGGTGAAGTTGTCGTATTCGTCGATGATGACGTAGAGCTTGATCCCGGTGCCCTTCAGGCTGACCACCAGCTCGTTAAACTTCTTCCCGACATCCGGCGCCGCCAGAATTCGGTCGGCGAGACCTTCTGGCAGGAGCGTCCGGTAATTGCGGGCGAATGCGTTGCAGCAACGCGAGGCGTAGTCGTTGAAATCCACCTCCACCTGCGAAGCGTCTTTCGACACGGCGGAGAAGTCGAACTTGAGCACGAGGTACTTGCCGCGCTCGTCCGTCGGGTCCGCGCCAATGTCGGTTCCCGCGAAGAACTCGTCGAACCTGTCGGCGTACCGCACGTCGTAGTACGCCTCAAGGATAGATGTCAGCAGCGACTTCCGCGTATGCGATGCTCTCCAAATCGCGTATCTTCGCGGTGCGGTCCACGAACCAGGCGTTCTTCTTCCTGATCTGCGCGTAGTCCGCCACGCCGTAGAGTATGGGTCTTGTCTCGTCCATCGTCAGATAGTATACCAAAAGATTATGAGATTGTGATTGAGGGGCGAAATTTGCCGGGACGCCGCCGGGACGGCGGCTCTCCATATGGGGAGCCGCCATCTTGGCGGCGTCCATGAGGAAGCGACATGTTCACTGTTCCTTTCTGCGTGGACATTTCAAGCCGACATCCTCCGGCGCGATGTTGACTGGCCAGCCGTCGGATGGTTTCTCGCCGAACGTGTCGCGCACGGCCTCGAGCATCCCGAAACCGTGCTGCCGGTTCGGGTAGCCGATCGATCCCTCGCCCCACTCGTCGAGCGGCCCAATCAAGAGATATCGCTCGCCCGTTTCGTCGGAGAACCGCCGCGCATCTTCGCAGATGCGCCGGAACCCGCGTGACGTGACGTTCGTCACGATGACGTTGTTCACCGCGCCGATCCACGGACGCGGGTCGTACCCCGTCGAGAGCGACGGAAAGAACTTGACGGGCGAAGTGTCGTGTACGTGGCGCCAATGCGCAAGGCTCGTCGCGACGACCTGTCCGAAGTCGCGCGGCGATGTCCATCTGCCGGAGAACGCGGCGTCCGAGAGATACTTGTAGACCGACAGTCTCTCGAAACCGAGCGCTGCCAGTTCCGCGGCGAGCGCGGGATCGAAGTTGCCGCGTTGCGCCACGAAGTGTATCCCAGGGAATCCGGCCTTCCGCGCGCAGTCCTGCGCCGCCTCGAGGAATCCCCTCGCCTCGGCCTCGCCGAACTTCGCCTTCAGCTCGTAGCCCGTATAGATGTCCACGACCGGACGGCCGTCGATCTTCAGGTACTCGTCCGTGTTGAAGTAGTGTTCGCACCAGTAGGTCGCGGCCGCGCGCATGTCGTCTGCGGTGAACTTATGGTCCCATGAAGAATAGACGCCCCATTGCAGGCACCACTTCAGGTGGCGACGGTAGCGCGCCCGCTGGAACGTCTCGGGCCAGACGCTCGTGCCACGGTCGGGCGCCTTCGTCTTTCAGTCCCAGTACCAGCACACGAGAAGCCATGAAATGCCGTTTTCGACAAGATGCTTGATCTGCCAGTCGACCGTCTCGACCTGCGCCTCGTCGTACCAGCCGAGGACGGGCTTGCGCTCCGGCGCGCGCGAGCGGATCGCGTGCCAGTCGTGGAGCGTCCAGCCCGGGAACGACGTCGCCCCCACGCGGTAGACGCCCGTCCTCACGGGCTTCGGCTCCGGCACGTAGTCCGCGCGCGCGAGGCCGAGGGACGGCAGTATCTCCACCTCTACGTCCTTGCGGCGCGGCGCGCATCCGTCGGCCTCCACCTCAAAGGCAAACCGATACCTGCCCGGCGGCGGCGCGGTGAACGACACGCGGAATACGCGTTCGTTCGGGAGCCTCCACTTGGCGAAGTCATGCCCCACGCCCACGCTGTCGCGGCCCGTGGCGGCGGCGACCACGCCCGCCGGCGCGAGCTCGCGCTTGTCCGCAAGCCTCAGTTCGGATGGCAGTCCCGGAAACGAAAAGCGCACGTTCCGCGCGGGACGCGTCCCGTAGTTGCGCAAGACGACCTCAAGGGCAAACGGACGCCAGGCGCGCGGAATCGCCTCGTCCGGCAGCACGGACGAGATGCCGATGTCGGGCGGCAGGTCGGGCGTGCAGCGAACGACGCGGAGATTCCGCGCCGCGAACGGCCTTCGCTCCGGCATGGCTTCGACCGCCAGGAAATCCACCGTTCCCTTCCAGCAGTCCGGCCCCGCCGTCTTGAACGTCTTGCCAACCCTTCTACGTCCTGTCAAGACCGTAAAAACGGGATCTTTCAAAAGAAATACCCCGTACTTTTCTCAGTTCCTTCAATTCCAGCTCGCGGCCAAAGAATTTCCTCACCATGCAGTTACTTAACGCCTGTTTCGTTAACGGGCATTTCGTTAACGGTGGTTTCGGTTGCAAATGATATCATTATGTTGCCTGTCCGTCAATGTCGAGGTTCTCACATTTCACCACTTGCAACAGCCTCACTTGCCAAACTTGTAGATGACTGAGTTCCGCGCAAGGGCACCCAGCGAGAAGCCGTTCCACACCGCGACCCTGAAATCGCCCGGTTCGACCACGAACCGTCCTTCGCGGTTCCAGAAGCCCAGTTCCTTCTCCCCCAGCTCGAACGAAACCGTCGCGCTCTCCCCCGGGTCGAGCGTCACGCGCTTGAAGCCGCGCAGTTCCCACAGCGGACGCGCCACCGAGAAGATCACGTCGCGGATGTACATCTGCACCACCTCGTCGCCCCTGCGCGAGCCCGTATTCACCACCTTCACCGTGACTTTCGCACCGTCGAGCACGGGCTTTGAGATGGAGAAGGAGGTATACGAAAGCCCGAAGCCGAAGGGATACGCCGCGCCGCCTTCGCAGTCCACGTAGTTGCCCCTGTCGCGCAGCGCATGGTAGAAGCACGGTATCGCGCCCTCCGCGCGCGGGAAGGAGATCGGCAGCTTGCCGCCGGGGTTGTTGAGGCCGAGGATGGTCTCGGCGATCGCGGTGCCGCCCTCCGTGCCGGGGTACCAGGCGAGAAGGATCGCGTCGGATGCCGCGGCGATGTCCTCCAGGACGAGCGGACGACCGGTGATGAGGACAACCACCACGGGCTTGCCGAGCGCCCTCACCTCGCGGAGCAGTTCGAGCTGTACGCCGTTGAGGCGGAGGAAAGCCCGGTCGAACCCTTCGCCACAGTCCTTGTCCAGCTCGGAATCCTTCCGGATGTGATTGCAGATTGCCGTCCCTGCCTCGTTCTGCGTGAGCGCATGGTCCGGTACGGAGCTGCTGCCCAGGCACACCACCACGGCGTCGGAACGCTTCACGGCCTCGATGGCGGCGGCGAAACCGGATTTGTTCATGGACCTGACCTTGCATCCGAGCGCGTACTCCACCTCGAACCCGTATTTCTTCGAAAGCGCCTCGAAGCCTAGGCGCGGCGTGATCGTCTGCCCCGGCTGTTGCGGCGCGGTGTAGTCGCCGAGCTGGTTCTCCGGCTTGTCCGCGTTCGGGCCGATCACGGCAATCCGGCGAATGGTCTTCGGGTCGAGCGGCAGCGCGCCGCCCTTGTTCTCGAGGAGCGTCATCGACTTGCGCGCCAGCGCCAGCGCCACTGCGCGGTTGGCCGGGCAACCGATCACGTCCTCCGGCCGCCCGTACTCCTTGGCGCGCGCCTCGGGGTCAATGTACGGATGCTCGAAAAGTCCGGTCTCGAACCTGCGGCGCAGCACGCGGCGAAGGGACACATTGATGTCCTCCTCCGTGATCAGGCGCCGCTCGATGGCCTGCATCAGCCCGTTCAGGTAGTTCTCCGCCTCCCAGCAGCATAGGTCGTTTCCGGCCTTCACCGCCAAGGCCGCCGCCTCACCAAGATCCCGCGCAAAACCCTGCCAGCGCAAGGAGCCGATCGCCCCGGCATCCGCGATGAACGTCCCCTTGTAGCCGAGCTTCTCGCGCACGAACCCGTTGACAAGATCGCCGCGCAGGAGCGCGGGGATGCCGTCAATCAGGTTGTAGCTCGTCATGAACTGCGAGCAACCGCCCTTGATCGCGTACTCGAACGGACGCATGTGGACGTTGAGTAGCTCGTTCATGCCCACATGTACCGGCGTGGACATGTGCCCTCCCTCGCCCATGCCGTGGCAGATGAAGCTTTCCAGCACCGAACCGCCACCCAGGTCGCGGGAACCGGCGCAACGTGCGTAGACGAACTCGGCGGCAAGGAACGGATCTTCGCCGTAAGTCTGCTCCACGCGGCTCCAGCGTGGGTCGAGCGCAAGCGTGCCCTGCGGGAATCCAACACGATAGTTCTGCTGGAACGTGCGCAGCTCGCGCACGTTCATCCGCGCCGCCTCGCGGGCGAGGTCCACGTCCCACGTCGAGGCGATGCCGATGCCGGTGGGGATGGACGTCTCTCCCAACATCTGACCGCCGGCGAGGGTGAGCGGGATGCCGAGACGCGTCTTCTCCACGGCATACCGCTGCATCGCGTTGTACGCCTTGATCAGCAGCTCGGGACGAAGGCCCGTCTTCCAGTTGCGCCCGGAGAACCAGTCGGCGCGGAAGAAGCTCCCCAGTCCGCATCCGGGAAACTTCGCGTACAGTTCCTCGAGGTTTTTGGTGACGTACACCTCGCCGTCGCGGATTTCGTACATCTTGAAGCCCGCCGTGGTGCAGAGCACCGCCACCTTCTCGCGCATCTCCATCTTCGAGATGAGGTCGTTCATCCGTTCCTCGGTCGAGAGGCGCGGATTCATGTACGGCGCGTCGGCGAACCGAGCGTCGCGCGCGAAGAGCGTGCAGGCGCCCAGCGCCAGCACGATAGTCATCGTTTTCATTCCGTCTCCCTTCATCACTTCTTCCAGTCGTTGTTCTTCAGGTGGTAGAGGAAACCGTCCTCGCAGCCGAGGATCACTTCAGGGATGCCGTCGTTGTCGAAGTCCACGGTCGTGGGACTGGTGGTGTGAGCGGCGAGCTGCTGCCCGCTCATGTCGCCCATGTCCTTGAAGAGCCAGTTGCCGTCCTTCGCCTCGACCTGGAGGTAGAGACGCGAGTTTTTGCCGCTCATGATGATGTCGGCCTTGCCGTCGCCGTTCCAGTCGCAGATGGTGATCTTGCGCCGGCCCGTCGCGCCGCCGATGCCGCCGCTCCATGCGTTCGGATTCTTGCGCGCGGTGGGGTGGAGCACCTCGCCGTTCACGTCGCGGAACGCCTTGCGCGGTGCCTTCACGACGAGTTTGCCATCCTTCTTCGCGCGCTCGAAGAAGGCGAGGTCGCCGTCCTGGTCCACCATCACGAGGTCCGTCAGTCCGTCGCCGTTCATGTCGAACATGACCGGCGTGGTGCGCCATTGGGTGATCAGCTCCTTCGGGTTGTCGGTCTTCTTCGGCTTGTACCAGCCGAACCCGAGCTCCGGCTGTTCGCCGTTCCATTCCACCTCAATGCCGACCGGCGCCGCGAGCTTCGGTGCCGTACGTGTGCCGACGTTGCGGAAGAGGAGCGGCTTGCCCCAGATCGAGTTGGCCATGATGTCGGGGAGGCCGTCGCCGTCCCAGTCGGCTACGCTGAGGCACGTGTATCCCCACTTCGCCTCGGCCGGCCCCTGGATGGAGCCGTTGTGCCCCGCCATGATGCGGATCGGATCTGCCGTGAGCATCCCGCCGCGCGAGGCGAAGTCGCGCGTCGCGTCGAACGGCGCGCAGCTCAGCAACTTCGCCTCC
>CACWSW010000219.1 GCA_902763655.1 uncultured bacterium
ATCGGCAACATCAACGACAGCGCCGCCTACTTCGTGGCGTCCCCGGCCTTCAGGGGCGTCTACGACGGCGGCGGACACGTCGTGAGCAACTTCGTCCTCTCCGGGCGTAGCTACTGCGGATTCTTCGGCACGATCATCGACGGTACGGTGAAGAACCTCCAGATTTTGGACGTAGCCTCACCCGACGATTACGTGGCGGGCACGCAACCGCTCAACCTCGCCTCGGGTGCCGCATTCTGCGGCGACATCGAGGGGGGCTTCTTCGAGAACGTCACCGTGAGCGGCACCGTGTGGGGCAACCACAACATCGGCGGATTCTCGTCCTGGTGCGAGGGCAACGTCACGATGCTCTCCTGCACGAACCTCGCAAACGTCGGCACCACGTTCACGAAGCTCGGCGGTTTCCACTCCTACTACGGCAACACGATGACGCTGTTCTGCTCGAACTGCTGCAACAAGGGCACGCTGACGTTCGACAAGGTGCAGCGCGGCACCTCGACGGATGCCACCGCGGCCGTGGGCGGGTTCGTGGGATACCAACAGAATCCCGGCAAGATGATTTTCGTCGATTGCGTGAACGAGGGCGCGCTCAACGCGACCTACACGTCCGGCTCCGTGGGCGTTGCGACGGTCGGCGGATTCGTCGGACGCGCACAAACGAGCGGCATCTCGCTCGCGATCACGAACGGCGTCAGCTCCGGCGCGCTCACCGCGAACGTGACGAACGCGAACGAGCAGGCGGAAGTGGGCGGCTTCATCGGCCGCATGGTGAGCGGCGTGTCGCTGTCGATGGACAACGTGACGGTGGCGTCGGGCACGGCGATGTCGGCCACGGTGAAGGAGGGTGTGACGCCGTACGTGCGCGCGTTCGTGGGCCGCGACCTCAACTCCCCGCAGACCGCCATCCTCACCTCCGGCGTCGCGCCGAGCGAATACGAGCCGGGCATCGCGGCCGGCATCGCCGGCGGCTACGACAGCATATCCATTGAGAACGGCATGACCACCTACTTCATCGAATTCAGCGTGGACTGGGATACGGACGCGGATGCCTCCCAGATCTGGGGCACGACCGCGCCGACGGCCGCAGAGCTGGAGAGCATCAAGTCCTGGGCGACGGCGAACAACATCGCCGACCCGAACGGCAAGCTCGGGCTTGAGTCCTACCTGCTCGGCTGCACGAGCCGTCTGACGGTCGATCCCGTGCTGCACATTGACGCGATCGAGCAGACCGAGACCGGCTGGAAGATCACGGTGAGCGCGTCGGCGGGCGAGTCAGCGGTGCCGCTCTCGAGTGCCATCAACGGCACGCTGAAGGTGCGGTACGCCGCCGACCTGGCGACGGGTTCCTGGACTGATGCCACCTACACGCCCACGTTCGCCAACGGCACGGCGACCGTCACGGTCACGGCCGAAGGCGCCAAGTTCATGAAGGCTGCCATCACCAGGTAAGCGCTACCTCAGTGAACATCCCCCCGCAGGTACTTGCGGTACGTTTTAGCTTCCTCGTTCACGAGCTTCTCGTTGATGACAGGATCCTGCAGGAATCCCTTGCCGCCGTCCTTCGCAACGTCAAGCACCGTGTTCAGCGCTAGATCCCCCCTGAACCCGATAGTCATGTTCGTGACGTGCGACGTGAACGCGCGCGGGCACCTGATGCCCGTGCGGCGTTTCCCCTTCCCGTGTTCCGGCTTGCCGTACCACCACACGATGCAGCTGTCCAGGAAGCTGTGACCGTTGAGGACGAAGCCCGTGCTGAAATGATCGCTGTAGCAGCAGCGATAATGGTTGTTGCCCATGTCGAGGAAGCCGACAGACTCGGAATAGAAGGCATCCAGCGAAGGACGGTAGGCGTAGAGCGGATGGAGGTTCTGCATGAGGTTGCCGCTCCCCGTGAGCTTAACGCCCACAAGCATGCCCGCGATGCGCATGTTGGAGAGCGTGTTGTCGCACGACTCCACGAACACGCCCACGGAGTTCGTCGCGCCGTTGCCGACGATGTTCACGTCCGAGATGTCGCTGTCCGAGGAGTTGCCGTTCGCGCCGTGCTTGATGTGCAGCCCCACAAGGACTCCCTTCATCGAGACACACCGCACTTTCGTCTCGCGTCCCGAGTCGATCGAGATGCCCTTCGCCACTTCGCTCCCGTCGATGATGCCGCCCATGAACGAGTAGCAGCTGCCGGGCGTGCGGATGTTGTTCGCGGGATGGATGCCCCCGAGGCGTACCATCGCCTCGGCATTCGTCCACCCGGGCGCCGCCTTGAGTATGGCGTAGTTCGAGAGCTGCAGGTCAACGCTTAGCGTAGGCTCAGCAGGCGTGGCGATCGGTTTGGAGAGAATATAGGTTCCGTCTGGGAAGTAGATCGTGCGGTTCGGATGCGTGTCGATCACCTTCTGGACGGCATCGGCCACGTCCGACTTCCCGTCCGACGGAACGAAGTCCGTCACCACCACAAACCCCTTCCTCGCAGCGTCGTCCGCCATCGCGCAGATGCCTGCGACAAGAAGGATTACAGCAGGTATCACGCGTCGCATGGCATGGCCTCCGTTAGAGCTGTGCAGCAGCGCGCGTGAGGCGCGCGACAGTACGGTCGCGACCGAGAAGCTCCAGCATCTCGAAGAGGCCCGGCCCTTCCATGCGGCCTGATACGGCCACGCGGATAGGGTGCACCCACGGCCCCATGCCCTGGCCCTGCGAAAGGCCCTTCACCATCTCCTCGCCTGCCGCAGCAGTGAACGGCTCCAGCTTGGCGAAGCGGTCCGCAAGATCGAGCAGAAGCTCCTTGACGCCAGGTTTCTTCAGGCGCTTCTCCACCGCCTTCTCGTCGATCGGGTAGTCGTCCGTGAAGAACCATGCGCAGTTGCCGGGGATGTCGTTCCAGAACTTCGTGCGGATCTGCAGCTGGTCTATGAGCATTTCCAGGTTGAAGTCTGGCGGCGGCACGAGCCCGGCAGCTCCGAGGCGGGCGAGCAGCTCGGACCTGAACTGCTCGCGCGGCGCGCGGCGGATGTACTCGCCGTTCATCCACTGGAGCTTCTTTATGTCGAACTTCGCCGCAGTCACGTGGACCTTCTCTATGTCGAACAGCTCCACCATCTCCTGCCGCGTGAGGACCTCGCGCTCGTCGCCAGGGTTCCAGCCGAGGAGGAGCAGGTAGTTGAAGAGCGCCTCCGGCAGGTAGCCGTTCTCGCGGAACTCGCCCACGAACGCCGCGCCGTCGCGCTTGGAGTAGGGCTTGCCCTGCGCGTTGACGATCATGGAGAGGTGCCCGTAGCGCGGCGGCTCGGCGCCGAGCGCCTTGAACAGCTCGATGTGCTTGAACGTGTTCTCCACGTGGTCGTCGCCGCGGATGACGTGCGTCACGCGCTGGTCGATGTCGTCCACCACGTTGGCGAGGTGGAAGATCGGCGAACCGTCGGAACGGACGATCGCGAAGTCGGGCACGTCCTCGGCCTTCTTCTCCATGTGGCCCTTGACGATGTCGTCGAACGCGAGCGTACCTTCCTTGGGCATGCGGAACATCACAACCTCGCCCGTCTTGCCGTCGCGGGAGGTTTTCTCCATCTTGTATGCTCGGCCGTCGGCGATCAGCTTCTCTACGCACGCCAGGTGGCGCGAGACGTTCTTCGTCTGGTAGAAAGCAGGCTCGTCGTAGTCCAGCCCCAGCCATTCCATGCAGTCGAGCAGGGTCTGTATGGCCTCTGGAGTGGACCTCTCGAGGTCGGTGTCCTCCACGCGCAGCAGGAACTTGCCGCCCGTGTGGCGCGCATAGAGCCAGTTGTAGATGGCCGCGCGGATGTTGCCGATATGTACCTTCCCCGTCGGTGACGGGGCAAAACGAACGCGAATCTCTGACATAGCGGGAGGTATTATACCAAATCTCAGCGGGGTGGAGGAGGTC
Organism: uncultured bacterium; assembly: GCA_902763655.1. Taxonomy (GTDB): domain Bacteria; phylum Verrucomicrobiota; class Kiritimatiellia; order RFP12; family UBA1067; genus RUG572. The sequence continues at coordinate 3,902 of CACWSW010000219.1, forward strand.
CGCCCTTGTTCCGTGAGCCGCCAAGACGTTTTGGCATGAACGGATTGGATGGGCCGGAAGCTCCCGGTCCGGCCAACTGCTGAGGCATGACGCCAAGCACGACCTCCTGTCCGACGATGTCGGCGGGCTCCTTGATTTCCGTGAAGGAACCGTCCGTGAGGCCTGTCTTGACAGCCACCTTGCGCGGCGGCGCGTTAGACTCCATCATGTACAGCGCCTTCTCGGCGGCACCGGCTGGGCGAACCTCGCCCGGCGGATGGTAGCGGAACGCCGCCGACGTCACTGCCACTACGCCCTTCGCCTCGGCGATATGGACCGAGATGTTCGCCGTCATGCCTGGAAAGAGCTTGCCGCCAGGGTTGTCGGCCTCGATGATCACAGGATACGTCACAACGCTAGACGTGGTGGTGGACGCCATGCGCACCTGCGTCACTACGCCCTTGAACTTCACGCCCGGATGCGAATCCACGGTGAACGACACCGTCTGCCCGTCCTGCACGCTGCCGATGTCCGCCTCCGGCACCGTGGCCTCCACCTGGATGCGCTTCAGGTCCGTGGCGATGTTGAGGAGCGGCACGGCGTTCATCGACGACACGACGGTCTGCCCCTCGTCCACCGACCTGTCGATCACGACGCCGTTCACCGGCGAGACGATCGTGCAGTAGTTGAGGTTCGCCTTCGACTGGCTCACGGACGCCTCACTCTTCTCGACGCTGGCCTTCGCGGCGGCGAGCGACGCGATGGCCGTGTCGCGCGCCTCGAGCGCGGCGTCGTAGTCGGCCACGGGCACCATCTCGCGGTCCACCAGCTTCTTCTTGCGAACGAGCGTCTTTTCCGCCAGCGCCAGCTGCGCCTCGCACTTCTTCACGTTAGCCTGGTTGGCGTGGAGCTCACCGAGCGCGCTCTTGTAGTTGGCCTCGTACACCTGCGGGTCGATGAGCGCGACAACCTGCCCGTTCGTGACGGTGGAGTTGTAGTCGACGAACAGCTTGATGATCTTGCCGTTCACCTGCGCGCCGACCTCCACCTTCTTGATAGGCTGCACCGTGCCCGTGGCCTCGACCGTGCGGAAGATGTCCATCTTCACGACAGGCGCGGTGCGGTAGCGCACCACTGCCGCCTCCTGGTTTCTCGAGGCGTAGTAGACGTATCCCCCGTAGCCGATGCCGGCCAGGATGGCCAGCACCAGCAGACGCTTTATCCACCTGAGGAACGCTTGCACGGCAGGCTACTCCATGGTGATGGCGGCGTGGTAGCTCTGGAGGGAGCGCACCTCGCCCTTGCCCTCGCGGGCGGCCTTGATGCCCTCGCTTGCCGCGAGCGCGGCCGCGATGGTGGTGAGGTACGGCACGCGGTACTTGATCGCCGCGCGGCGGATCGAGTTGTCGTCCGCGCGCGCGTCGCGCCGGTTCGACGGCGTGTTGAGGATCAGCGTCACCTCGCGGTTCTTGATGAGGTCGAGGACGTCCGGACGCCCCTGGCCGATCTTCGCGACCATCTTGGCGGG
>CACWSW010000220.1 GCA_902763655.1 uncultured bacterium
GACCGGTCGTGCGGGCACTATGAAGCGGCTTTTCGCCTTGGCAGTGGCGGTGATGGCGTTTACGGCTTCGGCTCGCACGGTCTATGACGCGGGCAAGGCTCTGCGCCAGAACTGCGAGAGCGGTTCCTACGCCAACCCCTACACGGACGCGAACGGCGGCGTCTGGTCCTACCTCGCGGCGTCCTCGTTTTCGCCGTTTTCGGGGGTTGCCCTTGAAATGCACGCAGCGAAGGAGGACGGCAAGCTGGACGGCTGGCACATCGCCGACCAGTCCTACCCAAAAATCATGGTGAACGTCTCCGGGCAGGCGATGGCGTCTGCCTACCTCGGCACCTCCGGCAATCTGGTCGAGGCTGACGAACTGATTCTGCATCCGGGCGACAGCGGCAACGCATACGCCGTGCTGCGCTTCACCGTACCGCAAGACGGCTGGTATTCGGCCTTTGTCTCGTTTCACGACATCAGCCACGTCACCCTCGGCTCCGAGGCGGCTGGCGACACCGAACTCGCGTCCACGCTTGTCACGCTGGAAAACTATCCCGCCGGATGGGGGGACGCGAACCGTACTCAGCGGTTCGACTACCAGATGCCCGTGCGTTATCTGACGCAGGGCATGAGGATCCAGTTCGTCGTCGGTCCGAACAACGTTAACTCCTGGACACATACGAACGATGGAACGGGCGTCAAGGCTTTCGTAGTCAAGGAGGACGAGGGCCGGTTCTACGATTCCGGCGTTGCCTACACGGCAGATGTTGCGGGGAGCTATGTGAACCCCTACGGCACCGGCCAGCACGGCACCTGGCATGCGCTCATCCTGAATCTTGGCGCATCCGCTGCGGCGACGGACTTCCAGTCTTGGATTCCGCAGAATCTTGAAAACTCCTTCGACCATGCGTTTACGGAACAGATCTCGTTTGGCGATGGTCGTGTGGGATTCCATACGGCGAACGGGGCCAGCGAGCCATTCGTGCTTGTCAACCCGACGGACGGCAGAATCGTAAAGGAGAATGGCTTTAATCTTTCTCCTCGTGAACTGTGTGTCCACCCGCCGAGCCATGCGAACAACCAATGCACGGTCGTACGCTTCCGACCGCCGGAAGCGGGGCGCTACTCCGCTTCGGTGGTGGCGCGCTATCTGGAAAATGGTGCCAATGATGGCGTCGAGGTATTTCTGGTGGCGGCCGACCAGATCGTCACCAACTCGGTTGTCAGCGGAGACCATGTGAAGTCAACGATGCACTTGACCTTCGACAATCTCCTCCTTGCGACGGGCGAACCGGTCGATATCATCGTTTCCCCGCGTTCGGCGTACTGGAGCGACTCGACCGCGGTCTCCGCCATCTTCCGCCGCGAGGACGGCGCCGTTTACGACGCGAACAAATCTTTCTACGCGCACCATGAAGCGGGGAACACCGCCGTTCCGTTCAATGACGTTCTTGGCGGCGGCGCGCAGTGGTCTGTCGGTTCGATGGAGGGATCATGGCTTCCCAACTCGTTTGCCACGCTGTCAGGCTTTGTGACTCGCCAGAACAGCAATCCGACTGGACTCAGCTGGTGGGAGCATTCCCCAGACAACAGCGGATCCCAGTATCCGCGAATCGCCATGACGACGAACGCCGTCGCGTCCTGGGACGACACTTTCTACATCACGCCTTATCCTAGGTTGGCCATCGCCGCGAACGAGATTTTCGCACATCCGGCAGCTCCCAACCAGAACATATCCTGCGTGGCAGTCCGGGCCATCGCCCCGTCGAACGGCATCTACCGCGTGCGCGGCCGTGCACGCGATCTGGACAACACCGTGCAAAACACCGACGGCGTTCGCTTCACCCTTGCCCTCGGCGGCTACATCCCGGCGACAAGGCTTGTCCAGATGAACTATCCGGTGCCTGCCGGGGTTCCTTACGAAGCGTCGCTCGAAGTCGACCGCATGTGGCTGAAGGCCGGAGAGACGTTTGACGCAGTGGTAGATCCTGGAACTCAGTACTATTGCGACTCGACGGGTCTTGGCCTTTGCTACGAGCGCGAGGATGACGGAACGGCAAACGTGGTGAACGTCGATTTCACCGGAACTGGCACGGGGAAACTTTCGGCGAACGCGATGCGCGGGCGCGAGGGGTTCGGCGACTGGCTCTCCTGGAACGCGTTGCGTCCGGGCGGCGAGGCTATCGCTTCGGTCGCCAACTGCCTCGATGCCGATGGCATGACCAAGCGCAACATGACAGTCGAGTTGACGCGCGTGTCCGGCGCTGCCATCGCGACCGGTGCGGCCGCGACCGGGACTGCGCTTCTCGATGCGTTCGTCACCTCTTCAGGCGCGGACGATGCTTACACCTTCACGATCTCAAAGTTGAAGGAGAACGAACCATATACGCTCTACCTCTACTCCGCAAACGGCAGGGCGTCCGGCAACGCCGCGTTTACCGTCGGCGGAGAGACGAAAGGCGCGGATGGCATCTGGACGATCGGCGAAACGAAGATGCTGACGCGCTTTGATGTCGTGTCCGACGCGAACGGCGAGATCCGCGGCACGTTCGCGGCGGCGGACGGAAACGGCGGTGTGTTCAACGGCCTTACGCTGGTCGGTAACCTGCCCGATTACAAGTCGCCCAGCACGGTTCTATTCATAAGATAGGCTTCATGTTGTCATGAAAAAGAATCTGCTTGTTACAGTAGCTCTTGTTGCCGGATGCATCCAAGCTACTACGATTGTCCCGAAATCGACTGGCTCTGTCGTTGAGGTGGGGCCGGTAGTGGGGAACGCCACGCCGGCGGTTCGCGCGGCGGTTGCGCGGCTCAAGGACGGGTACACGCTCCGATTCGCCAAGGGCGAGTACCACTTCTTCGAGGAAGGGGCGAAGGACCGCTTCCTCGCTTCGGTCGGCAGCTCGACGGGCATGAAAAAGGCGGTTGTCCATCTCGAAGGTCTGAAGGACGTGACGGTGGACGGCGGAGGTTCCAGCTTTGTATTCCATGGCAAGACCTTTCCGTTCATTGTCGAGCGGTGCGACGGCGTGAAGATAGGCAACTTCACCTCGCGCGTTTTTCGTCTGCCGCTCGTCGAGTTCACCATCGCGGAGAAGAACGGTGCGGGCTTCCTGTGTCAGTTCGCCAAAGGATGCGTTCCATACGAGATCAAGAACGGCACAATCTTCTTCGACTTGGACGAAGGCCGCCTTGATTCGCGGGAGCGCGAGCTTTCGGTTCACGCACTCCGCTACTGCCAGATACAGTACATCGTTACGCCTGGCTGCAAGTGCAATAGGGACACGCTCGCCTCCACATACTATTCGGTGGCTGCGGAGGACAAGGGCGACGGCAAGGTGTTTTTCCGCTATGTGGACAGTCCTCATCAGAAGAACGCCGGACAGTGTTCGTTCCCGCTGAACGAGCCGCTGTGCCTTCTGCTTGCCAGCGACCGCAACCGTTCGCTGACGGCGTTTGCGGACTGCCGCGACGTTGAGGTCGCCGACGTGACGTGCCTGAGCGGCGTGGGCATGGGGATCGTGGCCGAGATGTGCGAGAACATCAGGATCGTCCGCTACAATGTGCGTCCCGACGAAGGCTCGCACGTGTCGATCACGGCGGACGCCATCTTTCTCGTCGACACGAAGGGGCGCATCGAGATTGCGGAGTCGGAGATCTGCTGGGGGCTTGACGACGTGATGAACATCCACGGCAACTACACGCGACTTGACAAGACCGACGGGCGGCGGGCGGAGCTGGGCATACAGCGCTTCAACTACACGGGCTACTTTCCGTATCGCGTGGGTGAGAAACTGGAGTTTTCGCGCGGCAAGGGGCCGGACAAGCAAATACTCGGCCGGGCCGTAGTGGCGGAGTTTCCGAAGCCCGGACGCGAGGCGAAGAGCGCAGAAATCGTATTCGACCGCGACATTCCTGCGGAGTGGGTTGGGTGCGACGTTGCAAACGTCTCGCACGTCCCGACGGTCTGGATACACGACAACCATTTCCACGACTACTTGCACAACCGCCTCTCGGCGTTTGCGGACATCGTATTCGAGCGCAACCGACTCCGCAATGGCAACGTGGCGATTCTGCATGACGATCTCACGGGCTACTGGGGCGAGTGCGGTCCCGCGCATACGCTTATTGCCCGCGACAACGACTGCGAGGACATGCGCGGCGCCGCGTTCACCTTTCCTGTGCCGTTCTCTGGCCGCGCGCTGCTTGAAAACAACAGGTTCAGCGGAAAAGGTTCCGGCAATCCCTACGGATTCGGACCGGGCGTCAAGGAGACCGTCGAGATCCGCTGAACGCATACTCCATCCCGTGAAAGTGCGTGCGTCCGTCCGGTGACATCCGCATCTCCGGCGACACGCCGTTCGAGAAGAAGTAGAAAAATTTGGTAACGTCGTAATGTTGGTCGACGGGGGTAAGAGGGAGGAGGCTTTAATTTTTGGGAATGAGATCGTTTAATTTTTGGGAGTGAATCTTTTAAAAAAATGGAAGTGGCATTGACTGTCTGATCGGATATCTGATATAATATTGCGTGTTCTGCGGGATAACAAGGATTTAACACGATGAGGCCAGAATACAGAAAAAGAGTGGTAGATAGCATTCTGGATTTCTATCTTGAATGCATGGGAGCCGTCTTGATCGAGGGCCCCAAATGGTGTGGAAAGACGCGTACGGGAGAAGAACACGCAAAAAGCGTCATCAAGTTGCAGGACCCGGACAACGTGGATAAATACCGGGCGGCAGTCAAGGCCAAGCCGTCGATCCTTCTGGAAGGCCCCACGCCTCGCCTGATTGATGAATGGCAGGATTTTCCGATCTTGTGGAATGCCGTAAGGCACCTTGTGGATGAGCGCGGTGAAGACGGGCAGTTCATACTGACCGGGTCGGCCGTCCCCCGCGAGGAGAAGAAGGACGAGGAATCTCCAAGGCATACGGGCACGGGGCGCATCATCAGAATGCACATGCGTCCGATGAGTCTGTGGGAGTCGGGTGAATCAACGGGGGAGATTTCCCTTTCGGCCCTTTTTGATGGCGCAGGCGATGTGGCTGGACAATCCCGCGTCGGCACCGACGAACTCGCCCATCTCGTCTGCCGAGGAGGGTGGCCCCAGGCGGTGCTTGCCAAGAGTCCGCGGGCGGCGTATTTGAAGTCGGCCAGCTATATTGACGAGGTCGTCCACGAAGACGTCCACCGGGTGGACGGCGTCGAGCGCAATCCCGACCGTGTGCGGAATCTGCTCAAGTCGCTGGCGCGGAACATCTCGACTCTGACCACTGCGGAAACCATCCTGCAGGACCTGAAGACCAACGATCCGACCATCTGCGAGAAAACGCTGTCTTCGTATGTGAATGCGCTGCGGAAGATCTTCCTGGTGGAGGACGTCCCGGCCTGGTCGCCGTCGCTCAAGTCGCGGTTGGCAATTCGCTCTGCGGCGAAGCGCCAGTTCGTCGATCCGTCCGTTGCAACGGCCGTGCTGGGAGCGACGCCCAGACGGCTCTTGAATGATTTCCGCTCGTTTGGATCGCTGTTCGAGTCCCTTTGCGTTCGGGACATGCGCGTTTATGCCCAGCCGCTTGATGGAGAGGTTCGGCACTATCGTGATCAGACGGGACTTGAGGTCGACATGATTGTGGCCTTGAAGGACGGACGATGGGGTGCCGTCGAGGTCAAGCTGGGCGCGGGCGACATCGACAGCGCGGCAAATGGGCTGAAAAAGCTGAAAGCCAAGGTCGATGTAAGCAGAATGGGGCATCCCTCTTTCCTGATGGTGCTGACGGGAACCGATCTCGGCTATGTGCGGGAAGATGGGGTGATCGTCTGTCCATTGGGTTGTCTGAAACCATGACGCGTGAACGAGTTTGCATCCGTCGCATCCCCTGCGGTATGCATTGAACTGAAACGCGGGTCGTGTTTGATATTTAAAACCCCAAATCTGGGATGCGACATACTTATATTTTTGCGCTGGACATTCCGTAATGCGATGTGCTAAAATGTGCGGCAAATGAATCCATCTACTCTTTTCCGGCTAAAAAGAATAAATGGATTTACTACAAATGTCCAAGAAAGAATGAATCCATTAACGAGAGTCTGCGATGACAACTGAAGACATAACTTCGCTTTTCAAGACGTCTGATCGCCTTGTTTCCGAGGTTTCGCTGTCTCACCACAGGTATCTGGCGGGCGAAATTGATTGGCGAAACAGGCTTGTCTGCATAAAAGGGGCCCGAGGCACGGGAAAGACAACGCTCTTGCAACAGCATGTCAAGGAGGCTTTTGGCGTCGGGAGCGACAAGGCGCTGTATTTCAGCATGGACGATCTCTGGTTCGCCAACCATGATGTCCATGAACTGGTGACTTATCTCTATGACCACGACTACTCGCATGTGTTCATCGACGAGATACACCACTATGGAGACAAGTGGCAGCTTCTCGTGAAGAATCTCTACGACCAGTTCCCGAAGTTGAACATTGTCTATTCCGGGTCGGCTCTGCTCAAATTGGAACAAGGCAAGGGAGATTTGTCGCGACGGCTGATGACCTACGAGATGCGTGGATTGTCGTTCAGGGAGTTCCTTCAATTCGAGGGCGTGGGCACGTTCGAGCCGATTACGCTGGACGATATTCTTGCCAACCACCGCAGCATCGCGGCGAATATCTGCTCGTCCGTCAAGATACTTCCCCTCTTTGAGCGGTATCGTGAATCGGGATACTATCCGTTCTACCTTGAGCCAGGATCCGGTTACGGGCAGCGCGTGAAGGAGGTCGTCAACAAGGTCTTGGAGGTGGATTACCCTGCGGTGGAGCATGTGTCGCAGGAGACGATCCGCAAAGCGAAGAAAATGCTGATGGTGATCGCCGAGTCCGTCCCGCAGCAGCCGAACATGAAGCGGCTGTATGCGGAACTCGGGACGGACCGCAATCAGGGACTGAAGATGCTTTCGGTCCTTGACAGAGCCGGGCTTCTGGCGCTTGTTCCGCCAAAGGGCGAGACGCTGAAGAATCTTTCCCGCCCCGAGAAGATCTACTGCGACAACACGAACCTGATGTATGCACTTGCGCAGCGCGTCGAGATTGGAACGGTTCGGGAGACGCTGTTCTGCAATCAGGTAGGCAAGGATCATACGGTTTCGTATTCCGGAACGGGCGATTTCCTTGTGGACGGTCGCTATCATTTTGAGATCGGCGGCGCGGGGAAGGGGTTCTCGCAGATAGCAGGCATCCCCGACAGCTACGTCGTAAATGACGACACGACGGTCGGCGTCGGCAACAAGATTCCGCTGTGGCTTTTCGGTTTTCTGTATTGACCATGATACCTGATGTGAAGAGGTAATAAAACATGAAAAAATCCGTATTCTGCGCGGCGGCGCTTTCCGCCGGAATCGCGTTGGCGGCGTTCGACGTCAGGGACTTCGGCGCGAAGGGCGACGGGGTGACGGACGACACGGCCGCCTTCCAGGCGGCGATCGACGCGGTCGCGGCGCAGG
>CACWSW010000221.1 GCA_902763655.1 uncultured bacterium
GCGAAGTATTCCTCGCCGCTCTTCTTCGACGCGAGGCCGCAGTAGTGCGACACGCGCATCTTCGCCGACGTGCCGACAATCGCGTCGGTGTTCGCCGGGTTCCCGAACGCGGCGACGTGCATCGTGATGAACGTGTGCCGCCCGGCGTTCTTCGGCACCGCGATCTTCATCTTGCAGGCGATCTCCTTCACGTCGTCGGCGCAATGCGACCCGATGCGGCGCACGGCGTCGTCGAACGCGAACGACTTCATCCACGCCAGCGCGTTCCCCTGTATCGGGAACGACCTCGGCGTGACGCCTTTCGTCCAGCCCTTCGGCTTGCGGATGACCACGGTCTCGTCCTCTATGTTCACGGTCGCCGCGTCCGTCATGGTCGCCATGCGCAGTATCTCCTCGCGCCTCACGCCGCAGAAGAACGACAGGATGCCGTAGGCCAGCAAATCCGGCCTGTCCGCCTTCCTGCGCTCCAGTTCCCGGAACACGCGCTCCACGTCGCCCGGTGCCATGTACTTCGGCTCCTTGTACGCGATGCGCTGCTTGTCCATCCCCTCGACGGGGTTCTCGGCGATCCACGTCCTCGGCTTCTTCATGCACCAGTTGAAGAACGTCTTGATGTACGAGAGGTGGTTGTTGAACGTCTTCGCGCTCTTCGAGCATTTCTTCTTCAGCCACGCGTCCACGTCCTTCGCCGTCGCCTCGTCCAGCATCCTGTCGCGCCCGAACTCGTCCGCCCACGCGCCGACGCGGCTGGCGACCGCCGCCTTGTGCAGAACCTGCTCCTTGCCGAACGACGCGTAGTAGGCGTCGTACGCCGATCCAAGCGTCACGGCGCACTTCGACCGCACCGCCGCGCCCTCGCCCTTCAGGAACCGCCGCACGGCCTCCACGAGCGAGATTCCGGCCTGCGCCTGCGCGAGAAGGTCTAACGCCTCCCGCGCGTCGATGGCCTCCCTCGGCTTCAGCCGCACCGCAGCGTCCCCGCCAGACTGGTGCGTGACGTAGAACTTGTGAATCTTGTCCTTCAGTTCGTCGAGGCTCGACGCCTGTAGGCGTTTCTGCTTGTTTTCGCCGGGGACGTACCCCAGATACGCGTCGTACACGGTCTGCACGACGCCGTTTCGTGTCCGATGCCTGACGGTGATGCCGTCAAGCACGGCCTTCTTTGGCCGATAACTCATCGTTTTGTCCTTTCGTTGTGGTTGACGACCGCTTCGGGGCTTCGATTTTTGTGTGGCAGTTATGTGGACTGCCCTCACACGAAATCCCTATCGCGGAACGGACGGCATTATATCACAAGGGTTTTGCGCGCGCAAGGGTTGTGTGGGCGCGAATGGTTCGATTCCCTTCGCCCGCTCCATTCCTTTTTATGCGGAAAACGCAATAAATCCAATGGAATAAGGGGGTTGCAGCCTTTCGCGCCGTGTGTGGACACTTGCGGGAAAGGGCGAAAATTTATCAGAATCGGGGGCGATTTTGTGTGGCGTTTGTGTGGCAAAAAGGCGCGGACGGCCCCGGAAGAGCCGCCCGACGCCCTACTCGTTCATCAGCATCAGCAGGCGGGCGACGCGCTGGTTGATGTTCTTTGAACTCCACCGCTGGTGGTACTTCACCGCGCCGCGCTCCTTCACGGGCACGGCCTCGCTGCCGAACTGGATCAACGCCTGCACGATGTCGTTCCGATCCACGCCCTTCAGCAGGCCGAGGTACTTCTCCCGGTCGGCGTCGTCCAGTTCCGTCAGTTCCTTGCCCGTGAGCGCGGACGCGGCGTAGGCGATCCCGCGCTGGCGGTAGTCGTCGCGCGCGTTGAACGTGCGCACGACCTCGTTCGCCTGCTCCGCGACCTCGTTCACCATCCTGTCCTGATCCGCGAGCGGGATCGACTTGTCGGCCCGGATCGCGCGCATCTTCTCGAAATGCTCCGTCAACTGCTTCTTCACGCCGTTCTGCGACGACAACTTGCCGTACTCCTCCAGAGTGATCGTGCCGGAGCCGAGTTTGCGCTTGCCCTCCTCGCCGAAGCGGTAGAAGTCCTCGATGAGTCGGTTCGCCTGCGGGCGCGCCCGGAGCGTGTCGAGGAACGAGAAGCCGCGCCCATGCTGTAGGCGGGACGTGTCGCCGACGTTCTCGACCGCCGTCGCCACGCGGCGGTACAGGCCGCCCGTATAACTGTCCAGAAGATATTCCAGTTGCGCGGGCGACTTGCCGATGAACGCGCCGATCTTCTTCGACAGTTCCGTGGTGTACTGCGTGTACCAGTCCTTCTCCTCGCGGTTCTCCATGATGTGCTGCGGCACGATGGGGCGACCGCGATAGTCCTGATTCCGCATGAGGCCGATCCACGGCGTGAAGAGCGAGATCGACCCGACGGCGGTGTCCGGGTTCGCGTACTTCGACGGCATGGCTTGGTTGAACGCCGCGAGACATTCCTTCATCGCGCCATTGTCGCCGTACATTTCGTAGATCGCCGCCTTCGGGATCGCGCCGAAGATGAATCCCAACTCGAACGGGAGCGGGAACCGCCAGTCGCCGACGTGTTCGTACTCCCACTTCTCCGTCGGCGAACGCTCGAACGCCGCGCGCCTGTCCTTCTCGTCGCCGGACATTTCCAGCATCGCGAGCGTCGCCACCCACGAGGTGACGAACGCGAGGCCGCGCGCCGCGTTCTTCCCCGCCCGGTTGAGGTTCCTGTCCTCGAACTGGTGCGGCAGGGCGGGCAGCAGGCCGAAGTTGCGCACGGTCTGCTCCGTGCCGCGCCACATGGCGTTGGAGAACGGGATGAAATGGTTGATGCGCTTCATCAGCCGCCCTGCGCGCTGGAAGTCGATGGATATGTCCTTCGCGTGGCTCATGGCGAGGATCGCGCAGGCGTCCTCGCTCAACCCCGCCTTGCGCCCCTTCGCGAGGACGCCGGACATTTCGCGGATGCGCGGCCCAAGTTCCGGGTACGAGAGAACGTCGGCGCAAGCCTTGATCACGGGCTTCATCAACGCCCAGTCCGTCGCCGAGTACGCGCCGATGCTTTCCAGCGCGTTCTGCGCGAGCGCGACCTTGCCGCCGTGGTTCCACTTCTGCTCCTTCGTCACGCCGACGAGATCGCTCATGTGCCCGCCCATTGAGCGGAACATGGTCGCGGCCTCCCTGCCGAGCAGTTGCTGGATCATGCCGTTCACGCTGCCGAGGATCGGGAGCGCGCCGGATTCGGACATGACGGCGGAGTGCAGGCTGTCGCGGATGCCGTTGCGCAGCGCGAAGCCGGAGTTGATCGTGGTCGCGCCGAGGCGGATTCCGGCGGTCGCAAGCCCGAACGTCTTTTCGAGCGCGTTGAAGTCGCTCTTGTCGTACACGTCCGTCAGCATATTCGCCCACTTCATGTCCGGCAGTTCGTAGGTATGCAACTTGCCGTCGATGTAGACGGAGACAAGGTTGTGCTTGCCCTGCGACGGCTTGTCGCGGAAGATCGTCAGCAGCGAGGCGTTGTCCTCCGTGAAGTCCTTCACGAACTCCCCCAGCGGGATCGGGTCTGCGCCCGTGGACTTCGCGAAGTCCTTCGCCGCCTTCTGCAACTGCTTTCCGAGTTTCGCAGACGTGAACTTCACGTCCTCCTTCGCGTTCGGCACCTCGACTGGCCAGTACGCGCCGACGGCGTTGTGCGCCTCGTCTGGCGGGTTCAGCGTCGGCGATGCCGGGCCGCCGTTGTTCTTGATCGACACGACGTTCTCCTCGGCGGCGCGCTTCCCGGCCTTCACGATGAGTTGCAGGGTCTTCGCTTGGAAACAGGCGCGCAGGAACTTCTCTTGATCCATGAGCGCGGCGTCGATGGGGTCTAGGATGTGATCGAAGCCGCCCGTGCGCTTGTTGATCGCCTGCCCGCTCTGGCGCGTCCCCGCGCCGTCTTCCGCGTAGCGGCGCGTAATGCGCACATAGATCGGATGCTCCGCGACGATCTTGTCGTACGTCTCCTGCGAGATAAGCCCGGCGTCAACGCCGAGGTGCAGGATGCGGTGCGAGTATTCCGTGTACCTCTGGAGCGCGTCTTGGAACTTCGGCGAGTCGTACTCGCGCACGACCTCCTCCAGAACGTCGCGCGGCAGGCCGAAGTCGAGTTTCTTGTCGAAGTAGTTCGCGATGCCGTGCCGGGCAACCGCGTACTTCTTCCACGCCTCGCGCTCCGCAGGCGAGAAGTCCTCGAAAATCTCCTTCAGCGACTCGCCAGTCTTGCGGTTGCCGAGGAGCGACGTGGTGCCGTACCGCGCCATGTCCATGACGCGCTGGCTCGCCGTCCCGCGCGTGATCGTCGCGAAGATGTACGGGTGGTTCTCGATCTTGTCGCTGATCATGTCGGCCAGCATCGCCCTCGTGGCGGGGTCTTTCGTCTCCTCCAGTTTCCTGAAGTCGTCCTGCCAATGGTAGAGGCGCGCGATGCCGGACTTCTTCATGCCGCGCAGGATCGTGGCCGCCGAGTCGTTCCAGTTCTCGCCGGAGAAGAAGTCGAGAGTCTTCTTCCACGCGCGGGCGACAAGGCTGGTCGAAGGGCGCATGAATCCGCCGACGATCTCCGACGCGGACTGCTCCTTCATCGTCTGAACCATGTCGCGCAACTTGTCCAGTTTCTTCACGATGTCCGGGTGCTTCTGCTTGAACTCGCCCGTGAACCACGCGTGGAGGTCGGGCGCGACCGTCGCGAGGTTCGGCGCGTTGCACACGTAGCCGCGCACGTACTCCGCGAAGCCCTCGCCGATGTACGACGGCGGCTTCGGGACGCCCGGCCCGTAGATCGCGTGTCCGAGGTCGGAAAGGTCGCGCTTCACGGCGGGCAGCCTCGGCACGTCGTAGCGCGTCAGGTGCTCGATGTCGTGGCCGAGTTCGTGCGTGACCGTGCGGATGGAGTTCATGTCCTTCGCGCGGATGATACGGTAGGCAGGCTCGAAGTGCCCTGCCACCAAGTCCGGCATACGAACCGTAGATTTCCTACGGAAGGCAACGTCTGGAAAAAGCGACTGCGCCTCGCGCAAAAAAGTCTGCGGCGTGACGACCTTCCGCTTTCCCGTGCCCGTGCCGAGCGACTTCGGCTCGTCGTCCGGGATAGTGCCCGTGCCGCGACCGCGCGGCGCGCCAGCCGGGGCGGCGGGATTCTTCGCGGCCTCCGCCTCCTCGGCCTCTATCGCGGCGTCAACGTCGTCGGCAAGCCCCTTGGCCGTGTCGCCGATGGATTCTGTCTCGCGCACCTTGTCGGCGTACTTGCGCCATTCGTTCATGTTCTCGATGAACGGCTTGCGCATCGGCTCCGGGAGCCTTTGCGCCGCCGCCTCGACCTCGGCCTCCGTCGGGAACGGTACGCCGTTCTCGATGTCGCTGCGAAGTGCCTCGCGCGCCTCGGCGTCTGCGGAGGTCGCTGATGCGCTGCGCCGTCTGTGGATTGCGCGGACGCGACTTCGCCTCTGCTATGGCCGCGCGCAGGCTCGCGTCGTCTCCGTAGGCCGTGACGCCCAGACGGCGCGCCGCCGCCATGACCGCATCCTTCGTGGGCGGCGCGGCAGGCGCGGCCTTGTCCGCCGATTCGGCCTGTGGTATACTGCCTTCCGGGCGAGACGTAGAATATCTGCCGGAATCGTGCCGGGTGGGAACTGGCTGCGTCTCGTCCTTTCCGCCTTCGCGCATCGGCTTCTCGACCTTGCCAGTCGCCCCGGCCATGTGGCCGAGAATCTGGTTCACGTTGTAAACGTCGCCGCCTTCGACCTCGACGCCGCCCGCGTTCACGTCCGCCTCGCCTACGACCAAACTGCTTGAACGCCTCGTTGTCGGGCACCTTCAGCACGACGGGGCCATCCTTGCCGACGCTGATCTTGCGCCAGCCGTCCGGCTGCGGCCCCTCGTCGCTTTCCAGTCCGCGCCGCGCCTCGATGACGCCGCCCGGAAGAAACGACTTCTTAGCGTCCCACGCGTCGTCGTATTCGCCGATCTGCTCATGCGCACGCTCCGTCGCGCGACGGACTGCCTCTTCGTATGCCATGACCTCGCGGCGGCGTTGCTGCGCGACCTCGCTGTCGTTCGCGTAGTATTTCCCAGTCTTGGGATTGATGACGGATGGGAACGGCGCATCTTTCAGCAGTTTCTGCCGCGCGTCCTCCACCTCCTTCATCTTGGCCTGCCAATCGTCCTTCGACGTGGCCTTGTCGAAGTCTTTAGGCATCTTCACATCCGGGAGCGCGACCTCATACGTCTTGCCGTCGGACGACGCGATCCGAATAGACTCGCCGTCGCGCGTCTGGCCAACAACCTCGCCAGCCTTCCGCCTCGCGATAAAGTCCTCGGCGTACTCAAACGCCTTGCCGTCGATCTTGAAGTAGCCGCTGCCGTCCGGCGCGACGAGGTGCGTGTTGGACGCCGCGCCGCGCTTCACGCGCTTCACCGTCCAGCCGTCCTCCATAAGTTTCTGCGCGGTCACGACCTCGCCGTCCTTCATGCGGACGCGCGTGTCCTTCATGATCTTCTCGCCCTCCGCGAGCGACTGCGCCCTGCGCTCGGC
>CACWSW010000222.1 GCA_902763655.1 uncultured bacterium
GGGAACCAGGTCGCCGGATCGAAGGTGTTGCCGTAAAGGTCGACTAGCGGTGTCCGCGCGTGCAGCGCCGCAGCCTCGCCTGGCGAGAGGTCGGTGTACAGCCTCACGCCGCCGTTGCTTCCGCGGAACTCAAATAAGCAGCCCTTTGCGCCATGGTCGGCCTTCGAGACGAATCGGCGTCCCTCCAGCGCGCGCGTGAAGACGGCGTAGGCGGCGAACGACGGGTAGGGGAACCCGTCCGCGCCCACGAGCGTGATGTAGTTCGGCGGCGAGACGAGTCCGCCGTAGCCGTGCGCGGTGTAGAGGAAGATGCGCGCGTTGCCCTCGGCGAGCAGGGAGAGCGTGTAGCGGCAGGTGGCGTCCGCGTTTGCGGCCATGTCCGCCGGCGTCTCCGCCGTCCACGGAACGAGCTTCTCGTAGAGCCCGCTCATGTGCCTGGTGGCCTTCTGGCTGCCGGTGCTCGTGCCTTGGCCTTCGCTCATGTAGACCAACTTGCCGTCCAGCGACGGATGCGCGGCGAGAAGGGGAGCGAATGCCTTCTCGGTGAAGCTGGAGTCCCCGCGGGTGGCGCGGAGGTGCGGCGTGTAGATGTGGTAGTCGAGAGCGTCGCACGTCTCCCAGCCGCCGCCTTTTGCGACGCCGCACGACCATTCGCCGCCCGTCTTCGCGGCGTACGTGTTGAAGCCGCTCACGAGGATCTTCGGGTTGACGGCCTTGACCGCCCTGTAGGTGAGGCTCTGGAACTCGCCGAAGTCCTCGGCGGCGCGGCTCTTGTCGTAGTACTTGATGTCAGCGGCGGATTCCCACCAGCGGCCCCAAGGCTCGTTCCACACGAAGTACTCGTCGATCACGCCGTCGTACCGCTTCACGAACGTCGTAACGTAGTTGAGCCAGGCGTTCGTGTCCACCGGACGCAGGAACTTCTCGAAGTACCCCATCTGCTTGCAGCCGAGGTCGTGGTAGTGCGTCGCCCAGGCTGGTGCCGTGCCGAGCTGGGCGAAAATCTTGATGTGGTGGCTGCGGAACCTCGCGATCGCCGCGTCGCGGAACGTCCACACGCCTTTCTCCTTCTCGAGGTTCCACCAGCCGGAGCAGCCGAGCGCCGCGTCGTGCAGGCGCGTCCAGTTTATGCCGCCGGCCTTCATCGCGCGGATCATCGCGTCGCGCGGCTCCATGTGGATGCCGAACGGAGAGTCGGGCAGGTCGCGTCCCCATCCGACAGGGCGAGGGATGCGGGTGAAGACGAACTCGTCCGGGGTTGACACCGCCTTGCCGCCCGCGCGCACCTCGCCCGTCACGCGGAACTGGCCCGTCAGCCCGTCAAGCGCCTGCGCCAGCTCAAGCGTGCCTTTTGCGAATGGGCCATCGCGAAGCGGGATATCCTTCAGCGGACGCGTCCGCCCGTATAGGTCCGTGAGCGAGAGGGCGAGGACGGCGCCGGCAGGGACGTCTGTCGCGGCCCAGGCGAGCACGGGCTTCTCGTCCGCGAAGAAGATGCGCGTGTCGGACGCTATCTCGCCGCCTGAGGGACCGAGCGCGAGCGCAGACGAGAAGGGGCGCGGCGGCATCTTCGCCCCGTACCACACGCGAAGGTCGTCCAGGAACAGCTCGCCTGAACCGGTGAACTTAACGGCAAACGCCTTGGCGAGGTCTTGTGGACGGAAGGTGAACGAGAAGTCCTGCCATGTGGATGAGACCGGGATCTTGGTCGACTTCACCCAGGCGCGCGTCTCCGTCAGCACCTGCGCGGACCATGTCCCTGTGCCGCGGCAGCGGAACGAGACGACGTGGTCCGTGTAGGGATCGCTCGTCTGGAACGGCTCGCTCCAGACTGCGAACGGCTCGCCTTCCCCTGATGCGAGCCGGAGGACCGGAACCGGCAAACCGGCGTCTTGCGCTGCCGTGGCCGTGCCTGTCTCGGCGTCGCGGTCGAGGTTCCAGCCGTTCGGCAGGCCGAGCGGGAACCGGCGGTCGATGAACGAGACGCGGTCCTTGGGAGGACGCGGGATCGCCGCCGCCAGCGCGATGCGGTCGACGCGCTCGACCTTCAGTCGGCAGAGGTCGGTCTCGCCGGTGGAAGGGTAGAGGTAGAGTCCGATGCTGGCGTCCGCTTTCGCATGGATCATGCCGAGAAAGCTTTTCGTCTTCCATCCGGCCGATTTGAAGTCGTGGGAGGAGAAGGTGGTGTAGGGGGCGGGATTGAGCCTGAATCCTAGCCCGAGGGCGTTGCCGCGCGTGCGGCCTTCGACGGTGATGCGAAAGTAAGATGGCGGAGCGAGCTTCGAGCATGGGATCGAGAACTGTACGACACCCTTGCCGGAGTCGGCGGCGAACCTGAGGAAAGTGCGGCCGTCCTCCGTCATGAGCTTCGTCTCGCATTGGCCTTCGCTCCAGCTGGAGAAGTTGTCGTTTACGTTTTGCGGCAGCACTCCGCGGCACACGCCGACCTTTGCGTTGCTCACGGGGCGCGTGCCCTTGGCGAAGTCGATGTCGAAGACCGTCTCTGCAGAAATCGCCAGGCTGGCGGATGCCACAACCAGTTGCAGCAGGCTTCTCATCGCGTTTCTCCTTCAAACGGCCGTGTCAACGGGCAATGCGGTCTAGCGGCAGGAGCTGGAAGCCGGGACACACCTTCAGGATCTCCGCACCGGGAAGGAAACGGAAGTCGCCGTTCGCCGCGTCCGCGAACCCGAACGCGCACGGCGCGTCGGTCGAGCCGTTGAGGACCGTGAAGCCGGACGCGATCCGCGCGTCGATCGAAGCGCACTTCACGCCGTCCGTGCCGCGCGTGTTCACCACCACGTTGTTCGCGATCGGCGCCATCCGCTCCATCGGCGCCTCCTTGCCGAGGGCGAGAATCTGCTGCTTGCAGTCTATGAAGATGTTGTTCTCCACGGGATTGTACAGCGGCTCGCGCGGGTGGTCGTTCATGATGTCCGCAAGGCGCGGGTATCGCGCAGCCCACACGCCGTTCGTGTAGCCGAACGCCTTCGCCTTGTCCTCCAGCAGCCACGAGCTGCCGCCCACCGAGACGCTGTTCCAGTGCTTCCACGTCATGCCGCGGCAGTCGATGGACATGCCGATCAGGCAGCGCGAGAAGATATTGTTTCGGATCGGATGCTCGCGTCCGCCGCCCACCATGATGCCGCGCGACACGTTGTGGAACACGTTGCCGTACACCTCGTCGCCGCAGTCGCAGTCGTCGAAGTAGAAGCCCATCGTGTTGGCCATCTCGCCCTCCGCGCCGAGGTCGTGCGTGTAGTTGAAGCGCAGCACGTTGCCCTGCGTGGTCCAGTCGCGCCCCGTGTAGTACGCGCCCGCGTCGCCCGTCTCGAGCAACACGCGGTAGACGTTGTTGTACTCGAAGAGGTGCTCGTTGCCGCCGTAGAGGACGGCCGAATGCGGCGCGTCGTGCATCACGTTCGCGCGCAGCGTGATGCCGCAGCCGTGCACGCCGAAGCCCGGCGCGTACGTGCGCTGGAACACGCCGAAGTCGTGCACACGGTTGCCCTCGAACACGGACTCCGCCCGGCGGAGCGTCTTCCGGTCGCCGCCGCCCGCCGAGACGCCCGCGCGCCCGACCTGCGCCACCTCGCAGCCGCGCATCGCGTTGCGGTCGCCGTACAGCGACACGCCCGTCCCGCCGCAACACGCCACACGGCAGCCGACGAGCTGCACGTCCTCGCCGGCGAGCGAAACGGCCGTCCCGTAGACGTACTCGAACGCGATCCCCTCGAAGCGGACGTGCGCGATCTTCTTCGCCGAGACGAGCGGCTCGCCGAACGTCGCCACGAACACCTCGTCCGACTCCTTCAACCCGCCTTCCTGCGGGCAGAGGTAAAGCACCTTGCGCGCGCGGTCGAGATACCACTCGCCGGGCGCGTCCAGCTCGTCGAGCAGGTTGAACACGTAGAAGCGGCGCTCCTTGCGTCCCCAGGTGCGGCCCATCACGCCGTAGGGGATGGTGGCGGCGAGGCGGATCACGTCGTTCGTGCCGTTCTCCGCGCCGTAGGACGCGGCCTTCACGGAGTGGTTGTCCCAGTCGTGCGTCCAGTACCCGTTCATCCACACGCCCTCCGCGAAGTTCCAGCGCTTCGCGCGCGGGTCGGAGTAGATGAACGCGCCGGGCTTGTTCACGCTGCCGCCACCGGGCGTCATCTTGATCTTGGCGCCGTGGTCCACGCACTTCGAGAACGAGGTGTAGTCCGCGTTCGGCCAGCGCGCGAGAGTGCCGAAACGGTGGTTCAGGAAGAGCATCGGGGCCGTGGGCGTGCCACCGAACGCGAGTGCCATCGGCGGGATCGTGCCGGGGAGGATCTTCGAGACATCCGCGCACAGCACCTTGCCGCGCGCCTCCTCGGGGAGACGCGCGAGCACGGCCGCGTCCGTCACGGGCTTAAACGCGCCCGCCGGCACGCGCGCGCCGCCCACCACACGTGCCGTCCCCGCCTGCGCCGCCTTCCAGACGACGGGCCGCTCCGCCGACAGGCCGCCGTCGCGGTCATCCAGCGCGAAACTCTCCGTCTGCACGTAGTCGCCCTGCGCGAGCACGATCTCCACGGCCTCGTCCGCGGCGATTCGTTTCGCCTGGCGCGCCGCGCGCACGCCGTCGCGCGCCGCCGCGAGCGTGGCGAACGGCTTCACGAACGAGCCGTCGCCGCCCGGCGCCGCCGCCGGATCCACGTGAAACGTCGCGCCGCCGGCGGCCATCGCCGCTCCGCACGCGAGCACAACAAGGCGATAATGCATTTTGTCCATGCCGATAGTTTAACAAAAAAGCCCGCCGCCGTGTGCGTTGAAATCACGTTCGCACCAGCGCCCCCGCAACGGGAGGGTCGCAACTTGTTGCGACCGCAATGGGAGGGTCGCGCTCCCGCGCGACCGCCCGGTGGGGCGAGCCGTCCTCGGCGAGCCGCCACGGCTCGGCGGGACGCCTCGCCCCACCAAGCGGCTCGCCACCAACCACCAACTAAATCGAATTCGCGCGCTAGTCGGCGTCCCGCACGGGGCGGACGGACAGCCCGTATTGGCGGCCGTAGTAGATGTACCGTTGGAAGAGGCTCGAATTGAAGTCGAGGTACCACGCATAGTGGGAATCGCCCGAATCCGGCGTAGACGACCAGTAGTAGCCGTGCGAGTTGGGGTTGCCGAAGTTCGAGCCGCTGCCGTAGCCGGGGGCTGGAAGGAAGATGCTCCTGTCCGCATAAGCCCCCGTGCCCGTCACCAGTCGCCCGGACACGCCGTTGGTGGTGATCCATGTGGCGATACAATTGTTGGTGAGCGCGGCGAACTCCGCATCCGTCGGCATGCGCCACGGGGCGCCGAGATGCGCCGTCGCCGCATCATATTCGGGCGCAAGGTTGCC
>CACWSW010000223.1 GCA_902763655.1 uncultured bacterium
ATTCCGGCGGCAAAAAGAGACTGTTTCATGTGCATTTAATTAGACCTCCGTTTGGATGTTGAAAAGTTGAAGGGTAAATTAAAGGATTAGATTCTCGAAACCCAAAGCCAGAAGCTAAAAGCTAAAAGCTAGAAGCTAAAAGCTAAAAGCTAAACTCCGGCACCGTCTCCCAGATCTTCTCGAGGGCATAATAGGCGCGGGCCTCGGGCGAGAACACGTGGACGACCACGTCCACGTAGTCGATCACGATCCAGCCGCTCTCGGGGTCGCCCGACGTGCGGAACGACGCCACGCCCGCCGCCTTCATCGCCTGCTGCACGCCGGCGACGAGGCCCTTGAGGTGCGGCGCGGCGACGCCCGTCGCCACCACGAACACGTCGCAGAGTCCGGAGACGCCGCGCACGTCGTACGTCCTGACGTCCTCGGCCTTCTTGTCGGCCAGCGCGTCGACGACAATCTTCACTTGCTCTTCTAGGGTCATAGCTGTTCGGTAGTCTGTGTGGTATGGTAGTTTAGAGATGGCGCTATTGTAGCACACCGCCGCCCGCCCCGCAAGGGCGGCCGGGAGCCTCAGAAGCTGAACTTGACCGCGATGTCGGCTGTGCCTTCGGCGGTGGCCGTGACCGTGAACAGCAGCTGGCGGCAGCCACGGTTCTTGCTGTCCCACTCGTTCGGGCCCTGGCCGTCGCCGATCGTCCACTCGCCCTTCTGCGCGCCGCACTGGGTCAGCGTAAGCGTCTTGCCGCTCTGGCGCAGCGTCACCTTGTCGCCGTCCACGGTCGGCTCCGCGCAAGTCATCATCGCCCAGCGGATCTGCGCGCCCGGCCGCACGCCGGCGAACGTGTCGCGCAGCAGATAGCGGCGGCCGTCCGACGCCATCGCGCCCTTGCGCACGACGGATGTGGCGTTGGTGTAGAGAGAGGAGAGGTCGAGCGTCACCTCGGACGCGGCACCATCCCTCTTCACTTCCGTCACCTTTGCCGTGCCTTTCACCAGCTGCTGGCAGCCGTCGATCATCGGAACGTTGTGGCTCCAGGTGCTGAGGCGGAACACTCTCCAGCGGTCTGAATCCTGCGCGGAGCTCCAGAGGTTCATGCCGCGGCTCTCTATGCCGTAGTAGTTCTCGGCGCCGATGTCGACCGCCCAGCGCACGCCCTTCGTGTCCATCACGAACGACCCGCCGTCCATGTGGCCGTGCGGGCCAGACGGGCTACCGCCCTTCAGGCCCACGAACAGCGCCTCGTCGTCGTTCCAGCTAGACCGCTGGATCGTGATCGGCACAGGCCCCTGCCCGTCCCACACGAGCGGCAGGCGCGACGGTCCGTTCGACGGCGGCGGCGTCTCGATCCAGAACAGCACGAAAGGGAAAAGCCGATGCCCATGGGTCGTGATCCTCTTGTCGCGCCGCGCGGCGTACGCCTTGAAGTTTTCAAGTTCCTGATAGCGCAAGACATCCGGGGACTTGAACCGCTTCGCGAACCACCAGAGCGCCGGGTGGCTGCCGCGCCTCCCGGCCCCGCCATCCGCATAGTTGAAGGGTTGCCCGCTCGGTCCTGTCACGATGTCTGGATAGTAGCCAGCCTCGCGGAAGCCCGGCATAGACGCAAGGCCGAAGTCGCTGCCCAGCGTGCCCTCGAGAAGCGCGATGGCGATCACGTTGAAGTGCATGCCGTAGCTCCAGTACCCGGGCCCCTCCGGGTAGTTGCCGTTCGGGGCGAGCGCCTTCATCGAGATCGGCAGCATGTCGATGCACCGCTGGACGTAGCGGGCGGCGTCGGCGGGATTCTCCTCCGCGAGCGCAAGCGCGGCGGAAAGGATGCCGGCGTGGCAGACCTGGCCCCAGTTGTTGTGCGCGCGGACCCAGCCCAACCGCTTCAGGCTAGCGTCGAGTCCGCAGCGGCGCAGCCCGGCGGCGATCTCCTTGCGCGTCGCCTCGTCGAGGTCGGCGTAGAGCCAGTCGTAGCCGACGGCGACGGCGAGGGACATCTCGCCCACGTCGAGGAAGTGGGACGGATTCCAGTCCTCGAACGCGCAGACGGCGCGCATCTCGGCGACGGCGCGGTCGAGGTGCGCCTTGTCGCCGTAGAGGCGGTACGCCATGGCGAGCGTCGCGACGCGATAGAGGACGGTGCGGCTCACGGTGAGTAGCCGCTTGCCCTGCTTGATGCGCTCAGACAGCGGCAATGGCACCATCATGTCGGCAACCGCGCGCACATGCTCCGCGCCTGCCTTCAGCAGCTCCTCCTTGCCGATCCGCTCCTTGAGGCTCTCGAAACCGGCGGCGTCCGCGAAGAGGCGCGGATGCGGCTTCGCCGCCGCTGCCGACACGGCCGCCGCCACCTCGGGCCGCGCCGCCTCGGGCATTCCGTTTCCGGGCTTCTCCTTCGCCAAGCCGATCACCAGCGGCGCCACCGCCGCCACCATCGTCAACGCAATCTTCATATCGTTCCTTTCGGTTGTCCGAAGACTATTCTATCATTTGCCTGCAGGAGACGGAAGCACGGACTTGGCCTTTTCGCGGATGGCTTCGACCGTCTTCTTCACGGCGCTCGACCCAGGCATGACGCGCAGGGCGCGGAGCGCGTTCGTCTCCGCCTCTGCGTAGCGCCCCTGCCGCATCAGCACGATGGCGAGATTGTTCAGCGCCGCCGGTTCGTCCGGGCGACTTGCGAGGCTGCGCTTCAGGTAGATTTCCGCGCGGCCGTACTGCTCCTCCACGAAGTAGCCCATGCCGATCGCAAAGTTCGCGGCGGAATCGTCGGGGTTGGACACCAGCACCTGCTGCGCGTACGTGCGCGCCATGCGGAAGTCGGCCCGGTCGAGGCCGAGCTTGAGCCCTTCGCGCAGCGTGAGGCGCGCGCCCTTCTGCAATCCAACCCAGTCCATCTGCCGCCGCAGCTGCGCGTACGCCTCGTTCTTCGTGTCTAGCCGGTCGGCCAGCTCGGTCTCCGCCATCGCCTCGTCGGTCTTCTTTGCCCTGTCGAACGCATCCGCCCGCATTCGGCACATGCGTGCCAAGCGCCACTGCGCGAACTGGAAGAGGCTCTTCAGGACCCGATCTGGCACCTCCATAGGCGCGGCTTCATCGTAAAGCGCAAGCATGCGCTTCGCAAGCGCATGCGCGGCCGTGACGCCGGCGGCGGCAGTTTCCGAAGGCAAGCCCCCGTCCGGACGCGCTATGAATCCGCCGCAGGCGGGCATGGGAAGCTTGTCGTGCCGCCAAAGCTCGAACCCCAGCTGGATCGCCACGTCAGCCATCCGCTCGGGCCTGTATCGCACCCATGTGCGCAGCGCGTCTGACGCGCCCGTCGCGAGAAGATCCCTGTCCTCCGCGTCAAGAGCGTCCCTCTCGCGGATGTACACCTCGCGCGGCTCGCCGCCCGACATCATGGAGAGCGTGCGGAGCAGCTTCCCCTGCACCGCCGCCGCCACCTCGACGCCGGCATCCATCGCGCCGTCGGTGAAAAGGCGCGTGGCGTTCCCGCACTCCTCCGCCGTCCGGCGCACGAACTCTCCCACGAGCGACCTCATCTCGTCCGCCGTCGGCTGCCACCGGAACGGCAGCACGAGCGCTACCAAGACGAGCGGCTCGCACTGGAGCAGCACCCGGCGAATGCGGTCCACGAGACGGAACGACTTCGCCACCGGCTCGGCCGCGGGATCCTCCAGTGCGTCCTCGAAGCGCGTCTCCGCGATGCGCCTGTAGTTGCGGAAGTATATCTCTACTCCTGTCACGCAAAGCGAATACATGAACGTCACCACGCAGCCGAACGCGCAGAGGAAGAGCAGGTAGTCGGACCTGACGTTCGGCACGGAGGTCCATGTCCAGAACCAGAATGATTTCCAGCCGGCGACCTGCAGGAACGCCACCACGCCCGCCAGCACGAAGAAGAGGCCGTAATGGTAAGGCAGGAACTTGTCCTCGTCCGTCGCCTTGCCGACCAGCATGGATGCAAGGACGAGCGGGACGCCAACGAATCCGAAGATGAACAGCCACCCGATCGGCGACGACGCAAAGACGAGCAGCTGCCCGTAGCGCGCCATCACATGGACCACGTACTGCACACCGTTCCAGCCCTGCGCCGCCATGCCGTCCACAGAGAGGAAGAACACGGCGTTGGCCACGATTGCGGGAATGAACCCCGCGAGGAATGCGTACGTCATCCTGCGCAACGCCATAAGACGTACTAGCGGATTCGCGAGCGGGTTGGGCGTAAGGTCAGGCAAGCTGCCGATTCCTCGCCACCAGCCAACCGACGCAAGGATCATGGGCACGAGGAGCCCCACCGGCGTTTCCGCCGCCAGAACGCCAAGTACGCCAGCCGCCACGTATACCCGAACGACAGACTTGAGGCGGAACGCGCGGCAGCAAAGGACAGCCGCAACTACCGTAAGCAGCAGCTGCAGCGCGGTCGGCGAGAAGAACCTGCACGCCCGCCACACGGGTTCCGCGCACGCCAGGCAAACGGTAGCCTGCATCAGCACGAGACGGACGATGAACCGGCTCCATCCCACCCGCTTCATGCGCAGGCGCAACGTCATCGGCAGCAGCTCGTGGAAAACCATGAAGCTGGCGGCCGCCACCAGCCCAAGCGACAATGGGCCAAGCGCATGGAGCACCAACAGGCCTGCGCGAAAGCCCACGGCCTTGAACAAGAGCGATGACAAGCCGTGCCACAGGCAGGGGAACGGCGCAACCGGCGGACGCAGCCCTGCCGCTACGGCGACATCCTCCCACATGTCCGGCGGGATTTCGGCGCTACCCCACCACCAGGACAGAACGGCGAACGCGCATCCAAGCGCAATCGCCCACGCATAATCCTTCCAGGAATGGCTTTCGGGCGACATGTCCACGCGCACTACTCCCGCCGCTTCCGCCTAAGAGCCAGCAAGCCGCCGCCTATCAGGAGTAGCAGTCCGCTCGACGGCTCGGGAACGGCATAGCTTTCAGCGACCCAAGGCTCCGTGGCCGGTATCGCGCCCGGTCCGCTCCACTCATGGATGATGTAGCTTTGAAGCTGCGCGTACGTGTAAGACTGCGAATGCGCAATCCCCACCCACTCTCCATTCTCCCAGTTCCCGAGCTCGACCATGAAACTGAGACCCTCCGGGCTGTCCGGAAGCACCGCATACCATGCTCCGCCCATCGGAACTTTAAGCGACTCCTGATCGGGAGGCGGAATCACCAGATAATCCCCGGCGGACGTGACGATGCGCGCCTCATCGGCACCCAGCGCGCTTGCTTTCTTGATGACATCGTGAAAGGTATCCACGTCTGGATCGTCATCCACCTGCCACCATATCACCTCTTCGGTCGCGTGCGCGCAAGAAACGCCGACGGTAACGGCGCAAAGCTTTATTTCCATATCTTTTAGACTTCTCATTTTTTATTACCTCTCTTGGCGGACGATCCCTTAATCGTTGGGGATGGCGGGGAACGTGACGCTCAACGCACCACCTGTCTTGCGGTAGTACCAGAAACCTCTGCCGGGCGGAATGGCGTGATCCGTCACGCGCCCAACCTTCATGCGACCTGTTGCCGGATTCTTCACCAGGCCTGAAGCGCCCCGCCCCGTCATGAGACATGGAAGGCTTGGCGTCGGCGATATACGACAACGCCAGGACACCGGCCACAACGGCTAGAGCCCTTCCCCATTCCTTCATCATCATCCTAATTCTCATGTCTTCTGTACTCATATTAAACAACCCTTTGCGGTGGCGAGTACGAGAAAAAACACCGCAAATGGTACGAGAAACCTTCAACCGTACTTAAACTTCAGGTATCCAGAAACCGTAAATCTGACATTCCCCACCCAAAATGACAAGCCTTCTAGGTCGGAGAACAGTCGGTATGTTACCATAATCATTGCGCTAACGCAAGCACTTCCTTGGCGCATTTTGAAGAAAATCGCGCGGATTTTCTCCGCTATATCAGTTGCACAGGACTCACGACATCTCACTTTCGAGGCGTTAGCAGGCCGATCTTATCGAATGGGATCGGCTTGAAGCCGGGTATCTTCTTGTATAGCTCGGCGTCGAGGACGAGCCCGAAGTCCTTCCCGCGCATGTCGCGGAAGCCCGGATCGTGGTTGAACACCACGTCCGTCGCGTTCGTGTACCAGCGGCCCGAGAGGATGCCGGACAGTCCACGAACGCGTTGTTGAAGGCGGCGTTCCAGCGGATCGCGTCGGGCTGCGGATCGAAGTAGCCGACAAGCTCGGGATAGCGCGTGGTGTACGGCGGATTGCGGATGTCAACCTCCTTGGTCAGGCGGCCCTGCTCCAAAGGCGACTGGAGGAAGTCCGCCCAGCGCTTCTGCGGCCACGGCGCCGAGCCGAGCGGGCGCTTGCACTCGATGAAGATGCAGTTGTCGACGACGTTCGAGTAGCCGCCGTGGCAGAACACCGTGCCGAAGCCGCCGAAGCCCGGCTCGCCGCAGCGGTAGAACACGTTGCCGACCACGAAGTCGCCGCCGTCGCTGTCGTCGAAGTACACGGCCGCGTTGCCGTGCCCGCGCGGCGAGCCGATTTCGCTCCAGAAGTTGTAGCGCAGCACGTTTCCGCGGCAGGACGGGTTGCGCCCCTTGTAGAAGGCGGACGCGTCGTCGGAGCTCATGCAGACGTTCGACACGACGTTGTACTCGAACACGTGGTCGTTGCCGTGCAGGCCCACCGCCATGTGCGGCGCCCCCGACAGCTCGTTGTGCCGCGCCACGTTGCCGCACCCGCCGATCTGGATGGCGCTCGCGTAGGTGAGGCAGTGTTTCGAGAAGTCGCGGATGAGGCAGTCCTCGACGAGGTTCCGCCCCGGCGTGAGCGTCTTGCGGTTGCCGCCGCTGAGCATGATCCCGCCCGTGCCCGTGTCGTGGATGTCGCAGGTGACGACGCGGCAGTCCGTGCAGCCCTCAGCGTAGACCGCCTTGCAGCGGATGTTGTAGAGACGGCACTTCTCGAGCGACACGCGCGTGCAGCGCCTCAGCAGGACGGCGTCCGCCTGGCATTCGGTGAAGTCGATGCCGCGGAAGACGATGTCCGTCCCGTTCTCGATGGCGAGCAGGTGGCGCCACTTCGCGCCGAGGACCACGCGCGAGTCCTTCCCGAACGACGCCGGCGGGTAGAGGTAGAGCTTCTTCGCGTCGCGGTCCACGTAGTACTCGCCGGGCGCGTCCAGCTCCTCCAGCAGGTGCACGGCGCGCCAGCGGCGCGGCGAGGGGTTGCCCGCGCGCACGCCGTACTGGTGCTGCACGGCGAAGGTGATGGAGTTGGAGGCCGTGTTGATGGACGCGACGGGGATGACGGCGTCGTACCAGTCGAAGCACCAGAATCCGTGCAGCCACACGTACGGCGCGCCCGTCCAGCGCGCGGGCCGGTCGCCGGAATACCCGAACGTGCCGCCGCGCGGCTGGGCGTTCGCCTTCGGGCCCTTGAGCGAGTCGCCCACGCTACCGTCGTTGTTCTTCGTTCCCGGGTCGATGAACTTCGCGATCGTGGTCCAGCCCTCGTTCGGCCAGCGCGCGGGCGTCATGCGCACGCCGTCCACGAACAGCTCGGGAATGGGCAGCGGCGCGCGGACCTCGCGCTTCAGGACGTCGCCGAGCCACGCGTTCTCCGACGCGAGGTCGGCCACGAGCACCTGCGCGCGCGCGGCGGGATCGACGCGCGGCGTGCCTTCGGGAA
>CACWSW010000224.1 GCA_902763655.1 uncultured bacterium
ACGGCGGAGCAGCCGTCTTCCGGGCAGAAGAACGACATGAACTTCTTCAGCGCGCCGTGATCTTTCGTCGGCTTCATGTTCGTGCGGAAGGTGTAGTACACGTCGTCGCGCATCGGGAAGTTCGGCACCTCCGCTATCTTCTCGTAGCAGATCGTGTTGCGCATCAGGGCGTGGTAGAACTCCTCCTTCGAGAGGAAACCTACGCCGGGCTTCCACATGACTGCGTGTTTCGACTTCTCGTTCATCCACGAGAACACGGACGCGTTGTTCGCCAGAATCTCGATCTTGTCCGTGTCGCGGTCGTGGTCGAAGAGCGTGTTCTTTCCGAGGCGGCGCGGGAATCCGAGGAACCGGGTGTGAACGTCGTCCACCATTTCCATCGCCGTGCGCGGCACCTCGATCTGCCGCTCCTTGCCGCGCGTGACCTTCGTCTCCATCCGGCAGTTGGAAAGCGCGGTCTCGTTCGCGGTCTTGGCGCGGTAGAGCGCAAGGGCCTCGTCGCTCCACATCGCCTCGTCGGGCGAGATCAGCGGTGCCTTCTGCATGAGCGCGTAGAACTTCTTCAGCGAGCCGCCCTCGTCGCGCATCCAGTCGGTCACGTCGCCCTTCGGCTTCGCTGACGGGCAGATCACGCGCAGCGACTTCGCCGCGTTCGCGAGGGAGCGCAGGATGAGGTGCGCGTGGTCGTTCCCGGCGTCGTCGTTGTCGCGGCAGATCACCACGTCCTTGCCGCGCAGGGCCTCGGTGTAAGAGTCCTTCCAATGGTCTGCGCCGTTGTTGCACGTCGTCGCCGGGATGCCCATTGCGATCAGCGTGTCGGCGTCCTTCTCGCCCTCGACCACGACCACCCAATCGCTCTGCGAGATCACGGGGAGGTTGTACAGGACGGTTTCGACATCGCGCAGCGAGCCGGAGTACGGGGTACATTGGATGAACTGCTTGTGTTCCGTCGGGTGTTCCATGCGGATCACGAAATGGACTTCGGTGCCCTGCGCGTTGCGGTAGACGTACTTCGCCTTCTCGGAGTAGCCCTTCTGGACGAGTTCGAGGTAGCGCATCGACTGCTTGCGGTAGTCGTAGGTGAGGCGGATCGTGGCGTTCTGCGGCGTGAGGCCGAGCCAGTCGCCGAGAAATTCCTGCGCGCGCTGGATGTCGCCGCCGAACTTCGCCATCGCGCACAACTTGATGATTCCGCCTTTCTCCTTCGTCTTGTGGTCGAACCATCCGCGCTCGTTCAACGCCACGTTGAAGCCGTCGCCGCCCCGCCACGTCGCCTGTATGCGGTCGCCCTGCATGGGCGCGCCGAGACATTCGCGCGCGAAGCGAAGGCAATCCCCGGCCTTCTCGATGTCGTCGAATAGGTAGAACTTCATTTTGCCAACTCCTGCATGACGGTCATCTTGTGCTTGACCGTGCGTATCGCCCCGTGGAACGCGCTCACGTCGCCGACGACGCGGCACTCGGCCTTCGTGCGCGTGACCGCCGTGTAGGCCATCGGGCGGTCGAGAAGGTTCATGAGGTCGCGCTTTGCCACCACGAAAAACACCTTGCGGTATTGCGATCCCTGCGACTTGTGGACGGTGAGCGCGTAGGCCAACTGCCACTCGCGCGCCTCCTTCTTCGGGATAAGCACCTGATCCTCGCCCGCCGCGTTCTTGTAGTCGAGGTGTACCCACATCCCGCCTTCCGTGTCGATCTTCTCGCAGGAGCCAGTCGTGCCGTTCCACACGTCGAGTTCGGAATGGTTCACCGTGTTGATCACGCGGTCGCCGGGCGCGATCTTGTAGGAGCCGTCCTCGTTCGGGTTCACGATGTCCTTTATGTCCCGGTTGAAGGCGGTCACGGAACATTCGGTCGTGCCGTCGGACTCGCCGTTGCGGCAGCAGAGGATGATGTCGCGCTCAAAGTCCACCTCGCCGTCGCGCACGGCGCGCAGAATCTCGGCGTGGGCGGCGCGCGGGTCGCGTATCGACTGCACGATCCACCTCTCGCGCTCGCTCTTCAGGTCGGTCTCCGGGATCTGTCCGTTGCGGATGCGCAGCGCGGACTGGTAGACGGCCTCTTGGTTGCGGTAGCACTTCGTGAGGGTCTGGACGGCCTGCGGGCACAGGCGGATGATGTCGTGGAACGGCTGGCCGGAGCCGACGGGCGGCAACTGCGCCTCGTCGCCGACGAGAACGAGCCGCGCGGGATTGCGCTTGACGATCTCGGCCATGAGGTCGCTGGACACCATAGACGCCTCGTCGAGGATCACGGTGACGCCGCGCAGAGACTGGCGCGTGAATCCCTGCTCCTCGCCCATGTACTTCAGCATACGGTGGATCGTGCCGGACTCGTGGCCAGTCGCCTCTTTC
This sequence comes from uncultured bacterium, assembly GCA_902763655.1. Lineage (GTDB taxonomy): Bacteria > Verrucomicrobiota > Kiritimatiellia > RFP12 > UBA1067 > RUG572. The sequence goes on from CACWSW010000224.1 coordinate 2,355, forward strand.
AGCCGCGCGGCGGCCTTCCCTGCGAACGCGCAGAGTTCGACCTCGCCGCGCAGGGAGTCGCTTATGGCCTTGATGAGCGAGGTCTTGCCGCACCCTGCGCCGCCGTTGATGATCGAAAACGAATGGTCGAGCGCGTACTGCACGGCGGCCATCTGCGTATCGTCGAGGTCGTACTCGCGCTCGACGGGCTGGCGCGCCTTGATGCCGGGCGTCTCGCGCGCCTCGCGGACGAACTTCAGGATAAGCGACTCGTTGTTGTAGTCCTTGCGGCTGGCAATCATGCCTTGCGCCGGGAACGCGACGAACCGCCCGGTGCCGAAAAGCGCGCGGCACTCGTCGCTGATGACATTCGGATCGGCGTCAATCGCCTTGGACACCTTGTCGTAGAGTTCGTTCCACGAGCAGACCGTATGCTCCTGCGTCAACTGCGCGAGGTAGTACTTTAGGCACGACTGGACGCGGCGCGCGTCGTTCTTTCCGATGTCGAAATGCTGGCGGACGTGTTCGTCAACGTCCTTGAAGCCGTAGTTCGGCAACTTCGCGAGGATGTAGCAGTCTTCCGTGACCTTCGTCGTCACGTCCTTCTTCCACTTCTCGAAGGCGGACTCGGCCATCTTCACCGTGAGGCCGATGTTGACGAGCCACGAGATAGCGGCGGACTTCTCCTGCTGGTTCTCCAGCATATCAATGGTCGATTGCAGGGCGCACAACTTCTCCGGCGTGAGGCCGCGCACCATGTCGGTCTCGCTGACCTGACGCCAGTCGTCGCCCTTCGCCGCCCAAATCTTCTCTTCGAGGGCGGGGCCGAAGCCGAGCGTCATTTCGCAGGCGTACTTCAGCATGGCGCGCTCGTCGCGCGGCAGATAGACGGACGCGTGGAAGAAGCCGAACTCCATCGTGCCGTTGTACTTCGATATTTTCCACTCGCCTTCGAGGGTAAGCCGCTCGCCCTGCTTCGGGACGTGCGAGAGTTTTCCCTTCACCACGCCGAGGTCTGTCCGCAGTATGAAGAACTGCGATCCCTCCTGCGCAATCGCGTCGGGCTTCGGGTAGAGTATGCGGTCTACCTTCGCGACGATCTTCTTTTCCGAAAAATCCATTATTCTTCCCCTGTTAGAATCTTCCACCTCTCGTTGAGGTGCGTGTGGCACATTGCGACCGCAGAGAGGCCGCAGAACTGGACGTGCCCGCCCAGATGCTCGATCTCGCCGCACCGCTTCAGCACGAACGCGGGCGTGAGGTTGAAGTGAGAATGTTGCGGCGGGACGACGGCGCGGCACCCTGCGTCGCCGCGATAGATTCCGCGTATGATCGCGACCATCTGCGCGTCGGAATACTTCTGGTGCCCGACGGGGTTGTCCTTCAGAAAGGCGGCGACGGCGATGCCGGACGCCAACTCGTCGTAGTGGAACAGAACGTCGTCGAGATTCCCCTCCACGACTATCGGCAGGGCGAAGCCTTCCGCCTTGGCGCGGAATATCTCGCGCTGGAAACGCGCCCAGCCGGACGAGATAGTGGAGAGGAAGTCGTCGAGCGACTTGCGCTCGACCGCGAAACCACGATCACCCGCGCAGGCGTAGTCGCCTGTCTTCAGAGTCCCGATCCGCACCTTGGCGATGTGGTCGTCAAAGTGAAACGGGGTCTGCTCGCGGGTGTCTATCGTGATTTCAAGCATGACGTGGGATGCGTGGTTTCGACTTTCCCAGATCACATTCCGGCGAACGGGTTCGGCGGAGTCTGCGCGGCGGGGGCGGCAGGCGCGGGCGCGGCAGCCGGAGCGGCAGGCATGGCGAACGGGTTCGGCGGGGTCGGCGCGGCGTTCGGCACGGCACCGGGAGCGGCAAAGCCGCCGCCGACGGCACCCATGATCTCGCGCAACTTCGCGTTCGCGTCGGCCACGGGCACGATGGGCTTTGCCGACGTGAAGTAGTAGCGCGGCGACTGGAGCGGCGCGCCGTTCTTGTCGAGCGTCTGCTCGCGGATGCGGCACGGCTTGTTGACGAGCGTCGCGAGCCGGGGCGCGGAGAGGTCTTCGCCCTCGAAGCCGAGCGAGTGCAGGGTCTCGAAGGTCATGTCCTTCTGCGTCTTCTGCGCGTTGTTCCCCGTGCCGTAGCGCATGGAGATTTCCAGATACACGTCAACCTTCTTCAGCGGCTGGTGGTTGTCGTCGAATATCCCCACCTCGAAGGCGAGTTCAAACGCCTGCGGCGTGTTGAAGCGGGATTCGATGGGCTGGACGGAGCAAATCTGCCCGTCGTAGAACTTGGAGTCGTTGTTTGCCATTGCTTTATTCCTTCGTTTGATTACTTCGCATACACTTGCATGGAAGATGTGAACTTGATTCCGGCGACGCTGATCTGCGACGCCTTGTAGCCTTCGGCCTTCTTCGCGGCCATGAACGCGCGGATTTTCGCCTCGTCGGGGGAGCAGAGTTCGCGCGGCACGGCGTTCTGATCCGTGATCGTGAACGCCCACTTCTCGACGAAACGGTTGCTCGACGTGCGCGGCCCGGTCGTGGTGATCGCGGGCAACGGTGCGGGCGGCGGCACGGGAGCGGGCGCGGGAGCCGGGGCGGAAATGCCGAACATCGCGTTGGCCTCGGCCTGCGCGCGGGCGGCGTCCTGCTCGGCGAGTTCGCGCTCCGCCGCCTCGCGTTCTGCGGCCTCGCGGGCGAGACGTTCCTCCTCGGCCTTCTTCGCCAGCATATTCGCGTAGGCGGTCGTGAGTTTGTTCACGTTCGTCTGCGCCTTCACGAGCGGATCGGCGAGTTCGCGCTGCTTCGCCATGAGCAGTTTCTTCGCCTCGTCGAGCGGAGCGGTGATGCCCTTGCGGATCGTTTCGAGTTTCGACACCAACTTCTTGCAGTCGGTCTCGAACTTCCCGGCGACCTCCAGTTCGGCGTCGGAGTTCACGGAGACGATGGTCTCGGCGCGTTTGAGAAGTTCGGCGCGCTTGGCCATCCAGTCTGCGGCCTCGATGTCCGCAGGGTTTACGGT
>CACWSW010000225.1 GCA_902763655.1 uncultured bacterium
GAGGGACAGTACCGCTGGGACATCATCGACAGCTACGCCGCCCCGTGGATCGCGGCCGGCAAGCAGATCGGCTTCCGCGTGACCTGCTGCGAGTCCCGCTACACCTACGCGACGCCCGAATGGGTCAAGGACGCCGGCGCCAAGGGCTGGTTCTTCAAGATGAAGATGGCCAAGATCTACGGGAAGGTGCCGCCGGGCTCGGAGACCGACATCTGGGAACCCGACTACGGCGATCCCGTGTTCCTCAAGAAGCTCGAGAACTTCCTCAAGGCCATGGCGCGCCGCTACGACGGCAAGTCACACGTGGCGTTCATGGACATCGGGACGATCGGCATGTGGGGCGAAGGCCATACCCGCGCCTATGAACGCGAGATGAAGGCGCAGGGACGCGACCCACGCGAGGCGTTCCATCTCCACTACGAGCTTCATAGACGCCTGTTCCCCAACACGACGCTGCTCTGCATCGACGACCAGGCCGGCTCTTCGGATCCTCGCCCTGCGGCGGAGGTTCCCCTCATGAAGCAGGCGCACGACCTCGGCTTCGGCTTCCGCGACGATTCGATCCTCGTGTTCACTCCTGAGATGATTCCCGCGCGGCTCAAGCCGCACCCCTGGTGGTTCCACGCGAACTGGGCCGATTACTTCGCCCCCGCCGCGCCCGTCTTCGTGGAGCACGAACACTACAACCTCTCGCGCGACCGCGGCGCGTGGAGCGACGAGAAGCTCGTCGAGTCCGTCGAGGCCTACCACGCCACCTGGCTCTCCCTGCACGGCTGGCCGAAGGAGATCTACGACAACTCGAAGGACGCCTACGCGCGCGCCGCGCGACGGATCGGCTACCGCTTCGAGCTGCGCGAGGTGGACTACCCCGAGACGGTCAAGCTTGGCCAGCCCGTCACGGTCAAGTCCACATGGGTCAACGTCGGCGTCGCCCGCCGCTACAAGGGCGCCACGCTCGCGTGGTCGCTCGTGGACGACAAGGGCCGCGTGGCGTGGGTCTCAACGGACGACGCCTACGACTTCGCCGACGCCCTTCCCAAGGCAGGCGGCACGGAACATCCCGTCGCGCGCGCGACAACCTGCACGTTCGGCTGGACGGGCGAGATCCCGCAGATCAACGACGGCGTGTGGGTGTACACGGTCCACAACAAGATCGGGAACTACGCCGCCGACACGCGCGTGCCCACGCTGACGCCCGGCACCTACACGCTCTGCGCGTCGCTCGGCGAGCCCGACGGCACGCCGCGCCTCGCCCTTCCGCTGAAGGGCGGACAGAACCGCCGCTATCCCGTCGGCAAGATCGTCGTCACCGAATGACGTGCCGCCTTCATCGTCGAAAAGAATAGGAGAATGAAAATGCGCAACTTGATTCTAGCCGCCCTTGCGGGCACTCTGTTTGTGGCGTCAGCCGCGTCCCTCGAGATCGTCTCCCCCAAAGACGGTGCTACAGTGCCGATCCTCACTGCGGACATGAAGACCTACCTCGCACAGCCACGCGCCGAGCGCGAGAAGCAGTTCGCCGACCCCGCAGAGCGCAAGCGTATCGCGAAATTCGGGGACCGTCCGCAGAAGACGCTCCTTTCATGGAACTGCACGGCGTCCGTATCCACTGGCGCAGTGTGGAGCGTCAAGGTGCGGCGCGCGAAGGACAGTGCGGTGGTGTTCAACGCGAAGACGCACAAGAACTCCATCGAGATCGACAACCTCGAGATCGCCTGCGACTACAAGTGGCGGGTAAAGGGCGTGGCGGCCGACGGCGCGAAGCTGCGCGCGGAAGGCACGTTCCGCACGGAGGACATCGCGCCACGGTTGATCCACTTGAGCCGCGTGCACAACATGCGCGATCTCGGCGGGCGCGTTGGACTTGGCGGCCGTCGCGTGCGTCAGGGGCGAGTCTACCGCTCGGCCGGACTCAACGCCAACGCGCGCAAATCGAAGTCCAAGGGCGGCATGGTGCCTGGCGCGGTGACGCTCACCGACGCTTCGCGCGCATACGCGAAAGACGTGCTGGGCATCCGCACGGATCTCGATCTGCGCTCCGACCGCGAGTGCTTCGGCATGACTGGCTCTCCGCTCGGACCGGAGGTGAAGTGGATCAAGATATCGTCTTCTGCCTACAGCGGCATGGCCAAGGATCCCGGCAAGAGCGCGTTCACGAACGCGTTCCGCGTATTCCTCGACGAGAAAAACTACCCGATCGACTTCCACTGCATCGCCGGCGCGGACCGCACAGGCTCGCTCGCGTTCATCCTCAACGGTCTGCTTGGCGTCGAGGAGGAGGAGCTGTGGCGCGACTGGGAGGTGACCGCGTTCCAGAAGGAGAAGCTCGACTTCGGCCACCGCACGCGTTTCAGCAAGCTCGTGAAGGTGTTCGAGCCTTTCCCAGGCGCGAACATCAACGAGAAGATCATCGCATACGTCAAGTCCGCCGGCTTCACCGACGCCGACATCGAGAAGTTCCGGGCGTTGATGCTGGAGCCGTGAGGACCGCTACGAAAGGCGGAACGTGCACGTCTGCCCGTTCTTCTCGCGGACGATGTCATCGCGGAAGGTTTGCCCGTCGCCAGGTCCGCCCGTGAAGAAGAAGTCGTACTGGTGAAGCGTCAGCGTCGCACGGTCGGGGAACGTGCGGAACGTCACGAACCCTATGTCGCCCCAGTGTCCGGTGGACGGCAGGCAGGAGATCGGGAATACCTTCTGCGGGTTCCAGCCCACATGCAGGAAGTCGCGGAACCAGCGGTGCCAATGCCCGAAGACATGCCACTTGCAGGCGGACGAACCGTGCAGCAGGTCCGCCAGTCCCACCTTGTCCTCGTTCGGGCGGTGGTGCGAGCAGGTGATGACGGGCTTCGTGGCAGCCTTCAGGGTTTCGGCCAGCCAGTCGCGCTCTTCCTTGCTGCAGTCGCCGGGATGCGATTTGCTCTTCTTCTCTACGGATTTGGCGCTGCTTGTGTCGAGCATCAGCAGGTCAACGTGCGGCATCTCCACCTTCGAGACGATGCGCCCGGGAACGAGCGTCGATTTCGCGTATGACGGCCACTGCACGAGGAAGTTGTCGCGCCGGTCGTGGTTGCCGAGCCCGAGCGTCAGCTTGATGCCCGCGTCCAGCAGTGGCTGGAACAGCTTCGCCGCAAGCGCGTAGTCCTCGGGCTGTCCCCAGTGGTAGGCGATGTCGCCGAAGCACACCACGTGCGCAGGCAGCGGCCTGAGCGCCAGAATCTTCGCCACAGCCTGCCGGAAGCACTGCTCTTCGTACAGGTGCGTCGGCACCTCGTCGCGGAGTCCGTTGATGTGCAGGTCCGAGATGAACACGGCAAGACTCGGGTCATGCCGATGATATGGTTGAGCCGGAATGTCCGCCAGCGCATGCGCGCTAGCCGTTGCCGCAATCCCGGAGAGAAATGTACGTCTAGAGATTTTCATGATCTTGTCCTTTATTTCCTTTAGAAAAAGATAGAGAAGGCGTTCGCGCCGTCTGGCAGCAGGCTGTCGCCGGCGGACGGGAAGTCGCACACGTTCGTGCGGTAGACCTCGGTGCCGCGCGTGAAGGTGGCCTCCCACGCGCCCATCACGTAATCGTTGGGGAACGGCTTGAGCGTCACCTTCCAGCCACCCTTGTTGAGATCCGCGCGCAGGATGTCGGCGTCGCCGTCGCCCACTACCTTCGCTTTCGCGAGCAGGAGCGGACCGCGGAAAAGCCGCGCGGCGGGCGTCGTGCGGAAAAGCGCGTCCGAATCGCGTCCCACCCGCCAGCGGCCGAAACGGTAGTCGCGCTTGTCGTCAGAGGGGAGACGATCCGAATCCTCCAGCCGCGGCGCCATGTCGAACGCCACCCGAATCGCCGTCACGCCGGCGGGTACCTGCACCGCATGCCAGCCGTCCGTCGGCGTGGCGATTGCCTCCTCTCCGTCCGGCAGGCGACGGAAGACCGTGCGCTTCGACCAGGTCGGCACGCGGAACTTCACCGTCTGGGGCGTCTTCGCATCCACCATCGCCGTCACCTTGTCCGCCACAGGGAAATCGCCAGTGAGCGTTACTGACACGTCGTCGAAGCTCGTAGTGAACGGCGAGTAGAGGTTCACGCGTAGCGCCCCGCCATCGGCCTCGCGCGTCGCACCCAGCTGCGCGATGTCCATGAACGTGCGCGGCATGTTGTTCACGCAGCAGTGCTGGTGGCGCATGCCGCTCTGCCCGAACCGGGCGATGTGCCGTCCGTGCGAGCGCACCTCGCGTGCGCCCCACTTTCCGTCGCGGAACACGCCCGCGAGGAACGCGTTGCAGTATGTCATCTCGATGGCGTCCACGTACTTCCGGTCGCCCGTGATGAGATAGAGGTCGAGGTTGAGGCGGATCCAGTGGATCGCGTCGCACGGCTCGGACGTGCCGTTCAGGTGGCGCGTCGCGCCCACGAACTGGTCGTTGTAGCCCACGCTCTCCACGAGGTTGCGCTCGGTCGCCCAGAGGATCGCCTGCATTTGCTTCACCATCTCTAGGCAGCGCGCCTCGCCCGTGAGGCGGTAGAACTCCAGCACGCCGTCGAGGCAGCTCATCATCTCGTATGCCTTGCCCCAGCGGCCGGTGCGGTCGGGATACCACTCGTTGAGCGGACGGCCTGTGGCGGCGTTCTGGAAGAAGTTGGGGGCGGGGTTGCCGGGGCGGTCCCAGTACGAGACGATCTCCCGCGCGTAGTCGAGGTAGAGTTGCCTGCCCGTCTCGCGGTAGAGCATCACGAGCGGCTTGAGGATCGAGCAGCTCGGCATGCCGGCCATCGCGGCCGTGCCGGTGTCGCACAGCTTCACGCCCATCTTGCGGAGCATCTCGATCTGCTGCGTCATGGCGCGGTCGGCGGCGGCGAGGATCTCGCGGTCGCCCGTCGCCTTGTAGATCATCAGAAGACCCCACATCGTGTACTTGCGGCACCAGAGGTTCCAGCACCAGTCGCACGCCCAGCCCATCGTCTTCCGCGCCGCCTCGGGGTCGCCAGGGATCACGAACTCCGGGTTGACGTAGGTGCCGAGGTAGCCGTCGGGCCGCTGGAAGCTCATCAGGCGGTGCGCCTCGTCGCGCAGGAAGGAGCGGAACTCCGGGTCGTCCTGGTACTCCGCCACACGTGCGGACGAGATCATCAGCTTGCCCCAGAACTCGCCCTTCCACATGCCCACCGGCGCGTTAAAGATGTCGTCATCCGGATGAGCGAACGCCTCCCGCGCCTCGCGCACCACCACGTTGCGGGCGAATTCGGAGAGGCAGCGCTCGTGCATGAAGGTGTCGAACTTCGCGCCAATCGGCCCCTGGATGCGCGTCCGCCTCAGCTCCGGAAGATCAAGCGCGTCCTTA
>CACWSW010000226.1 GCA_902763655.1 uncultured bacterium
GCCCTGGTTTCCGCCTTTCGCCTCCAGCCGTCCGGCGTTGATCGTCACCGTGCCGCTGTTGATGGCCGCGTAGGAGCCGAGGCCGGCGGCAGACGTGGAAGAATTGTCGTGTGCGGGTCTCGCAACATTGCCGCCCGGCTTCGCGCCGCCTGTCGCCTTCACCGTGACATTCGAGGCGTCCAGCGTGAAGAACGCCCCTTCGGGCACGAAGATGCCGGGGCGCGCGACGCCGCCCTGCGCCTCCAGCCGGCCGTTGCCGTCATCGACGACAAGCGAGGCGCCACTTGCGCTGAGCGCGAGGCCGGGATAGCCCGGCGCGCCCGTGAGCTTGGACGTGCCGGTCAGCTGCAGGTGCACGGTCGAGCCCGCGCCGATGGTGAACGGGTTCGTGTCGGCGGGCGTGGCGATGGTCACCGCGTCGAGCGCCACCGTGCAGACCACGTTGTCCGGCACCACGATCACGTTGCCCGAGCCCGTCACCCAGTACGCGCCGCCGTCCGCGGCCGTCAGCGCGCCCGACGTCAGGTCGTGCGTCGTCCCCGTCCAGTCCTCCGGCACCTCGGCAAAAACGCCCAGCGCCGCCATGCATCCGATAATCGCTAGCCTTTTCATTGTCATCTGTCCTTTGTCCTTGGTCAAACTCACCGGACAATCACCTGCGTGCCGCGAAACGCGCCGAACTGCAGCGTTTTGCCGCCGTCTACCAGCTTCAAGTGCCATTGCTTGCTGCTCGTCCATTCCGTGCCGTCCGCGTTCACGAGCGTGAGCGACGGCAATGACGCGAGCGGCGTCCGCCTCCGTCACGCGCACGCCCTTCCCTTCTCGGAACGTAACAGACTGGGCCGTAAGGAGCGGCGCGGCGAGCGATCCCTGCACGGCCGCCGCCGCGATCTCGATGTTGCCGCCCGGATAACCCTCCGCGTGCGTGAAGGCGAGCGTGCCGCCGCCGAGGCGCGTCGCGCCGTTGTAGGTGTTGGTGTTCGACACCGTGAGCGTCCCGGTTCCGTATTTCGCGAGGCCGCCGTCCTGCTCCGCCGCAGAGCGCAGCGGGATCCCGATGCCGATGTTGTGGTTGTTGGAGACAATCAAGCCTCCCGCCTGGACGTAGGCGAACACGTTCGTCTTCCACATCGCCGAAGCCCCGATGAACGAGCCGTTGTTCACGCGCGACACGATCGTGCCGCCGTTGAAGTCAAGGCGGGCGTGGGGCTTCGTCCCTTCGTCGATGTACAGGCTGTTGGCGATGAAGACGCCGCCCGTGACGAGGTGCAGCCGCGCCGAATCCGGATTCCCGATCGACTGCGCGACGCGGAAGCTCCTGCAGATGAGCGTGCCCGCGCGCGCCACGGTGGTCGTGCCGGGCACGCCGAACGCGTTCAGCACTTCGCTGCTGACGTCAAGATCCGCCACGCCGCCGTCCGTCACCGTCAGGTTGCCCTGCAGCGTCACGTATTTGCTGCTCTTGTTGGCCATGAACACGCCGCCCGTGATCGAGAACGTGTGGCCGCTCGCCACCCACAGGCTGCCGCCCTTCTGCTCGTCCGGCACGGACGCGCCTGTCTCCGCGCCGTTGCGGACCTGCGTCATCTCCATCCTGCCGCTCGCAAGGACCGTCGGGTGGTTGACGCGCAGTTGCCCGAACGAGCTGACCCTCCCCTCGCCGGGATCGAACACGACTGGGCCGCCGGCCCAGTTGTGGACCGTCCGCACCTTGCTGTTCATCGGTCCGCTCAGGACGCCGCCGATCGTGAACGGCGAACCGGCCGTGACGCCGAACTGGGCAACGGCGTTGGGGGCGATCGACACGGTCCTGTTCGCGTGCGTCCTCACGTTGGCGGCATTGCCCACGAGGATGTCCGTGCTCTTCACGAAGAAGATGTTGTTGGTGGGCGTGGACGGGACGGCGCCGAGCGGGCCGTCCCCGTCCAGGCAGAGGTAGACGTTGTTCGCGCCGTCCAGCCACGTGCCGCCCTTGTGGTCGTTCGTGCCAGTAAAATAGACCACAGGATGTCCGTTCACGTGCACGCCCCCGTCGCTCTCGCCGTTGCTGTGGAGGAATCCGCCAACCGACTGCAGGTTGGACGGCACCTCGAGATAGATGCCGCCCGGGCCGACCTTGACGAGCGTCTTCGTCTTGTACGAGGAGAAATTGAAGTTGCGGGAGATGAGCGTGCCGCCGTCGAAGAGCATCGTCGAGGAAAAGCTGCCGCTGTTGCCTGCGAGTCCCTGCTCCACTTCCATCACGCCGCCCGTCGTCACGAGCGTCGCGACCTTGTCCGCATTGCTGAATCCGGCGTTGAGCCACGTGTAGGCCTTCATCCGCCCGCCCCTGCCGACGACGACCTGCCCGCTTCGGCTGTCCGTGTAGGAGCTGTTCCAGAACGGGACTTGGCCCTCCGCGCTCACCGTGCCGTTTTCGATGCGAAGGATTCCGGTCGCCTTGACCGTGCGAGGATTGCCGAAGAGCCGCAGCGTGGCGCCGTCCGTGACGAGCAGCTCGGCGTTCTCGGCGTACATGATGAGCGGCGACTGATTGCCGTTCGAGCCTTCCGCTCCGGCCGGATAGGTCACGTCGTACGTGCCGCCGCGCAGTTCCAGCTTGCCGGCCGCGACGCCGATGCGCCCCAACGAGCCGCCGCCCGTCAGCGCGAGCGTACCGCCGCCCATCTTGTTGAAGCGCTCCGTCAGCACGCCGCTTGTCTGCGCAACAGCCCCCGTGACCGTGACCGTATGCCCGGCCGCCACGGTGAACGGGCCGTTCAACATGAGCGTGCCCGCGCCGCCGAACGTGTAGTCCGCGCCGTCCACGGTCACGGACGCCGCCGTCACGTCGCCGTTCACGTCCACGGACGTCTGCGACGACGCGCCGAAAATGGCCGCGTTCGCCGTCGCGGCTTCGTCCCACGCGCCGAGATTCCAGTTCGCGTCCGTGAGCCAGTTGCCGCTCACGGGGCTCGCCAGCCACGTGTAGTCCGCCGCACCGACGGCAAAGGCCATCGCCATGCATCCGATGATCGTTAGACTCTTCACAATTCGACCTTTCGTTCCTTCACCTGATCGTGAGCACCATGCCGCTGACGTCGCGGAGAACGAGCGACTTGCCGTCCTCGGACGCCTCGACCTTCCACTTGTTTCCGACGCCGGTCAACACGGGCAGGCCCGTGATGGCATCCGCGTCGGCGGCGACGACGAGCGGCGTGCCGGCGGATTGGCGGCTGAAGAGATCGATGTCCGCGATGGCGAGCGTCGTTCCGGCGGCGAACGTCAGCTTCGCCCCAGCGGCAACCGTGAGCGGCTGGGCAGTGGCTTGCGCGTGCGAGACCGTCCAGCTGTTGCTCACCACAAGCTCGCCGTTCGCGATCGCGGGGCAGCCCGAGAGGCCGTTGAAGACGAACGGCACGTACGGCGCCACGTCGCCGAAGTCGATGGACGTGCCCGGACCGGCCGTCGCCGGGATCGACCAGCTTGGCGTAGTAAACGGGGTTCGTGACACACCGTCCCTGCCAGTCGATGCCAATGCCGAAATTCGCCTGCCACCCCTTGCCCGTATTGGGCTGCGGTCCTCGGGTCGTGTCATGCCAGTTGTGCATCTCGAGAAACAGCGGATGCCAGCCGGCGGTGAGCGTCCGCTGCCGCCCCATGCGGAAGCGCGACCAGTCGTTCGCGGCAAGGTTCTCATTGTCGATCAGGTCGGCCTGGTCGTTGAACTTGATCACGTCCGTGTCGCCGATGCGCAGGTGCGTGGTGCGCGCGATGCTGGAGATGCAGTTGAGCGTCACCGTCTCGCCCTCCTCGCCTGGCACGCGGATGTAGCCGGTGTAGTAGTAGCAGGTCGTGAACTTCGGAACGGCAGGCCATTCACGATAGGCGTAGGAAACGCCGACTTGGTCGATGCCCATGTACGGAATCGTCGACGGCACGGCGATCGCGTCGATGTTTCCGGAAACGTCCTTCTGATACCAGTGGAGGCCGCCCGGCGTGTCCGGCACCCGCGTGCGAATGCGAATGCCGCCATTCTGGACGGCCAACGGGCCCGTCACTTGCAGGGGGGTCCAGAGATCAAGCATGCCTGAGCCTGTCTTCGTAAGTGATTTCGCCGACACGCTCGCCAACTTGCCGGAAACGACCCCTGTTCCATGGAACGCAAGATCGGGGAGGGTCATCGTGTACGGCGGTGACTTCATCAGGTGCAGGCTCGCGTTCGTGAGCGCCACCGCACCGCCCTGGACGGGAATGGAGTTCGTGTTCCACGCGGCTACGCCGCCGCTGGTCTGGCCGATACCGTCCGTAAACGTGTTAGCCGCATTGTAGAACTGCAGCCAGCCGCCGCTCCCGCCCCTGAACCCTCCCGCTCCGGAAATCTTGCCGACAAACGTCACCTGATTGCCGGATGCGAGGGCATTTACCGTCCCGCCCTGCACGGTGATCGGACCTTCCCAGACGTTTTTCTCATATTTGCCCGGGGCGTAAGTGCCGTTGTTTGACGTGAGTCTCGCGCCGTCCTCCAGCACGAGCGTCGCCTGTTGCTTCTGGGTCGAGTTCCATTGGCTGAGAGCCGCGCCGGACTTCACCGTGACCGTCTGCGCGGCCGTGAACCCGCTGACGCCTGCCTGGAACTCAAAACTGCCGCGTTCCACCACGATGTTTCCGGGATGGGCAACCGACACGCCCACAAGGAAAAGGCACTGGCCATCTTCCATTGCGGCGGTCAACTGGTAACCGGCCATGTCGAAACCGTCATAGCGGTAGTCCAGGCGGCTGGTGCCGGAGATGCGAGTCGGCCCGGTGAGCGTGGTCTTGCCGCCAAAGCGACAACACGCCTTGGATGTCTGCCGGATCGCACCCAGTCGATTGTAGCCTTCGCCGCAGATGTAGAACCTCTCGCCCCCCGCAAATGCCAGCCCTCCGCTCGACGGCACCTCTCGCGTGCCGTTGAACGTGCCGCCGTCCAGCACGCGCGTCACGCCGTTCGTCGTGCCGACGGCTCCGGCGGTATCCGCCCGGTAGATGCCGTTGGTGACGTAGATGTCGCCGGTGTAGTCCTTCAGCACGTCGTTGACCGTAAGCGTGCCCTCGCCCGCCTTCACGAGCGGCAGCGTGCCGATGGCCGCCACGTCGTCGGCCGTGAGGGCGTACGTCTCGCCCGCCGGCACGTCGATCACGTACTTGCCGTCGTCTTCGCCCATCGTCGGCGCGCCGAACGCGCACACACTCGCCGCCATGCATCCAATGCCGATTATCTTTTTCATTGCCGTTATGTTCCTTCCTTCTCGTGAGCCGTCCAGATGGCGGCTCTCCATACGGTCGCAATAAATTGCGACCCTCCCGCATGGGGAGCCGCCGTCCCGGCGGCGACCGACTACCGGACAATCACCTGCGTGCCGCGAAGCGCGCCGAACTGCAGCGTCTTGCCGCCGTCGGCCAGCAGCAGACACCACTGCTTGCTGCTCGTCCACTCCGTGCCGTCCGAGTTCACGAGCGTGAGCGACGGCACGGCCGCGAGCGGCGTCGTGAACGTCGCCACGGTCTTCATCCGGCCGTAGGTCTTGTCGTCGAGCGTGTCCGCCTCCGTCACGCGCACGCCCTTCCCTTCGCGGAACGTGACCGCCTGCGCCGTGAGGAGCGGCGCGGCAAGCGTCTTGCCCTGCACGGCCGCGGCCGCGATCTCGATGTCGCCGCCCGGATAGCCCTCCGCGTGCGTGAACGCCAGCGTGCCGCCCTCCAGGCGCGTGACGCCGTTGTACGTGTTGGTGTTCACCATCGTGAGCGTGCCCGCGCCGCGCTTCGTGAGGCCGCCGTCCTGCTCCGCGCCGCTGTAGATGGAGTTCTTGACGGAAATGTTGAAGTTGGTCGTGTCGAAGATCGCGCCGCCCGCGCACGCGCGGACAATGATGTTCGTCCGCCACTTGAGGTGGTCCGTGCCGAGGAAGTTTACGGTGCTCGTCCGCGGCACCACGACGCCGCCGTCGAGGTTAAGGAGTCCGCACTGGTTGGGGTTCGTGTCGATGTAGAAGTTGTTGAGCCGCACCACACCGCCCGTCTGTATGTTCACAGAGTTGACCGGCAGTCCGTCCTTGAAGTTCCGCCACTGGCTGATGCGCAGGGCGGCGCACCGGAGCTCGCCGCCGTGCGCCACGACCGTGCGCCCGTTTCCGTTGTTGACATTGGCGCCGTTGATGCCGCTCAGGAGCTCGCGCGTCGCCGTGAGGTCCAATACGCCGTTCGTGACGATCACCTGTCCGTAGTTGCCAACCGTGATGTAGCAGTTTTGCGTCACCTTCAGCACGCCGCCCGCGACGACCAGGCAGCCCCGCGTGTCCGAGAAGCTCGAGCCGTTGCCGCTGACGAGCAGCGGACACGCCGTTCCGACGCCGGCCGCGCAGTTGCTCGTGACGAGCGTCGTGCCGCTGTCGATGCGCAGGACGCCGTTCACCTGCAGCTTGCCGATCCGGTTCGTGACGCCCTCGTTCGGGGCGAGCGCGGTGGTGCCGGGCCAGCTGGAGACGACCATCAGACGCGCCTTCTCGCCGAGGACCTGGCCGCGGATGCGGCCGACCCTACCTTCAAATGTCCCGAACTGCGCATCGACGCCGTCCGCCAGGCGGAACGTGCGGTTCGGGTGGACGTCGCACGTCGCGCCAATGTGGAAGAACGCGGAACTGGACTGAATGAACACGTTGTCCGTCGGTTCGGCGGGGATCGCGCCCAGCGAGCGGTCGGTGTCGATCGCGCAGTAGACGCTCCCCGTCACGGTCGTGCCGCCGTTGTAGGTGTTGGTGGCGTACAGGTAGGCGCAGTGCTTGCCCGTGAGCGTGATGCCGCCGTCGTGCTCCGCGCCGCTCTCGAACGCCTTGTAGAAGTACGAGTCGCAGTCGCCCTGCGTGTCGATGGTGAGGCCGCCCTCCTTGACGTAGAGGTGCACGTTCTGCCAGCATTTGTTGGTGTGCCTGTCGCCGGTGCTGAAGCGGTTGAGCTTGGTTCCGTTCGCCTTGTCGGTGGGCGTGTTGGTGGTGATGAGCGTGCCGCCGTCGAGGTTCATGGTGGCGTACAACTTGCTGCCGTTCGCCTCGTCCATGCAGAAGTTACGGAACACGAACCGCCCGCCCGGACCGAGATAGACCTCGTCCGGGTTGTCGGGATAGCTGTTGCTGGCGGCCTTGGAGATGCGGAACGCCTTCACGACGAACGTTCCCTCGTCCTTGAGGGTGAGCCTCGAGCGTCTCGGCGCGAAGGAGCCGATGTTGTCTTTGAACGCATTGAGGTAATCGCTTTTCAGGGACCACACGTCGAAGACGCCGTTCGTGACGTACATGTCGACGCCGGAATTGGCGGCGTACATCGAGTTCGCCGTCGTCTTGACCGTCGCGCCGCCCTCGACGACCATCGTGCCCTTGGCGAGCGAGAGTCCCTGCTGGCTTTCGCCCGCGCCCGTGGACACGTTGGTGATGGCGTGCATGCCGCCGTCGAACTTCACGGTGCCGCCGTGGATGGCGAAGTAGCCGAGCGTCGAGTCGCCCTTGACGACGAGCGTGCCGTCGCCGTCCTTGACGAGGCGGTTGGCGAGCGGCCCCGTCTGCGCGAGCGGGCCATTCACCGTGACCGTGCGGCCGGCCGCCACGTTGAACGAGCCGTTCACCTCGAGCGTGCCCGCGCCGCCGAACGTGTAGTCCGCGCCGTCCACGGCCACGGACGCCGCCGTCACGTCGCCGTTCACGTCCACGGACGTCTGCGACGACGCGCCGAATATGGCCTTGTTGGCGGTGGACGTCTCGTCCCACGCGCCCAGGTCCCAGTTCGCATCCGTCAGCCAATTGGCGCTCAACGGGCTTGCGAGCCATGTGTAGTCAACCGCACACGCCGAAAGCGCTATGCCTCCGACGATTCCAAGGCAAATATATCGTTTCATCATCTTTGATGCTCCTTACGGCACGCATTCTAGCAAAAACGAGCACGGCAGGCAACTAAGTATTCGCTATCAGCTGCGTGCCGCGGCGCGGGCGAAGTCGGCGAGCGTATGCAGGTTGGGAATCGTCTCGAGCGGAATCGAGACGCCGTAGCGCGCCTCCGTCTCCATGACGAGGCGCAGGTGCATCACGCTGTCCCACTCGGGGATGTCGCCGCAGGCCGTCTCGGGCGTGAGCTTTTCTGGCGATACGCCCAGCACTGACGACGCGAAGGCGATGAAATCGTCCGTTGCGGACGCGCAGGAGCGCGTCCCTCCCGCTAGGGGCTCTCCACTCACGGCAAGTCCTTCAGTTCGCCGCCGAAGAAGTAGATGGGCGAGCCGGAGAGAGTGAGCGTAACCACGTTGCCCGCGCGCTCGGGACGCACCCGCGCGCCCGCCACGTCGAAGAACGTCACCTTGGGCGACGTGAACGTCAGCTTGCGCTCGTGCGCGGCCTTGGTCGTCCAGATCATGCCCGCCTTGCGCTTGTCGGGACGCGTCCACTGCGGGAAGTAGACCGTGCCGTCCGCCGAGCGCCACGTGGCGACCTTCTGCACGGAGCCGACCGGCCGCGCGTCGACGAACGTCATGTACGCGCCGTACGCCGGCTTCGGGGCGAAGTTGTCGTGCACCATGCCGAAGTAGG
>CACWSW010000227.1 GCA_902763655.1 uncultured bacterium
TTCGCCTCGGCGCTCGACAACATCCTCTACGTCGCCTGGGAGCCGCGGACGCATCCGCTGCACCGCAGGCCCAATCCGTTCTGCGACGGGATGCTGCCGATCTTCCCGATCGTCTACAACGGCATCATCATGAGCCAGCCGTACTACGCGACGATCGACGCGCCGTGCCATCGGACGAAGGACGAGATGCTGAGCGAGGCGTTCGGCGCGTTCCTGTGGATCCCGACGCCGGAGGAACGCGTGCTGAAGGTGTTCGAGTGGGGCGGGCGGCCGATGTTCTACTACTCGATGTACACGGACCGCGATCTCGTGGACATCAAACGGATGTACGACCAGTGGCAGCCGCTGAAACACCTCCAGCTTGAGTTCATCCATGAGCACGTGGAACTCGCGCCCGGCGTCACCGCCACGCGCTACGAGAACGGCGAGGAGGCCGTCTGCAACGCCTCTGACGCCACCTTCACCTACCGCGGCGTGAACCTGCCAGCTCTGACGTATCGGCTGTTTGCCCGCTAACGACGAACGATGGCGCTCAAGCCTTCGGCTTCTCCTTCGCTCCTACCCCCAGCGCGTTCTGGACGCTGACGATGAGCGTAGCGGGGACAATGGCGAAGACGAGCGCCTTCAGGCCCTCGATGAGCCTCGTCTTGATGGGCGGCAGACCGCGCACGGAGAGATCCGGTTCGATGCCGTTCGCGCGACAGACGGCCAACCCGAACTTCTCCCAACAACCCTTGTGGACGGCATCGACGAAGGGAAACTCCTTCGTCGGCGTCACCAGCAGCGGTCGCACCTCGTCTCCAACCGCAAAGCTTCCGTACCGCTCGAACTCCCAGATGCTGGATCTGCCTTCCGCCAGCCGGCGCAGGAACTCCCGGTTCCATATTCCCGCCTGCGTAGCGATGCAGTAGGCGGTGTTCTTGCGGTATTCCATCAAGTCGCCGCAATACGGCTGCGTCGGCTTGGGATTAGGGATCAGCCGCAGGTTGACTGCGGAAAGCTCGCGCGCCTGGCCAAGCCGCATCATGAACTGCGCGGTATCCACCGGCGCCTCGAGATAGTAGTCGTCGCACAGCATCAGCACGTACGGCGTCACAATCTTGTCGAGCGCCTGCACGAGCCTGCTGCACCAGTTGCCGCCCGCCCCGCAGGCGACTATGCGGTCGAAGCACAGTTCGCCGGCGTCCGCAGGCTCGGTCTCCGTCACCAGCACGACCTCGAACGGGCAGTCCGGCCAGAACTTCCGCCACAGCGCAGAGAACGGCCTCAGCAAGTCCGCATACTTGTCGCACGATGCCACAAGCACTGTGCAGTCTGAGTTCTTCATCTCCCCTTGCCTTTCACGATCTTCCTCGTCACAGCTTCTCAAGCATGGCCCGTATGGAGCGCTCGCGGGCCTCGATAGCCTCGCAGAGGCGGAACTGGACGCGCGCGCGGTTGAGGTTCTGGCCAGGCTGGCGCACCTTGAAGTACTTGTCACCGGCGAGATAGTCCTGGAAGAAGCGCAGCCCTAGCTCGAACGGCAGAAGGCGCACCGAGTCATATAGCCACGCGCGGTCGGCATCGTCCATGAACGCTCCGGCCTCCTTCATGTATCCCTTCATGAACGCCTGGAAGAGAGTCTCGTCGAATGTCACCTTGCCGAGGTTAAGCTCCTCCTCGCCAGCCGGGTTGCAGATGGAGCGCACAGCATCGCCCACGTCGATCTGCACGAGGCCAGGGGAGACCGTGTCGAGATCGATCATCGCGGTGCCCTTGCCGGTGAAGTCGTCGATCATTATGTTGTTCACCTTCGGGTCGCCGTGAAACATGCGCTTCTTGAGCTCGCCTCGCGCCTCGGCCTTTTCGAGGGAGACGGCTAGGTCGCGCCGCTCCTCGATGTAGCGCGCGAGGCGCTTCGCCTCCATCGACGAGTTCAGTATCTCGTTCGCGTGCGAATCCTTGAGCGTCTCGTCGTACTGCCTCAGGTAGCCGCTCGTGATATGGAAGCCGGGAAGCGGATTCTTTATCGAGGCGGGATCCATGTCGGAAATGAGGTAGTGGAAATGCCCGAGAGCCGCGCCGCACTCGATGGCGTGCTCCGGGCTCTGCGCCGAGTCGAAGGCGTGGGCGGAGAGGATGCGCGTGATGACGCGCCACACGTCGCCGTTCTCGTCCGTCATGAAGTCCCCTCCGTCCTTCGTCGCTTCGCGTGGCAGTGCAGCGTGATCGCGTGCATGTTCGCCATGATGGCCTCGGGGTTGGGGAACACGGCCTTGTTGACGCGCTGCAGCACCACCTGCGTCTCCGTGAACGTGTTGCGGTAGACGGCAAGGAAGGTGTCGTTGATGTTCCCGTTGCCGAACGGGACGAGCGTCACGAGCCGCCCCTTGACGTTGAACTTGTTTGCCAGTAGCGCCAATTCCATGGTATCACCTCAGCGGCTTCATGTACATGAGACAGTGGGAAATCGTCCATGCCCAATCTGCCGGCATGCGTTTCAGCTCGTGTCCCGCGCCCCACGAGTCCGTGTAGAGTATCTCGCGCTTCTTGTCGTTGTAGCCGATGATGAGCCGCATGTGACCGCCCTTGGACTGCGGGATCTCCGGCTCCGGATACGTGCCGAGCGTCACTCCCCAGAAGAGCGGTATGCCCTTGTCGACCTGCTGGTGGATGTCCTTCAGGAACTTTACGAACTTGGACTTCTGAGGCCCGTTCGCCTTCATGTCGCGCAGCACTTCCGGATCCATCGCGGCATCTGCCGCCATCGGATTGTACATGACCATGCTCCCCCTCCGGGTGATGTACACGTCGTCGGTTATCTCGGGCTTCTTGAGCTTCTTCGCGGCCTTGTTGTAGTTGGCGACCTCCTTCACGATGCTCTCTATGCGCTCGCCGACCGGCTTCTCGAAGTCGCCGTAGGTTACCACCGTCCCGAGCTTGTACTTGCGCCCGATGGCCTGCACGGAGTTCTTCATTTCCAGCGTGGACGTGCCGCCCTCCGCCGTGGTGCCTGCAGCCTGGGCTATCTCGTGCTCGTCAACCTCCACGCCGTAGTAGCGCAGGACGCGCTCCGACGTGGCGGCCGAGCAGTACCCCTTCTGCCCCTGGTCGACCATCGGCACGTTGTCGATGAACACGTCGCCGCGCGGATCGTGGATCACATTGTCGGCGATCTTCTTCGCTCCCTTGGCCGCGTTCGCGCTGCCAACCGCAGCCTTCTTCTTCCCGTCCGCCGCGAGGCGCGCGGGGCCGTCCACGGTCAGACGCACGAAGCCCGCCTCGAACGTGTCGTCCTTGCGCCCCTCCTGCGAGTAGTTCCACGTCAGCGTCGCGGCGGTGGGGATCGCCGTCTTCGGCCAAGACTGCGACTTCTGCACGACGTTTGGCTTCCCCGTACGCTGCGTCACCTGCTGCGGCGGCTTGCCGCCCTCTGGCGTCAGGCTCGAGCGAACACGCTTAACGAGGTCAACGAACTCGTCGCGCGTGATGCTCTTGTCCTTCCGCACGCGCTGACGCAGCTTCCCGCCGCGCGCCGTCAGGATGGTCTCGAACGCCTCGGTCCCGGCAGTCGCGAACAGCACCAGCTCCACGCGGGCGATGCCGCCGAACTCGGCGAACGTCACCTTCGTCTCGAAGACGGGAATCCCCTGATACGTCACGGCGCCGTCGAGCCGCGTATCTGCTCCCTCTCGGGAATTGGACGTGAAGTTGAAACCCTGGTCCTGATGTCGCTTGACGAACAGGACCGGATCGCTCTTCCAGAATCCCTCGGTAGCGAGGTCGGCGCCGATGTCGTACGACTTCTCGTCGCCGCACGCGCATATGGCGACCGCCATGACCATGAGAATTGATAGCCGTTTCATTTGTTCCTCCGTGGTCACCGCATGTGCTTGTCAGCAAAGTCCATGTACTTGTTCCAGTCGTACTCGGTCAGCTTGTGCCTGCCTTCGCGGATGTGGTAGCCCATGCGCTCCGGGCAGCCGTACGCCTCCCAGATGTCGTGCGCGCGCTTCCAGGACTCCTCCTCGGCGGGCGGACCTGCCCAAGGGTCCTCTGTCGCGCTCGCGACGTAGCAGATGCGCGGGGCTATGAGGCGCAGGAGATCGTCGGAGTCGTGCGCGATGTCGGCATCGCGCCCGATCCACGCGCGGTAGTTCTGGCAGAACCAGTTCGGGAAGTTGTTGAGGATCTGGCTGATGTGCTCGCTCTTCGGGCAGTCGAAGTTGTTGAGCTTCGCGCCGCCGCAGCCGGAGTTGTTGGAGATGCCCATCGCGAACCGCTCGTCCTGAGCAGCCGCCCAGAGCGCGGTCTTGCCGCCGCGCGAGTGGCCGAGCACCGCGACGCGCTTGGCGTCCAGCTCCGGGCGCGTCTCGATCCAGTCCATCACGCGGCTGAAGCCCCACGCCCACGCGCCGATCGTTCCCCAGCTCGTGCCCGTGCGCGGCACGTTGCGCGAAGTCTTGTCGCCCGTCGCGAGATATGCCACTATGCCGTATGCCCAGTCGTCGAGGTTCCTGGTGTAACGTGCCGCGTTCGGACACACGTCGTTGAAGTTCCAGTGAACGTAGGCGTAGCCGCGCGCGGTGATGGTGTTCGTGGGGATGCCGTCGTAGTCGTACTTGGTGAACGGCGGCGTCTTCTCCTTCGCGCCGCAGTGGTCGCCGAAGATGAACACCGGCGCAGGATGCTCGGCCGACGCGCCCTCCGGCAGCGACACGTGGATGTCGATCGTGATCGTGCCGTTCGCGAACGTCACGGACCGCTCGCCGATCACCTCGTCCGCCGGCCGCCCTATCGGAGTCACGCCGAACTGGTTCTCGCCGAACCACTTGAGGACCGCGGCCCTGCCGCCGTTCTCCCACGCCGCGCGCTTCTTGGCTGACGCACTAAAGCCAAACCACGTCCATCCGGTGCCCAGCACCAGGACGGCAAAGATTCCTGCTAGTTTTTTCATGCAAATAGTATAGCATATTTCGCTGACGCCTCAATCAGGCGCCTGCGATGGCCATCAACAATTCTTTTTGTAAATTTCACGCTTGACGGAATGGGGTGGGGTGATGGTATGATACTGAAAATTTCGTTTAGGAGAATTGTGTCATGACGACAATGCAAGAGTACAAGACGTTTCTCGGCCAAGTTGCCAAGGCTGCCGGACTTGCGACGCTTGAACCCGACGATGATGGACTCGTGAGCCTTCGCGTGGAGGACGAGTACACGCTGAACCTGCAGTTCATCGCAGCCACCGGTAAGATCCTCTGCTTTGTCGAGGTCGCCCAGCTGGACCAGGAGGCGCCGAAGGAGGCGATTTATCGCGAGCTGCTCGTGGGGACACTCTTCGGCAAGGATACGGCGGGGGGGTATTTCTCGCTTGAACCAGAGAGCGAGTCCGTAATCTACAACTACGTGTTCGACGCCGACCAGGCGGCAGCAGAGCCAGCCGAGTTCGCGGACACGCTTGAAAAGACCCTTTCGCTTGTCGACTTCTGGGCCGGCCGCATCCGCGACCTGAAGCAACCGCAACAAACGGCAGAAACGGCCTTTGATCCGCGCATGGACGCATTTGGCCTTCGGATCTAACCCTGGAATACGCCACGCCATGCCAATCGCATTAGACACCTTCCAGAGGCTTGCCGATTCGACGCGGCTTTCCAGCCGCGACATCGTGGTGACGTCGGAAGACTCGGCTGAGCTTGGCCGTGTAGGCCGATTCAGCGTCACATCGGGCGCGCAGGGCGTGAACGTCTCCACGATGGAGGCGTTCCGCGAGGCGCTCAAGAACGAGTACGGCGTGTTCGGCGAGCATGCGTTCGACACCGTGCTGGCCTCGCGTTCGCAGACGAAGAAGTCCCTGCGCGCCTGTGACGTTCGCGCCGTCATGTCCCAGCTGGAGCCTCTGAAGGAGCAGCGCCTCCTGAACGAGGTCATGCGGCAGATCGACACATCGCCAGACGCGGTTGCGCTCGGCCCCGTCGGGAAACGCGCCATGAAGGCGTTGGCGGAATCCGCGATATCCGAGAACAAGGAGCGGCTCGCAGACTGCCGTACGACGGGGGCTGTCGCGAACCTCGCTGCGATGATCGTCCGCCAGATCATCGCGCAGGCTGGTACGGATGACGGTCTCATAGCGGGCGAGATCGGGCCATCCACCCTCTCCGAGCAGGAAGTGGCGGAGGACGAGCCGACCGGCCTCAAGCGTCTGCAGCAAGGCACCAAGACGGACATGGGAAAATCCGCCACATCCGTCGAGGATCGCGTGAAGCGCGGCTCCCTGGGCGCGGGCATGCGCGTGGATCTTCGCTCGGAGAATCCGATTCTCTTCGAGAAGCTGAAGTCGAACGGGGTGGAGCCTGGCTTCATCTTCCGGAACGACTGGAGCCGCTCGGACACGCGCTCGCTGATGTCGGACATCGGGTCGGCGACGAGCCTCCAGACCCTGGAAGATCTGAAGGGAAGGTCGGACGAGCTTCGGGCGAAATGCGAGGGCAAGACGCCGCGCGAGCAGATCATGCTAGCCGGCCGGGCCCATCCGGCGTGCATGGCGGCCGTGGCGGAGTATGTCCTGGAGCAGGCCGTCCTCCTTGCGGGGGATGACAGCCAGGCGGGACAGAAGGCACGGGAGCGTGACGGGATCGGCGCCCTCGCGAACAGCCTCAAGGCCCGAATGGGCGCGAACGACCTTGCCGCCTTGAGCGCCAGCCTCTCCGGCACGGGTGACAAGGCCCTCCTCGATTCTGTCAAGAAGAACTTCTTCCCCGAGATCCGCGATGCTGTGATGGGCGTGCGGCCGAAGTATGAGGACGGGACCGTCAACGAGCACTATTCCAAGTCGCCCATATTCAGCCATTTCTCCGACCGCCACATCGCCAAGCTCGATTACAACGAGGGCGATCGCCGCATCCGGTGGGCAGCCGGGAGCGAGGGCAGCTTCCGCCTGCCCGAGCGCGTCGGCGTCAAGGGCGGTTCCTTCAAGGGCTTCTTCTACCGTTCCTTCCGCCTCACCTCGGCGGACGACGCCTCGTGCGGCGCCGTTGCCGAAGCGCTCGCCAACGACCTGACCCGTCTCTCGGGCGTCCCCGCGCAGGAACTCTCCATCATCCGCGGAAAGTATTCGGACGGACATCCGAAGCTGATGCTGGAGGCGAAGTTCGCGAACGGGTACCACGACTTTGACAACTACTGCCTCAAGGACGGACGGATTGTCCCGCCACCGACGGCAAACGGCGAGCCGCCGGTGGAGATCGAGGACCTCGGCAAATACAAGGCGATGTTCCTGCTCCTTGCGGATCGCGATGCCGTCGGTTCCCACGGACAGAACAAGGGCGTGGTCGGCGGCAGGTTCTTCGCCATCGATCCCGGGCACTCC
>CACWSW010000228.1 GCA_902763655.1 uncultured bacterium
CCGAGGTCGGGATAGCGGTAGAACGAGCTCCACGAGCCCGAGACGGAGAAGCCGAAGAAGGGCGTCGAGTCGCCGATCGTCGGGACAAGGCGGACCTGCTGCATGTCGGCGTCCACCGCGACAAGACCGCGCGGGAACGAAACGAGCTTGTCGCCGCACCTGACCGCGACGTTCGTGCCGAGCTGGATGTAGCCGCTCGCCGGCGCGGCGACGGGTTCGGACTGCGACTCGATGGCGCCGATGTCGACATGGGCGCCGACCTTGCGCGGGTTGCCGAAGAAGTCCGTGTCGAGGTATTCCTCGGGGACGAATGTGGCAGCGATCGCGCGCGCATCGTCAAGGCCTGCGTCGTAGAGGTCGCCGCCGCTCAGGAAACGCCACGCGTCTGCGTCGGCGGCGTAGTAGTGCTGGAATTCGGACACGCCCGCCTTGCAGCCGGCATCGGCTTGCTGCCCGATTTGCCCTCCTGTCGCGGTCTGGACGCAGTTCGTGAAGTACAGATTGGCGGTCGCCCCCCCTGTTTCGTTGGCGCCGAGGAACGCGCAGTTCCAGACGCGGTGGGTGCGGGCTGAATTCGTGTCGTTTGCGGCAAATCCGGCGCAGGTGTTGTCGATAAACGTGCAGTTGACGGCCTTCACGCCCTGCACGCTCGCGAAACACGCACCGTTGCGGCTTGTGGGGCCATTGTTCGCGAGCACGCAGTTGTAGGCGCCCGTCGTCCGGTAGAACACGTACTGGGCGTTAACGCTGTAGTTGCCGATGAACGCGCAGCGGATCGGGACGATGCTGCGCGAGAGGGCCGCGCCCACGCCTGCGCGGCAGTTGACGACGTCGCAGTCGACCAGATACCCGGACGAGCTGCCTGCGCCGCACACGCCGCCCGCACTGTCGAAGTTGTTGTTGCCGGCCGCCGTGCCGGCCGTCGCGCCGTTGCGGATGGTGAAGCCCTCGATCAGGACGTTTGCGACGTTGCTGACGTAGATGCAGCGGTGCGCCGTGCCGTCGTTGGCGAGGCCCGAGGTGGTGTTCGCCAACTGCCCGACGATGTGCGTCTTCGCCTTGCCGTTGCGCGAGACGAGGTGGATGCGCTTCGTGATCTTGACGACGACCGGATTGTTATAGGTCGTGCCGGAGTTCGTGGTCGACCACGCCGTCGTGTCGGAGTACTCGCCGTCGTCGACGATTACGGTGTCGCCGTCGGCGCAGAGGTCCACCGCCGCCTGGATGGTCTTCTTCGCCGTCGCCCAGCTCTTGCCATTGTTCGCGTCGTTGCCGGACTTCGACACGTAGTTGGTCGTGCCGGTGTACAAACCGGAGATCGTGATGCCGCACACGGGCGCGGCCGCCGCCATCCCCAAGATACAGAATACGATTGCTTTCTTCATGCTGCTCCTTTTGCCTTTCTTTCAGAGGCAATGCACATTATACACCAAGGCCACGCAACAACAGGCAAAATCGCGAAAAATTTTTGCGGCAAAAATGCGAAGACTGGAAAGTTGCGATGACGTGGGGGCGCTGTGGTATAATGGAGACGCCATGGACAAAAAGCCACCAAAGTGTTTTCTCGATGCGTTCCTGCGCCTCCGTCCCGGCGCGTTCGCATCCAACGTCGATCTGCTGCTGAAGCTTGCGCGCATGTCCGCTAGGGCAGGGCACAAGCAGCTCGTGCTCCCATCGGACGCCGTGCAGGGCGGCGACTGCGGGTCGCTCGCCGCGCATCCGGCCTTCGTCAAGGCGTGCGCGAAGGCCGAGGCACGTTTCCTGGACGGACTCGCGAAGATCAAGAACCTGCCGAAGATTGTGTGGGTCGAGGGGAAGCGGACTCCAGACGATTACGTCGACGACTTTTCCTGCTCGATCGTAGAGACGCTCATCACGGAAGCGGGGTCCGATCCGCGCTTCCCGTTCGGGGGACGGCCGGAAGAGGTGTTTCCCAGGCAGGTGTGCGGCCTCGCGCGGCGTCTCGCGGCGATCGGCTGCAAGGATGCGGTGATAGGCCTTTCGGGCGGGCTGGACAGCGCGCTCGCGCTCCTCGTTACGTTGGCGGCGTTCAAGCTGCTGGAACTGGACCCGAAGGGCATGCACGTCTACACGATGCCTGGCTTCGGCACGACGAAGAGGACGCGTGGGAACGCCGACATGCTGGCGGAGGGCCTCGGCCTCGAGCTGGAGACGATCGACATCACGCCTGCCTGCCGTCAGCACTTCAAGGACATTCGCCAGCCCGCATCGCGGCACGACGTCACCTTCGAGAACGCTCAGGCGCGCGAACGCACGCAGATACTGATGGACAAGGCGAACCAGTTTGGCGGCATCGTCGTGGGCACGGGCGACATGAGCGAGATCGCGCTCGGCTGGTGCACGTACAATGGCGACCACATGAGCATGTTCGGCGTTAATGCCGGCGTGCCGAAGACCGTGGTACGCGAGGTTTGCCGCTGGTGGGCAGAAAACAATCCGGGGATGGCTGCGGACGCGTTGCTGGACATCCTGGAGACGCCTGTGAGCCCGGAGCTGCTGCCGGCAAAGCGGGGGAAGATCGCGCAGAAGACGGAAGACAAGGTGGGGCCATACGAGCTGCACGACTTCTTCCTGTGGCATTTCGTGGAAGAGGGCAAGGACCGCGGGCAGATCCTGGCAGCCGCCAAGAAGGCGTTCAAGGGACAGTACGACGCGAAGACGATAGCCGGCTGGCTGGACGTGTTCTTCCGCCGGTTCTTCTCGCAGGCCTTCAAGCGCAACTGCGCGCCAGACGGCGTGCAGGTGTTCTCCGTCTACCTCTCGCCGTCCGCTTGGCACGTGCCGAGCGACATGTCTGGCGCAGCCTTTCGCTGATGCTGGGCTTGCATCGCATGCGCCGTTGTGGTATTCTTGCGCGGACGCCTTGCATTAGAACAATTAACTGAAGATGAGGTCTTGTCGATGAAGAAGATGATAGTGCCTTGCGTGATTGTCATGGCAACCATCGCCCACGGCGGATTCTGGGATGCTCTCAATAAGGTGCAGAGGACGGTGGATACGGTGAATGCCATAGGTGACGCCATCAACGGCAGACCGGCCGCCCAGCCTGCGCAACCCGCTCAGCCCGTCGTGCAGCAGCCCGCCCAGCCGGCCGTTCAGCAAACGACTCAGACCACGCCTAACTCGTCCACAGCCCCGGCGGCGCAAAGCCAACCGGCGCAAGCCTCTGCGCCGGCTGTCGATTCTGCGGCTTTGGCCGCGTTTGCGGCGCAGCGCACGACAGCTACGGATACGGCAGTCCCGGAACTAAAGTGGGGGAACCTGTACGTCAAGAAGCCTGCCACGCCGGAGCAGGTGCAGGAGGCGAAGAAGGCCTATCTCGAGAAGAAGGACTCCTTGGCTGGCGCGACGATCCGCTTCGAGAACGTAGACGACGCGACGGTGGCCGCCACGCTGGCAGTATTCCACGAGGCGTCAAACGTGGACGTGAGCAAGTCGAAGCTGACGACGCTTGCGCCGTTTGGCCTGCTGGTAAACGCCCAGAAGCTTTCGCTGAACAAGGTGGAGTGCAAAGATACGAAGCCGCTCGCCAGCCTCGTGAAGGTCCGTACGCTTTCGCTCCGCTATTGCACCGTATCGGACTTCTCCGGGCTCGCCGGCCTTCAGGAGCTGGAAGATCTCGACCTTTACGGCGCGAGCGTGACAGGCACTCTTGCGCCGCTAGCGACCTGCCCGAAGCTCAGGAAGGTGGACTTTTACGCGATGAAGGGTCCGCAGGAGGTCTACGACTCGCTCGGCACGCTCGTGCAGGTGAAGAACTTCGAGGGAGGCCTCACGAAGATGACGTCGATCAAGTGGCTGCGCTCTGTGCCTCAGGCCGAGTCGCTACATGTGTTCGCCGAGAAGATCGACGACTTCACGCCCATCTCTACGCTCGTCAACCTCACGTACTTCCGAGGATGGAACATGATCGGCGACGCCATGTCCACCGCTCTCGGCGACCTGTCGTTCCTCGCGCCGTGCCGCAAGCTGAAGAAGCTCGAGCTCCCCGGCAGTTCATATTCGAACATAGGGCTCATCGGATCGTTCACCGAACTGGAGACGCTTGATCTCTCAAACGCCAAGCAGCCGGTCGACGTGTCGTTCGTGAAGAACCTGCCGAAGCTCAAGCGCCTCAACCTTCGCGGGACGCAGGTGGTGAACGGCAGCGCGATTCCGGCTGGCGTGAAGGTCGATTCCGACAAGAAGACGACCGGTCTCTGATGCGGAAGGAGCAAGTCATGGAAGGAATGATCCGCAAGGGGTTCACGATGAAGCTGCACGAGGGGCAAGCCGCCGAATACGCGCGACGGCACGCCCTCCTCTGGCCTGAGATGAAGGAGATGATCCGCGAGTTCGGCGGGCACAACTACTCCATCTTCCTGGATCCTCGCACGCATGTCCTCTACGGCTACATCGAGCTGGAGGACGAGGCGAGGTGGACCGCCTCGGCCGAGACGGCGATATGTCGCAAGTGGTGGGACTACATGGCGGACATCATGGACGTCAATCCGGACAACAGCCCCGTCTGCTTCGACCTGCAACCCGTATTCCATCTGGATTGACATGATGACCGACTCAGAGATCGACGCCCTCGCCCGTGCCGTTCCGGCCG
Source organism: uncultured bacterium (assembly GCA_902763655.1). GTDB lineage: Bacteria > Verrucomicrobiota > Kiritimatiellia > RFP12 > UBA1067 > RUG572. Next base: position 4,616 of record CACWSW010000228.1, read on the forward strand.
AGGAGCGGCCAGTGCCGCGAACTCGCCTCGCAGGGCTCGGAAGCTTCCTTGGCATCTATGGCGGCGAGCATATCGCCGCCACCGAGTTCGTGATCGGCGCTCTTCTCGTGACATGGGGAGTGCGGGCGACCGAGCTGCTGCTGGGGCTTTTGGTAGGCAACTTCCTCGCCACGCTGATGTACGCCTGGGTGTGCGCGCCCATTGCGGTGGACACCCGTCTTTCGCTCTTCGCATACCTGCGCAAGGCGACTGGCCCGTGGTTCCAGAAGGCGTACAGCGCGGCGTGGGGGCTCACCTCGATCTGCTACGCGGCCACGATGACGGCCATAGCCGCCACATCCCTGCGCCAGGCGTTCGGGTTCCCGATACAGTCGGAATGGTATCCCACAAGCGCGGGATGCGTGGCGCTCACGCTAGCGTTCGTGGCGGTGACCACGTTCGTGGCGGCGTACGGGTTCGCGGGAGTTGCGCGTTTCTCGGCGATCTGCGCGCCGTGGATGATAACGTGCTTTTTCTGCGGCGCGTGCGTGGCGCTACCGCTTCTCACGGAGGCAACGGGATTTGGTCCGATATCGGGACCGGGCGGCCTCCTGCGGCTCTTCAACGAGCACATCTTCACGGGTGCTGTGCCGGAAGGTGGTCAGCACCTCACGTTCTGGCACGTGGCGGCGTTCGCGTGGATGTGCAACTTCGCCTACCACGGCGG
>CACWSW010000229.1 GCA_902763655.1 uncultured bacterium
TGCGGGGCGCCCACGTCGCACGCGACGTTGAACTCGCGCTTCAGGCGGTCCACGATGACCTCGAGGTAGAGCTCGCCCATGCCGGCGATGATCGTCTCGCTCGTCTCCTGGTCGAAGGTGACCACGAAGGTCGGGTCTTCCATGGCGAGCGCGTGGAGCGCCACGCCGAGCTTCTCGTTGTCCTGGCGGGACTGCGGCTTCACTGCGACGGAGATCACGGGCGCCGGGAAGTCGATGGACTCGAGCGTGATCGGGTGCTCGGGATCGCAGAGCGTGTCGCCCGTGCGGGTCTCGGTGAGGCCCACGCACGCGACGATGTCGCCGGCGTGCGCCTCGTCCAGAGGCTCCTGCTTGGCTGCGTGCATGCGGAAGAGGCGGGAGATGCGCTGCTCGCGGTTGATCGTGGAGTCGAGCAGCTCGGCGCCGAGCTTCAGGGTGCCGGAGTAGACGCGCACGAACGTGATCTTGCCGCCGGAGCGGGGATCGTTCATGATCTTGAACGCGAGGCCGCAGAACGGCTCGGAGTCGGATGGCGCGCGCTTCTGGGAGGGATCGTCCGCGCTTACCGCGTCGCCGGCGTCGATCGGGGACGGCAGGTAGTCGCACACGCCGTCGAGCAGCTGCTGCACGCCCTTGTCCTTGAACGCGGAGCCGCAGAACGCCGGGGTGATGGCGCGGGAGATGCAGCCCTTGCGGAGCGCCTTCTTGATCTCGTCGTTCGTGAGCTCCTCGCCCGCGAAGTACTTCTCCATGAGGGCGTCGTCCTGCTCGGCGGCGGCCTCCACCATCTGGTGGCGGTACTCCTTGGCCTTCTCGATCATGTCGGACGGAATCTCTTCCTCCGTGACCGTCTTGCCGAGGGTCTTCATGTCATAGCGGAGAGCCTTCATAGAGATGAGGTCCACGATGCCGCTGAACGTCTCGCCGGCGCCGATCGGAAGCACCACCGGCACGGGGTTCGCGCCGAGCTGGTTCTTCATCTGCTCCATCACGGAGTAGAAGTTCGCGCCGATGCGGTCCATCTTGTTGACGAACGCGATCTTCGGCACCTTGTACTTCTCGGACTGGCGCCACACCTGCTCGGACTGCGGCTGCACGCCGCCAACTGCGCAGTAGAGGGCCACCGCGCCATCGAGGACGCGCAGCGAGCGCTCCACCTCGGCCGTGAAGTCCACGTGTCCGGGAGTGTCGATCAGGGAAAGACGGTACTCTCCCCACTGCACGCATGTCGCGGCGGACTGGATCGTGATGCCGCGCTCCTGTTCCTGGACCATGAAGTCCATCGTCGCGGCGCCGTCGTGCACCTCGCCGATCTTGTAGTTCTTGCCCGAATAGTAGAGGATACGTTCGGACGTCGTCGTCTTGCCGCCATCGATGTGCGCCATGATGCCGAAATTCCGCACCTTTTCGAGCGGGAACACTTTACTAGCCATCTTTGTTAACTCCTATTGTCTGCAAAAGAGCGAATATTTTACAAATTCTTTGGCCCGGAAATCAAGCGCGAAATGAGAAAAAATGCAAGTGGCCGCACAAGGCATTGCGTTCGGCCGAAAATATGGTAAAATATGCACCCCTATGGGCGAACTAGAAGAGACAAGCGAGCTGAGGCTGGATTTCACGAAGCTCGAGAAGGTCGGAGGCCAGGTGGCGGCGTCGCGCGCCGCCGGGGCCGATCCCGATCCCGGCGTCATCCCCGTGGCCGTGCAGAACGCGGACACGAAGGAGGTCATCCTCGTGGCGTACACGAACGAGCACGCCATGAGGGAGTCCTTCGCCAAGCGCAAGCTGATCCTCTGGTCCACCAGCCGCAACAAGCTGTGGTTCAAGGGCGAGACGAGCGGCGAGACGTTCGATCTCCTGGAGGCGTACGTCAACTGCGAGCAGAACTCGCTCCTGTACGTCGTGCGGCCGTGCCGCGGCGGCATCTGCCACACGAAGAACAAGTCCGGCGCTCCGCGCAACTGCTACTACAGGAAGATAGACCTGGACACGCTGAAGCTGGAGTTCGTCGATCCCTGACAAATGATTTCTCGGCCAGCGGCCGACGGCAATCGAAAGCAATCTAAAGAAGAAGAAAAGGAAAAAGAAAATGAGCATCCTGGTTGGTTTCCTCTACGTCATAGAAGTCCTGGTGTGCCTGCTCCTCGGGCTGGTGGTCATGCTCCAGAAGCCGAAGGAGGGCGGACTGGGCGGCGCCATCGCCGGCGGCATGGGCGAGGCCGTGTTCGGCGCGGACGCCAGCAACGTGCTCATCAAGGCGACGGCCTGGCTCGGCGCGATCTTCCTGGCCAACACGCTTCTGCTGGCGCGCCTGACGTCCACGGTGAGCTCCTCGCTCATGGACGGCGAGTCTGACGCGCCTCAGGCCGAACAGCAGCAGATGCCGCCTGCAGGCGACATTACGCCTCCGCCCGCTGCGCCTGCGGCTCCAGCGGCCCCTGCCGCCCCAACTGCCCCTGCGGCGGCACCCAAGGCACCTGCTCCTGCGGCACCCCAGGCTCCTGCGGCGGCTCCCAAGGCACCCGCTCCTGCGGCTCCTAAGGCGCCGACGGCTCCCGCGCCCGCTCCTGCGGCGGTTCCGCAGGCGCCTGCCGCTCCCGCGCCTGCGAAATGAGCGTGGCAAAGCAGCGCTTCCAGTCAACTGGCGAGGAAATCGCCAACACGGTGATCCATGTCGTCGGGTCGCACCTCAGCGCGGCCATGGTTGCCTTGCTGATATGGCAGGCGGTCAGTTCTGGCACGGCGCTGGCCTGGAAGATCGTGAGCGCCTCCATATTCGGCGCGAGCGCCATTCTCCTCTATTCCATTTCTTCCGCATACCATGCTGTGTCGCATCCCCCAGCCAAGCGTGTGCTGCACATGCTTGACCACATGGCCATCTATGTCCTCATTGCTGGAAGCTACACCCCGTTCTGCCTGGTTACGCTGCGGCCTACCAATCCGGGCCTTGCCTGGACCGTGTTCGGCATCGAGTGGGGAGCGACCATCGCAGGAGTGATCTTCAAGGTGGTGACGACGGGACGGTTCCGCATTCTCTCGACGCTTGCCTACATCCTCATGGGCTGGATGGCGGTGGTGGCGGTGATACCGCTCGTGCGCGAGCTTCACGGCCTCGGGACGATGTGGCTCATGCTCGGCGGCGGCCTCTACACGCTCGGTTGCGTGTTCTACCTCTGGCGTCGCCTCCCCTACCACCATCCCATCTGGCACCTGTTCGTGCTGGCAGGCTCCATCTGCCATTTCTTCTGCATCCTCTGGTATGTGATGAAGTAGTGCGGCGGCAGGCGATTTGTAGTATAATGCTTCGCGAACCAAGGAGAACAGCATGTCTAGATTGGAAGAAGCGTTGAAGTCGGCCTGCGACACGCAGGCGTGCGTCATAGGAGAGAACATCCTGGGGCAGGTGCCCGCCCTCGTGCGGAAGCACTTCCCGTCGGCGACGCGCGCAATGGTGGTGGCCGACCCGCGCACATGGGCTGCGGCCGGCGAGCAGGTGAGCGCGCTCCTGGCGGCAGACGGAATCGTGGCCGAGCGCTACATCCTGGAGCCGGACGGCAAGACGTTCCACGCGGACTACCACTACGCGGTCGAGGTGCGCGAGGCGCTCTCTGCGGCCGGTGTGGATAATGGCGACCTCGTGCCGGTGGCGGTCGGATCCGGCGTGGTGAACGACCTCGTGAAGCTCGCTTCCGGTGACCTCAAGGTGCCGTACCTCGTGTGCGCCACCGCCGCGAGTGTGGACGGCTACTCGAGCTTCGGCGCGGCGATCCGCTCCCCGGAGGGCGCGAAGAAGACGTACGCCTGCCCCGCGCCGCGCGCCATCGTGGCCGATCTGAACGTGATGCGCACCGCCCCGAAGTGGATGGCCGCGAGCGGCTTCGCCGACCTGCTCGCGAAGGTGCCGGCGGGCGCGGACTGGATACTCGCCTACGAGCTCGGCGCGTGCGAGTGGCACGACCGCGCGTGGCACACCGTGCAGGACGGCCTGCCCGATGCGCTCGCCAACCCCGAGGGCGTGGCGGCGATGGAGACCGAGCCGATGCGCAAGTTCGTGGAGGGCCTGATGCTCGGCGGCTTCGCGATGCAGGACATGCAGAGCTCGCGCCCGGCCTCCGGCGCGGAGCACATGTTCAGCCACATCCTCGAGATGCGCGACCATGCCTACAAGGGCGACATCGTGCCGCACGGCATCCAGGTGGGCGTGTACACGCACTTCATGACGAAGTTCTTCGAGCAGATCCTCGCCTTCGACTACACGAAGCTCGACGTCGACGCGTGCGTGGCCGCGTGGCCCGACTGGCCGACCGAGGAGGCTCTCGCCCGCAAGCTCTTCGCGGGCACGAAGTTCCCCGACGTGGGCGTGACCTCCACGAAGGCGAAGTACCTCGACAAGGACGGTCTTCGCGCGCAGCTCATGATTGCGAAGACGCGCTGGCCCGAGATCAAGGCTCGCCTCGAGAAGCAGCTCCTGCCCTCCGCCGAAGTGGCGCGCCGGCTGCGCGTCGTCGGCGCGCCAGTCTATCCCGAGGAGATCGGCACGACGCGCGAGGACTCGTGCGCCAACGTGATCGTGGCCGCGCACATGCGCGACCGCTACAACTCCCTCGACTTCACCTACCGCACCGGCCAGATGGACGCGTTCGCGCGCGCGGCGTTCGGACTTTAAAGGAGCAACACATGTCATTTGAGCTGCACAAGAAGAAGGCGTTCGTCTGCGACCTGGACGGGACGCTGTTCATGGGCCCACACCCGATCGTGCCGGCCGTGAAGTTCGTTATCGACAACACCAACAGCGGACGGTTCTCGTTCTTCTATCTCACGAACAACACGTCGAAGTGCCCCGAGGAGTACATGAAGAAGATCGCGGGCGCGGCGATTCCCGTCGTCCCTGAGCAGATCCTCACGCCGCTCATCACGCTCGAGTCGTACATCCGCGAGAAGGGCTACAAGTCCGTCTACCTCATCTCCAGCGAGAAGGTGAAGGCGCACATGGCGGAGCGCCTCGCGGACGCAGACGTGTCGCTCGAATACGACCCCGAGGCCAACGAGCTGATCGCGCTCACCTACGACAAGGAGCTCACGTATGCGAAGCTGGCGGACGCGACGAGCCTCTGGAACATGCGCAACTGTCCGCCGAGTCCGATGTGCCCCGTCCGCACGAAGAACCAGACGCCCGTCGATTTCGTCGCGACGCATCCCGACAACTGCTGCCCGAGCGAGCGCGGCCCGATCCCCGACATCGGCGGCATGATGAAGTTCCTCGAGATCACGAACGGCATGAAGCCGAGCCACGTGTTCGGCAAGCCCTCG
>CACWSW010000230.1 GCA_902763655.1 uncultured bacterium
GGCGTGTTCTACAACGACCAGGGAAAGTGTTGCCAATGTGGGAATGTTGCCAGTTGCCAAGTTCAATTTCCAATGAAAGGTGCTGCATGATGAAACTAGAGGACAGAATCATCCGTTTCGCGGCACGGTGCGTCAGGGTGTGCGCGGTGTTGCAGGTGAAGGCTGTCGGGAGCGCGAGTTTCGCCGACCAGCTGTTCAGATCGTCAACCGGCATTGCCGCGAACTATGCCGAGGCTTGCGAGGCAGAATCGGCAAAGGATTTTGTCCACAAGCTGAAGATCGCGATGAAGGAGTTGTCAGAGACGAGGACTTGGCTTAGGCTGATCGGAGAGGCTGGATATGTCGAAAATGGGAGACTTGTCGAGTTAATAGGCGAGTCTCGGGAACTTTCTCGTATCTTTTCAGCAAGTGTGACGACAACGAAGAAAAAGATTGGAGGTTGAAATGGGAACTGGCAACATTGGGACTGGCAACACTTCCACATTGGCAACATTAACAAGGACCTCGGCAGCAAGTGTTTCGCCTTCGCGAAACTCGACGCCTCTTCGATTCCGCTCCTGAAGGCTAGGGTGTGAAAAATGCCGAAGCCGCCAAGATGGCGGCTGTCCCAGTCAGAAAGCCGTCGGGCCGTCCTGTTTTACGCGAGATAATTTTGAGACAAATTTGAGACATCTTTGAGACAATTCGGTGCCGGGGAACTGATATCCTGTTGCGCGTCGGCACAAAGCCGGCGGAAGCGAAGGATGCAGAACATGAAGAAAAGCACAATCTCGTTACAAGCGAATGGTCTCGCAGCCACGGAGAGAATGCCAATGGCCGATCTGGCAGTCATTGAATCGGCAAGTGCCGACGTCATACGCTCGCGAATCCTCACGATTCGCGGCGTTCAGGTTTTGCTTGACCGCGACCTTGCGGCGCTTTATGGAGTAGAGGTGGGGCAACTCAATCGACAGGTTAAACGCAATCTTGAACGGTTTCCTGATGACTTTATGTTTCAGTTAAGTCATGAAGAATGTTCAAGATGCCAAATTGGCACCTTGAACGGAGGGCGCGGCAGTAACATAAAATATCTTCCATACGTCTTTACGGAAAACGGCGTGGCGATGTTGAGCGGTGTCCTACGATCACCCCGTGCAATCGCCGCAAACATTCAAATCATGCGGGCGTTTGTCGCTATGCGCAAGGCTCTCGCGTCCATCGCGCCGCTTCTTGCCCGTATAGATGCAACCGAACGGCGGCAGATTGCGGATCAGGCGAAAAACGACGCCAATCAGGTCCGTAACGAAGAACGCTTCAAGCTGATACTGGACGCGATGCGGGACAAGAAGTTTCCACCGCAGAAGGTGTTCTACGACGGGCAGATATACGACGCTTTCGAGCAGATGAAGAAATTCGTGCGTATGGCGCGGACGGAACTGATCGTCATCGACCCGTACTTCGACGACTCTGTCCTGCCGCTCATCGCGCAAAAGCGTCTGGGCGTGTCGGTTCTCGTGGTGAAGAACACGCGGAACAAGCTACTTCATGCCGTCGATGTGGCAAGGTTCAACGCGCAGTACGCCAACTCGCTCACGGTCATGACCTCCGATAAGTTCCACGACCGTTTCCTCATAATCGACAAGGCGGTGCTCATCCACGTGGGCGCATCGCTGAACCACCTTGGCAAGAAGTGCTTCGCCTTCTCGTCAATGGACAAGTCCAATATCCCCGACATTCTGGCGAAGATATGAGGTACGAACTTAGCGAATGACCGTGAATACTTAGATGCTTGGCAATGCGGCGCTGATGGCGTTGCCGAAGGTTGCGTTTCTTTCGTCGCGGAGGGTTGCGCCTGCGGCGGTGATGCGGTGTTATGACTGGGCGACGGAGATGCGCGGCGGCGGTCGCGGGGCGACCGCCCTACCAAGCGGTCACGCGGGACGCGTGACCCTACCACCAGACTTTGCGAAATGCGGTGGTAGTCGGCGGGAGGTTGAAAGCGCCGCCAAGATGGCGGCTATCCCAGTCAGGGTGTGGACGCTTCCAAGATGGCGGCTGCCCCAGCCAGAAAGCCGTCGGGACGTTCTGTTTTACGCGAGATAATTTTGAGACAAATTTGAGACATCTTTGAGACAATTCGGTTTCGGGGAACTGATATCCTGTTGTGCGTCGGCACAAAGCCGGTAGAAACGAAGGATGCATGAAGAAAAGCACAGTATCGGCACAGACCGTTCCCCAGCCCGCCACGGCGCGGAACGAGATCGTCGTCTACCAGCCGGACGAGACCATACGGCTGGATGTCCGCCTTGAGAACGAGACGGTGTGGTTGACTCAAGAGCAGATAGCCAACCTGTTCGGGACGAAAAGACCTGCAATAACAAAACACCTTGCAAACATCTACAAGAGTGGCGAATTGGAACGCGAGGGCACATGTTCCATTTTGGAACACATGGGCAATGACGGGAAACAGGTGTATCGAACTAGGTTCTATAATCTTGATGCCATCCTGTCTGTAGGTTATCGCGTCAATAGTCGCAATGCAACTGTGTTCCGACGCTGGGCGACGCAAGTCCTTAAGGACTATCTTCTCAAAGGGTACGCATTTAGCCAGCGCCTGAACCAGCTGGAGGACAAGGTCGACCGGCGGCTTGCACAACATGACCATGAGATCGTCGAACTGAAGGACAAGGTCGATTTCTTCGTCCAGACTTCTCTGCCCCCTGTGCGGGGCGTGTTCTACAATGATCAGGTGTTCGACGCGAGCGTGTTCGCGGCGCGTCACATCCTCTCCGCGAAGAAGTCGATCTTCCTCATCGACAGCTGGGTGGACGTGGTGACGCTGGAGCTTCTTGCGAAGAAGGCGAAGGGCGTGACTGTGGAGATCGTCACGTCGCGGCGCGGCAACAAGATATCGACTAGCGACATCGCGAAGTTCAACGCGCAGCACGGCGGCCTTCTGGTTCGCACGAGTAAGAACTTCCATGACCGCTTCCTGATCATAGACGATACGACGCTCTTCCTTGTGGGCGCGTCGCTGAAGGACCTCGGCTGCAAGTGTTTCGCCTTCGCGAAGCTCGACGCATCATTCATTCCAGCCCTGAAGGCGAGGGTATGAAAAAGGCGAAGCCGCCAGGATGGCGGCTGTCCCAGCCATAAAGCCGTCGGGACGTTGTGGCGGGTTGGTTTATAATGTATAAAAAGAGGCGATGAGCGTCATGGATTACCGGATAAGTATGTAGTGAAAAGTTTCATCTGCTTTCGGCTTGCGGGTGGGGGCATCTTTTGCTATACTTTAAGCTTCACCGCCGAAACAGTTAACAAAGTGGTCGCTTACCACACTTCATTCGCGGTGAAATGTCGATTTCAGGTAAAAAAACGAACGGCGTGGACCCTTGAGCGTGCGAGAGGGCGAGCGCAACAGACAAAGGTAAGCTAATGAAAGCAGAACGCAAGGTATTCGGCAGGCTGCAGAATACGTACGATCCGCCGGATCTCATCGAGATCCAGACGAAGTCATACAAGGAGTTCCTTCAGGAGGACGTTCCGCCTGCGAAGCGGGCCATGCAGGGCCTTGAGGCGATCTTCCACGAGATCTTCCCGATCGCCTCGTACGACGGCCGGTACGTGCTGGACTTCGTGAAGTACTTCCTGGGGACGCCCAAGTGGACGTACCAGCAGGCGCTCTACGAGGGCGAGACGTACGCCAAGCCGCTGTACGCCTCGTTCCGCCTCAAGGACGGCGAGAACGTCCACGAGGAGGACGTGTTCCTGGGCGACCTTCCCGTGATGACGGAGGACGGCGCGTTCGTGATCCACGGCGCGGAGCGCGTGATCGTGAGCCAGCTGCACCGCAGCCCGGGCATCTCCACCGAGCGCACGACGCACGCGAACGGGCAGCAGCTCCTCTCCGTGCGCATCATCCCCGACCGCGGTTCGTGGATCGAGATCATGTTCGACACGAACGACGTGATGTGGTGCTTCATGGACCAGCGCCGTCGCCGCCGGAAGTTCTTCGCGACGACCCTCCTGCGCGCGCTGGGGTACGGGTCGGACGAGTCCATCCTCAAGCTCTTCTACGACTTCAAGACGCTGGAGACGGGCCGCAGGTGGACGGAGAAGGAGCTCCATCTGCTCGTCATGAAGGAGGATCTGGTGGACATCCGTTCCCAGGCGCCGCTGGCGCGCCGCTACGATCCCGTGACGCCCGCCCTCATGGAGCAGATCGCCGCCGCCGAGATCACGAAGGTCGAGGTGGTCGACGTCTCCGTCGACAACGGCACGCTCATCAAGACGCTCCGCGAGGACGCCAAGATCGGCATCCACAACGAGGAGGACGCGCTCAAGGACATCTACAAGCGCATGCGTCCGGGCGATCCGCCCACGCCGGTGAACGCGAAGCAGATGATCAACAAGCTCTTCTTCGAGCTGGCGCACTACGACCTCGGCTACGTTGGCCGCCACAAGATCAACAGGAAGCTCGGCCTCGTTGGCAAGGTTCCCGAGGAGCTGCGCACGCTGCACGAGAGCGGCATCGAGGTGATCGAGGCGATCCGCCTCCTGCTCAAGATCTTCATGGGCCGCGACCAGGTGGACGACATCGACCACCTCGGCAACCGCCGCATCCGCACGACGGGCGAGCTGCTCGAGAACCAGTGTCGCGTCGGCCTCGCCCGCACGGAGAGGCTCATCCGCGAGCGCATGACGGTGCACGACTCTGACAGCCACGGCCCGCTCACGCCGCAGAAGCTCGTCAACTCCAAGACGTTCTCCGCGGTGGTGCAGGACTTCTTCAGCCGTTCGCAGCTGAGCCAGTTCATGGACCAGACGAACCCGCTCTCCGGCCTGGCGCACAAGCGCCGTCTCTCGGCCCTCGGCCCCGGCGGCCTGAGCCGCGAGCGCGCGGGCTTCGAGGTCCGCGACGTGCATCCCTCGCACTACGGCCGCATCTGCCCAATCGAGACGCCTGAAGGCCCGAACATCGGCCTCATCTCGTCGCTGGGCCTCTACGCGCGCATCAACAAGTTCGGCTTCATCGAGACGCCGTACCGCGTGGTGAAGGGCGGCAAGGTGACGAACACGGTCGAGTACCTCCCCGCCGACGTGGAGGAGCAGTACGTGATCGCGCAGGCGAACGCGCCGCTGAACCCTGACCGCACGTTCGCCGAGAAGAAGGTGACCTGCCGCTACAAGACCGAGTTCTGCGACAAGCCGGCCGAGGAGGTCCAGTACATGGACGTGGCGCCGATGCAGGTGATCTCGATCGCCGCCGGCCTCATCCCGTTCCTCGAGCACGACGACGCGAACCGCGCGCTCATGGGCGCGTCCAGAGCGAGCGCCCGTATGTGGGCACCGGCCTCGAGGGCGTGGCTGCCAAGGACAGCCGCGTGATCGTCGTCGCGGAGGCGGACGGCACGGTCGCCTACGTCGACGCGTGCACGGTCCTCACCACCCCTGACGGTGAGCTGCCGCAGGGCGTCGAGCCGCACCCGAAGAAGCCCGAGTCCTACGACTACGCGAAGGAGGCCGAGAAGGGCGTCACGCGCTACGAGCTCCAGAAGTTCCGCCGCTGCAACGCCGGCACCTGCTTCAACCAGAAGCCGATCGTCAAGCACGGCCAGAAGGTGAAGAAGGGCGACTGCCTGGCCGACGGCCCCGCCACCGACCAGGGCGAGCTCGCGCTCGGCAAGAACCTGCTCGTGGCCTTCATGAGCTGGCGCGGATACAACTTCGAGGACGCCATCCTCGTGAACGAGCGCCTCGTGCGCGAGGACGTGCTCACGTCGCTGCACATCGTGACGTTCGAGTGCGGCGCGCGCGACACGAAGCTCGGTCCCGAGGAGATCACGCGCGACATCCCGAACGTCGGCGAGGACGCCCTCAAGAACCTCGGTCCGGACGGCATCGTCCGCGTTGGCGCGGAGGTTCATCCGGGCGACATCCTCGTGGGCAAGGTGACGCCGAAGGGCGAGACAGAGCTCTCCCCCGAGGAGAAGCTGCTGCGCGCGATCTTCGCCGAGAAGGCGGCCGACGTGCGCGACACGTCGCTCACCGTGCCGCCGGGCACCACCGGCGTGGTTATGGCCGTGAAGGTGACGACGGCGCCGGACGTTCCCCGCACGTCCACTGGCGACGACGGCGACAAGCCGTCGAAGAAGGCCCTCCGCGAGGCGGAGAAGAAGCGCAAGGAGCAACGCACGAAGCTCGAGGGCGAGCTTACGACGGCGCTCGCGAACGTGCTGCTCGGCGACAAGCCGCAGTTCGACGTCATCAACTCCGAGACGCAGGAGATCCTGGTCCCGGCGAACCGCAAGATCACCAAGGGCCACCTCACCAAGCTCGCCAAGGCGCACAGCTCGTACCAGACGAAGGCGGGGCCGTTCGCCGACAAGGTGGAGGCCATCGTGAGCCAGTTCCGCCAGCGCTTCGTGGAACTCGAGGACGCGGGCCGGTCCGTGGCCGCAGGCGACGACGGGTTCGACGACCTGCCCAACGAGGGCGGCGTCGTGAAGCAGGTGCGCGTGTACCTGGTCGACAAGAAGAACCTCTCGGTCGGCGACAAGATGGCCGGCCGCCACGGAAACAAGGGCTGCATCTCGCGCATCCTTCCGAGTTGCGACATGCCGTTCCTGCCCGACGGAACGCCGGTGGACATCGTGCTGAACCCGCTGGGCGTGCCTTCCCGCATGAACCTCGGCCAGCTGTTCGAGACGTACCTCGGCCTCGCGTGCAGGCTTCTCGGCTTCCATGCCGCGACGCCCGTGTTCGACGGCGTGCTGGAGAGCGAGATCGACGAGTGCCTCACGAAGGCGCGCGCCGAGCAGGAGCGCCAGGAGGGCAACGCCGCCTGGATCAACACGGACGGCAAGACGGTGCTCTACGACGGCCTCACGGGCGAGCCTTTCGCCCAGCGCGTCGTGGTCGGCGTCATCTACATGCTGAAGCTCCACCACCTCGTGACGGACAAGATCCACGCCCGCGCGATCGGCCCATACTCGCTCGTCACGCAGCAGCCTCTGGGCGGCAAGGCCCAGCTGGGCGGCCAGCGCATGGGCGAGATGGAGGTGTGGGCCCTCGAGGCCTACGGCGTGGCGTACGCGCTGCAGGAGCTGCTCACCGTCAAGTCCGACGACGTGCAGGGCCGCAACCGCATCTACGAGTCGATCGTCAAGGGACAGAACGTGCTGGACTCCAGCATGCCCGAGTCCTTCTCGGTGCTCATCAACGAGCTTCGCGGCCTCTGCCTCGACATGCAGCTGCTCGGCGGCGAGACCGAAAAGCAGTCGTCTCGCCAGGCGGCGGCCGCCACGGCGGCGGCCTCGCCGGCGCAGATCCTCGGCATCGGCGGCACGGAACTCTAACGTCAACAAGTCAATTTCGCGAACAGGAGAAGCGTTCACATGAACCCATACAACACGAACGACATCTTCGGCGGCCAGTTCAGCGCGTCGGGCCACTACGACGCGGTGAAGGTGTCGCTGGCATCGCCCGAGACCATCCGCGCATGGTCCAAGGGCGAGGTCAGGAACCCCGAGACAATCAACTACCGCACGTACAAGCCCGAGCGCGAGGGACTCTTCTGCGAGAAGATCTTCGGCCCGACGCACGACTGGGAGTGCTCGTGCGGCAAGTACAAGCGCATCAAGAACAAGGGCATGGTCTGCGACCGCTGCGGCGTCGAGGTGACGCTCGCCTCGGTGCGCCGCCAGCGCATGGGCCACATCGAGCTGGCGGTGCCGGTGAGCCACATCTGGTTCTTCAAGTGCAACCCCAGCCGCATCGGCCTCATCCTCGACATGACGTCCAACCAGCTCGAGAGGGTCCTCTACTACCAGGACTGGCTCGTGATCGAGAAGGGCGGCACGCCCCTCGAGAACGGCCAGATCCTCTCTGACGACGAGTACGCCGACGCGCGCAGCAAGTACGACGACGGCTTCAAGGCCGAGATGGGCGCGGAGGCGATCCGCAAGATGCTCCGCAAGGTCGACCTCGACAGGCTCATGCGCGACCTCGAGGAGCAGATGCAGACCACCCGCTCCAAGCAGAACCGCAAGAAGATCGCCAAGCGCATGAAGGTGGTCGAGGGCTTCCGCACGTCGGGCGGCAAGCCGGAGTGGATGATCCTGGACGTGCTGCCGGTGATCCCGCCGGAACTCCGTCCGCTCGTTCCGCTGGAGGGCGGCCGCTTTGCGACGAGCGACCTGAACGACCTCTACCGCCGCGTGATCAACCGCAACAACCGCCTCAAGAACCTTCTCGCGCTCAAGACGCCGGACGTCATCATCCGCAACGAGAAGCGCATGCTGCAGGAGGCCGTCGACGCGGTGTTCGACAACGGCCGCCACGGCCGCGCCGTGACCGGCCCCGGCAACCGTCCGCTCAAGTCCCTCTCCGAGATCCTCAAGGGCAAGACGGGCCGCTTCCGCCAGAACCTGCTCGGCAAGCGCGTGGACTACTCGGGCCGTTCCGTGATCGTCGTCGGCCCCGAGCTCAAGCTTCCGCAGTGCGGCCTTCCGAAGGAGATGGCGCTGCGCCTCTTCGAGCCGTTCATCATCCGCTCGCTCAAGGACAAGGGCATCTGCCACACCGTCCGCACCGCGCGCAAGATGATCGAGCGCCACGACGAGCAGGTGTGGGACGTCCTCGAGGAGGTCACTAAGGACAAGACCGTGTTCCTCAACCGCGCCCCGACGCTCCACCGCCTCTCGATCCAGGCGTTCGAGCCGGTGCTCGTGGAAGGCAAGGCCATCCGCCTGCACCCGATGGTGTGCACCCCGTTCAACGCCGACTTCGACGGCGACCAGATGGCCGTGCACGTCGATCTTCTCGCCGGCGTCCGGCAAGTCCGTGATGACGCCGACGCAGGACGTCTGCCTCGGCCTCTACTTCCTCACGACGGCCGGGCAGCAGGACAAGCTGGCCGGCAGGGTGGCCGGCAAGACGTCCTTCGCGGGCGAGCACCTGCCGCTCTTCAACGACATCGGCGAGGTCGAGTTCGGCATCGCCGAGAAGGTGATCGACTACCACACGCGCATCCGCTTCCGCAACCCCGACTACGGTTCCGACAAGCTCGTCGACGCCGAGGGACGGCCTCTGCCGCCCCGTCCGCACGGCGACCCCTCGAAGCGCACGATCGAGACCACTGCCGGCCGCGTGATCTTCAACGGCGTGTTCCCGGAGGGCATGGGCTTCATCAACGACAAGGTGACGAAGTCCACCGTCGGCAACCTGATCCTCGACTGCCAGCGCGTCGCGGGGCATGACGCCACCGTGAAGCTGATCGACGACCTGAAGAACCTCGGGTACAACTACGTGACCGTCTCCGGCGCGTCGATGGGCCTGAAGGACATGATCCGCCCGGCGATGAAGGACGACGTGATCGCGAAGTCCCGCGCCGAGGTCGCCAAGATCGAGGGCCAGTTCCAGCAGGGCATCATCACCGCGGGCGAGCGCCACAACAAGATCGTCGACGTCTGGTCCGCCGCCACCGAGAAGGTGGGCGACGAGCTGTACAAGACGATCGATCGCAACATCTCGGCGGAGAACCCCGAGCCGACGGAGCTGAACCCGATCTACATGATGGTCGACTCCAAGGCCCGCGGCTCCAAGCTGCAGATCCGCCAGCTCGCCGGCATGCGCGGCCTCATGGCCGACCCGTCGGGCAACATCATCGAGCGCCCGATCACCGCGTCGTTCCGCGAGGGCCTCTCGGTGCTCGAGTACTTCATCTCCTCCCACGGCGCCCGCAAGGGTCTGGCCGACACGGCCCTCAAGACGGCCGACGCCGGCTACCTCACGCGCAAGCTCGTGGACGTCTCGCAGGACGTCATCATCTCGCAGGAGGACTGCAACACCGTCAACGGCATCGAGGTGGAGGCCATCGTCGAAGGCGACGAGGTCAAGGCCACGCTCTCGTCCCGCGTCCTCGGCCGCACGTCGCTCTACGACATCCGCGACCCGAAGAACCCTGACAACATCCTCGTCGCGGCCAACGCAGAGATCGACGAGGCCGCGTGCGAGCGCATCGAGAAGGCCGGCGTCGAGAAGGTCTGGATCCGTTCCGGCCTCACCTGCGACAGCGAGTACGGCATGTGCGCGAAGTGCTACGGCCGCGACCTTTCGACGGGCAAGCAGGTGGAGATCGGCACTGCGGTGGGCATCATCGCCGCGCAGTCCATCGGCGAGCCCGGCACGCAGCTGACGATGCGTACGTTCCACATCGGCGGCACGGCCTCCATGACCGCGAAGGTGCCTGAGATCATCCTGAAGAACGACGGCGTGGTCAAGTTCGTCGACGTCCGCAAGGTGCGCAACGACGAGGGCCGCGAGGTCGTCCTCAACAAGAACGGCACGCTCGAGATCTGGTCGAAGGCGGAGTCGAAGGGCGGCACGCGCCTCGACACCTACGCCCTACAGATGGGCGCGGTCCTGCTCATCGAGGACGGCGCGTCCGTCAAGAAGGGACAGAAGGTCGCCTTCTGGGATCCGCACTCCGTGCCTGTCCTTTCCGAGGAGCACGGCAAGATCAAGTTCGTCGAGTTCGAGGAGGACGTCTCCGTCAAGTCCGAGACCGACCGCGCGACCGGCGCCAAGACGCTGGTGGTGCTCGACACGCGCGAGTCCAACCTCCACCCGCGCATCGAAATCCGCGGCAAGGGCAAGGACGGCCAGCCGGACGCGCTCCTGGACAGCCACGACATCCCGACCGGCGCCATCGTCATGGTGCGCGACGGCCAGAAGGCGTCGCCGGGCATGCTGCTCGCGAAGACGCCGCGCGAGGAGGCGAAGACCCGCGACATCACTGGCGGCCTGCCGCGCGTGGCCGAGCTCTTCGAGGCGCGCCAGCCAAAGGACGCCGCCGAGATCTCCAAGATCGAAGGCGTGGTCGACTTCGGCGAGAACGCGCGCGGCAAGCGCACGCTGCTCGTCAGGGACGAGATCACGGGCCAGGTGGAGGAGCACCTCATCCCGATGGGCAAGCAGATCGTCGTGTTCAAGGGCGACCGCGTGAAGAAGGGCCAGCAGCTCACCGAAGGCCCGATAATCCCGCAGGAGATCCTCGAGGTCTCCGGTCCGCAGGAGCTCGAGAAGTACCTCGTCAACGAAGTGCAGCAGGTCTACCGTCTGCAGGGCGTGGAGATCAACGACAAGCACATCGAGATCATCGTCCGCCAGATGCTCCGCAAGGTGCGCATCACGAACCCGGGCGACACGGACTTCCTCTGGGGCGAGCAGGTCACGCGCCAGACGTTCCTTCGCGTGAACGAGCAGATGATGGCAGAAGGCCGCCGCCCGGCGGAGGCCCAGCCCGCGCTCCTCGGCATCACGAAGGCAGCCCTCGAGACCGACTCCTTCATCTCCGCCGCGTCCTTCCAGGACACGACGCGCGTCCTCACCGAGGCCGCGACGATGGGCCGCGTGGACGAGCTGCGCGGCTTCAAGGAGAACGTCATCCTCGGCCACCTCATCCCCGGCGGCACGGGCTTCCCGCTCCACCGCTACCTCAAGCTGGTGCCTCTCTGCGAGCCTATCTCCGACGAGGAGATGGACAAGCTCCGCGCGGAGGCCAAGGCCAAGCTCGACGCCCTCTTCGGCACGACGCCCATTCCGGCGGACGAGGACGAGGACGACGACGGCGAGCCGGAAGAGGCGTTCCCGGTGGCGGATGATCCCGAGAAGTATGCCCAGGCTCCTGCCAACCAGGCTCCAGACCAGACGGTTGACGGCTACTCCGCCGACAACTTCGGCATGGAGGAATGAAGAGACGCAGGCCTCTAGAGCTGTCGTTCGACTACATCGACACGCCGGAGCGGCGAGTTCTGTCGCTTGCCGCCGACGGCGTGTCGTGCGTGCCAGTGCTGGGGTTCGACGCCTATCGGCGCCAGTGGCGCGTTGCGCCGATCCACGTGCACGAGGAGTGCCTGGAGATCTCGCTCTGCCTGCGCGGCGACCTCGAGTTTGAACTTGGCGGCGAGCGCTATCCGTTTCGGCCGGGAACCGTGTTCGTCTCGCGTCCCGACGAGCCCCACCGTCTCCGCGCCTATCCGAAGGGCATGAGCAAGCTGGATCCTCTTCCGCATCCCGGCGCGCGGCGAGCGCATCCTGGGCCTTTCCGCGAAAGAGACGGCTTGGCTCGTGCAGGAACTCACGCACCTGCCGCAGCGGCTCTTCGCCGGCACGAAGGAGATACGCGCGCTCTTCAAACGGCTCTTCGCTCTGTACGACGACCGGCAGTGCCCGCCGGTCGAGAGGAAGGTGCGCATCCGCGCGGCCGTGACTGAACTTTTGCTTGCGCTCGTCGAGGCGGCGCGCATGACCACGCCCCTGCGTTCTGCGGAACGCATCGCCGAGGTCATCGCGGCGATGAAGGCGGATCTGTCGCACGACTGGACGCTGGAGGAGCTTGCGACGCGCGTGGGCTGCTCCACGTCGAAGCTGCTCGCCGCGTTCAAGCGGCACACCGGAATGCCCCCGCATGCCTTTCTCGTCTCCTGCCGCATCGCCCGCGCGAAGGAATTGCTGACTGCGGACGGCAAGACCGTAGCGGCCGTGGCGGCGGAGGTCGGCTTTGCCACGCCGCAGCATTTCGCGAACCACTTCAAGCTCGCCACGGGCCTTACGCCGCGCGAATGGCGGGAAAGG
>CACWSW010000231.1 GCA_902763655.1 uncultured bacterium
GCCGCCGAACGCGCAGTAGACGATCGTCGCGGCGCCGCAGACGAGGATGCAGCCGTCGATCGAGACGCCCGTCATCGCGTTGAGCGCGAGCGCGGGAAGGAGCGTGACGATGGCGACGCGGGAGACCATGAACACCACGTAGGCCCCCGACGCGAACAGACGGACGGCCGCGTTGAACCGACGCTCCAGGTATTCGTACGCGCTCGCCACCCTCAAGCGGCGGAAGAAGGGGAGATAGAAATAGATCACGACCGGCGCCAGGGCGAAGATGCCCAGCGTCAGCGGGTAATAACGCCAGTCGGAGACGTAGCATTGCGCCGGGAGGGCGAGGAAGGAGATGGACGACAGCATCGTCGCGAAAATGCTCATGCCCGCGACGTACCACGGGATCTTGCCCCCGCCCGTGAAGTAGTCGGCGGCCGTCTTCTTCTTGCGCATGAAGTACCAGGCCATGCCAGCCATCAGGAGGAAGTACAACGTCAGGACGCTCCACGCCACGGGGCCGAATCCCTTCTTGAACGCCATCTTGTCGGCCATCACCCAGCGGTCGGTCACGAGATGGTAGTAGCAGACCGCCTTGCCCGAGGCATCTTTCAGCACGAGATGCTGGTCGCCGATGGGCGACAGCGTCGCCCCCGCAGGCGGCATGACGGGCACCGCCTCGCGGCGGCGGTTTTCAGTTGCGCCAACCTGCCGCGACCAGCAGTTCGTGCCATCGACGGTGACGACATACCGCACCTTCTGGTCGCCGTTCTGCTCGGCGGCCAGCGGCTCCGCCCCCGCCACAAGCGCCATCGCAGCAGCCAACAGCGCAACTATGAAACTTCTAACCATCTCTGACTTCTCAAAAACTCTGTGCCTCTGTGCCTCTGTGTGAAATCAACCGACTACTGCCAATTCTTCCGCACCAAATCTTCGCCGCGCAACGCGACGAGTTCCCGGTACTTGGCCTCGGCAAGCGACTTGTCGCGAAACACCCAGAACGCGCACTGCGGCGTCTCGCGCCCGACAATGTCGTACACCATGAAGTGGTCCGCCATCGCGATGACGCGCCCCACCCATCCGGGACAGTGGTCGCAGTAGCGTCCGCACGGCTCCGCGTCGTTGTCGAGCACCTTCGAGAGCGACGGACACGTGTTCATGTGGCAGTGGTAGAACGTGTCGTTGTACTCGTGCGTCATGTCGCAGTTCTCTTCGATGCGGATGCGCTCCCAGTAGTCGTACATGCCCTTCAGCCCATCGCGCTTGAACGCGTCGAGCGTGAAATAGGCCTGGCGCTCGGCGACGCGGGCGTAGTAGCGGTCAAGCGCGTCCCCGCCGCGCCGTTCGAGATACTTGAAGATCTCGTTGTAGAACTTGACGAAATGGTCACTCGGAATCATAATAACGAATAGGTTATAGCGAATAGTGAATAGTTTGTTGAAGGGTCAGCGCTTTCGACGGAGGATTTGGACGCAGGAGCGGTCGCCGGTCTCCTCCAGGACGATCTCGTAGGGCGAGCCGGAGCAAAGCGCCTCGTTCAGGATGCGCGTCGCGGCGCAGAGTCCCTTGCCGCCGCCGATCTTCCGGTTTTCAAGGTGCTTGAGGGCAGGACATTCCCGCACCGTCAGGACCGCGCCGTCAGCCGTCTCCTCGAGCGAATAGTCCGCGCCCTCGCGGTCCATGTAGTAGCGCCACCAGGCGAGCAGTTCGGATTTGTCCCCGGCCACGAGCTTCTCATGCATCGTCTTGTAGACCTTCGTGCCGGTCTCGAAGAGCACTTCGCGCAGCGCCTCCTCCCCGTAGTTGTCGCGCACGTAGTTCGCGCCATCGAGGATCGATGCGTGGAAGTCGCGGTGCAACTCGCCGCCTGACGCGTAGCGAAGCCGGTTTGTCTGTGAAATTGTTTTCATGTCACATTGCCTATAACTTCATTTTGCCTTCTCGTATTTGCTTTCGCTGCTGGGAGTTTTGGAGATTTGGAGATTTGGAGGAACTGAGATTTATTAGATATCCTCCCTAACTCCGAGCCTCCCAATCTCCCAGTAGCGAAAGCAATCATCATAATTGTCCTCATTTGCTTTTCCGTGTGAAACGCGAGTGGTTAATCTTGTACGAATCCAATGATTGAATTGGCGTATGGAATGGAATTGATGTTCGCCGCGCCATCCAGCGCGAAGTCGAAAAAGTACGCGATCTCCCGAAGGCAGTATTCGTTGCGTTCCTCCGCAAGGTCGATCCGCTCGCCGCTCTTGAGGAACCTGATCTCGGCCTTGATGAAGTCGCACACGACGACGTCGTCTTCCGTGTAGAGCTCGATCTCGCGGCGCGGCACGCGCCCGTAGTAGTCGAGGTGCAGCTCGAGCGTCTTGTCGAAATACCGTCCCACGAACGATACGCCGTCCACGCTCTTCAGCTCCAGCGCGGAGAACTTGCCCTCGAGAAGATGCGCGGTCTCCGGCAGCCCGAACAGGGTGAACAGGTAGTCGAACTCGTGGATGAGGTCGAGCTTGACCCCGCCCGAACCTTCCTGCGCGGCGTACGTGCGGCGGTAGTCCGTCCCCGGACGCCACTCGGGCAGGTACGACGAGCAGATGGCGCGCGCGCAGTACACCTTGTTCCGCGGCACGAACTCGGAGAGAAAACCGTAGACACGCGTGTGGCGGATGGGACAAGCCACGTAGAACTTCCGCTCGTCGGCGTACGGCGCGAGCGCGTCGGCGTCCAACGCCTGCGTGAAGACCGGCTTCTCGACGAAGAAGAAGTCCGCCTTGTCCCGAACCGCCGCCAGCGTCTGCGCGTGCAGCTGCGACGGATTGGTGACGAAGATCATGTCGTAATGGCCGATGCCGTCCGGCGCGGCGAAGCGGTTCCTGACAAGCCCCCGGGTGGCCGCGTCGAGATAGTCGAGTTCGCGCGGTTCCACGACGTCCGTCGCCACGTCGACGCCGCGCTTCGCGGCGACGGCGTGGATGTTCCGCAGATGCCGCTGCCCGATCGATCCCAAACCTATGATACAAATATCCATATTGACTTGCTTACACTTTCATTACGGATTCTCTTACTTGCTTTCGCTGCTGGGAGTTTTGGAGATTTGGAGGAACTGAGATTTATTAGATATCCTCCCTAACTCCGAGCCTCCCAAGCTCCCAGTAGCGAAAGCAATCATCAAAGTTCGCCTCCTTTTTCAATCTCGTCCACCACGGCGAGGGTATGCGCGTCCTCGTCGAACGTGTAGGGCGGTACGACGTCCTTCTGCACGTAGTCGAAGAACGCCCGAATCTCGTCGGCATACGCGTTCTCGATGATGTTCGCGTTGTAGCGGCCATCCTGCACGACGTCGTCGTAGAGCCGGACGGGCTTGAGTTCCTTCGCCTCCACGTCGTAGGCGGAAAGCGAATCGGGCGTCCCCTCCCAGAAGATGTGGTGCTTCTCGGAAAACACCTCCAGACGGCGCAGACCTTTCCGCGAGACGATGTCCTGGCAGTACAGGCCCTTGCTGCCGCCCGTGTGCCGGATCGACATCATATAGTGGTCCGGGAAGTCGATGTCGAGCGACGTCAGCCGTCCGCTCATCACCTGCACGGACTCGATCTTCCCGAACGCCTTCTCGATCCACGGCAGCTCCACGCACAGGATCTCGCGGCACCCGTTCGTCTCCTTCTTCGCCGCGAAGAAGTTGTGGTAGTCCTCCCATGGATGCCAGTCCGGCAGGTACTGTCCGCAGTGGTAGAGGTAGTTCACAGGCTCGCCGCGCACCGCGTCGGCGACGTAGCGCATTTCGCGTCGGTAGACGGGGGTCGACGAAATGAAGAGCTTCACGCCCCTCGCCTTTGCCTTCGCCGTCGCTTCGGCGTACCACGGCCCGACGAGGTTGATCTCCATGAACACGTCGAGGCCCGCGTCGATGCACTCCAGCACGGTCGGGCCGTGCCCCGCCGGCGCTGTGCAGACGAACGCCGCCTGCGGCTTCGCCGCGTCGATCGCCTCCGCCAGCGTGGCGAACGTGCGGATGCCAAGTTCCTTCTCGACCTGTGTGCGCCGCTCGGCCGAGCGGTTCACGCCGACGATCTCGAACCCGTCCGGCATGGCCTGCATGAGGCGGATCCTCCTCCGCCCCATCGACCCCAAACCTATCACCACGACTTTCATACCAGCTATCTTCCCTTGCCTAAAACTTCCTTGTGACTTCTCTTATTTGCTTTCGCTACTGGGAGTTCTGGAGTTTAGGAGACTTGGAGGATTTTTATAATCTCCTCCGAAACTCCTAGTCTCCTAATCTCCCAGTAGCGAAAGCAATCATCATAGTTCTCCTCATTTGCCTTCCCGCGCACAGCGTGAGCGGCGGGCTTGCCTGTTTTGCGTAACGAAAATTATACCAAAAGTATATTACCTTATGGGTAAAAATGCCCTGTTATCTGTTTTTGCCAATGAACCGGAAGGAATAGAGGTCGGCGTCGAAAAGCTCGAATTCGATCACGACGGGTTTGCCTGCGAAATCCGCCACCTTGCCGCCTTCCGCGAAGTCGACCACGCGGTCCACCTTGTCGCCGAAGAGTTCGATGCTCTTGAGCGAACGGCCGGATTCGTCGCGCAGCGTCACGAACATCCGCCCGCGCGCGGATGTGGAGAAGTTGACGAGCATCTCCGAACCTGCGAAGACAAGCGGCTTCGTGACCACCTTCTGTCCCGCGTACGTGCCGCGACGCGAGATGAAGCCGTCCTGGCGCAGGCGCCAGCGGATGAGGTTCTCGGCGAGTCCGCTCCAGTGCTGGTCGTAGGTGAAGATGGAGACTTCGTCGTCGCCGCCGAACGGCGCGGGTGTCTTGATGAGCTGGTAGGCGGGGTAGCCGTCGCCGTACACCCAGTTGCCGGGATTTTCCGGGCCAGGTCGCATGAACGCCTCGTCCTCGCGGTAGAAGCGCTGGCCGTCGCGCGTGAAGATGAAGATGCAGTCCGTGACCGTGAGGCCGTAGCGCGGATGACCGCCGTGCGCCTTGTCCATGCGCCACTTGCGCTTCTCGGGCGAGGGCAGGCGGTCGTAGTTCGGCGTCCACGCCTTGCGCTCCACGTAGCGCGAGGGGAAACCCACGAAAAGCGACGGCTCGCGGAAGTAGGGTTGGATCACGTTCGTGTAGAGCGCGTAGTCCTCCGCCACTTCGCCGAAGTCGAGGAACTGCGGCTCCGACCACGTCTTGAAATCCTTCGACACGCTGTGCCGGACGTCGCGTACGTCGTTGTCGCCGTTGCGGTCGGCGGTCACCTTGTGGAACCCACGGAAGTAGAGGTGGTACTCGCCGCGTGTCTTGTCCCAGA
>CACWSW010000232.1 GCA_902763655.1 uncultured bacterium
GTTGTAGTTGCCGCCAAACATGTTGAGCGTCGCGTCGCACGCGCGGTTGAGGGTTTTCTCACCATCCGCCTTGCTGCCGAGATAGCCCATGCGCGAGCCCTTCGTGGCAGCGGTGTCCGTGTGGTTGTATGTGCCGCCGTACATGTTGAACGTGGCGTGCGGCGGGTTGACGCCCGTCTTGTTGTACGACTGCCCGAAGCGCATCGGGCCCAGATTGTTCAGCGTCCCGTCATAGAGGTTCGCCGTCGCCTGCACCGCCGTGTCGAAGTCCGAGAGGTCGTAGCAGAAGCAGAACGAGTTGAAAGTCGCTGTTCCGCCGTACTGGTTGTAGACGGAGTACGTGGGAATCAGGTGCCCGCCCGCGTCCTTCCCGCGGTTGAAAGTATGCCCGAGGTAGATCCAACCGCCCTTCACGGTGCCGGAGCGGATCGTGAGCGCGGCGTAGTTCGTCGCGTACCCCCAGCCGCGGTCGTTTGCGCCGACGAAACAGTCGAGCGCGGCGCCGTTGCTGCCCACGTGGAAGAGCGCGTTCGGGCCGCCGGCGACGACGATCTCGCCCTCGTCGATGCAGAGCGTACCCGCGTTGTTCCAGCTCGTGTTGAAGCCGTTCCAGCCGAGATGGTTCGTCGCCGTCGCCACGGTGTTCGGCGAAAGCGTGAGCATGCCGGGGCCCGTCTTCATCAGGCCGCCCATCTGCGAGTCGAACCGATCCGTCAGCAGCAGGTCGTTGTCGAGGCGGATGATCGCCGTCTGCGAGCCGTTGTCCGTGCGCGTGACGACCTTTGCGGAGGAGATTGCCTCGGGGCCCGTGTAGTGGAACGTGCCGGGGCCGACCGTGAGCGTCTTGCCGTTCAGCTTCGACATGTCTGCCAACTCCATCGTGCCGGAATTCACCCACACGCCGCTTCCCTGCGCGATCGTTCCCTCGAACGCCGTCTTGCCGCCGCCGACCTTCGGCGTGTTCACGCGGAGCGGACGGTTCGGGTCCATCGTGAGCGTCCCCGTCACGCGCGCCGTCGCGCCGGATGCGGTGTAGACGCCGATCCCGCCCGCGTGGCCGCCGTTGGCGTCCGTCTCGTTCGAGCGCCTGTAGTAGTCGTCCGTCGTCAGGTCGGCCGCAATCACGTGCGTGCCGCTCTCCACCGCGAATCCGGGCGCCGACTTGGTATCGCGGTGGTTCAGGTTGACCGCGCCGCCCGCGACCGTGTAGCCCGCCGCCGCATCCGCGCCCCTCAGCGTGGCCGTGCCCACGGTGAGCGCGCCGTCCACGTTCACCGGCACGTTCGCCGCCGTCGCCGGGTTGAAGA
The DNA here is from genome assembly GCA_902763655.1 of uncultured bacterium. Classification (GTDB taxonomy): domain Bacteria; phylum Verrucomicrobiota; class Kiritimatiellia; order RFP12; family UBA1067; genus RUG572. Next base: position 1,308 of record CACWSW010000232.1, read on the forward strand.
GCGCCAGCGAATTCGTGCCGTCAGGAGGGATGCTGCCGTTCCAGTTGGCGGCATCGTGCCAATCGCCGCCCGCCGTCACGCTCGTCCACGCCGTCGCGTTCGCCGTTGAGGACGCGATCGTCACCTTCACCGTCCTCAGGCCCGCGTGCAGTCCGCTCGTCACGTCCTCCTTCACGTAGGTGAACGACTTCTCGGGGAAGTTCGGGTTCGCCACGAACAGGTCGAGCGGCACGTTCGCCTCGTCGGCCGGCTTGTAGTAGACAACGTTGTACGTGCCGTCCTGAATGCCGTGGGCGTTGTACGAGCCACCCCCGCGGTGGAACGCCACGGTGACGGGCGAGAGGACCTCCATCTTCGTGTGCGCGAAGAGCCCGACGTCCGCGCGGTCGGAGCAGAAGTCGAGGACGACCGGTTTCGTGCCGCCCGCCTCGCCGAGCGTCAGGGTGTTGATGAAGTTGGTGGTGGCGGAGATGCGAAGCGACGTGCCCTGCCCGCAGATGATGGGCGTCGTGAGGTAGCCCGTCCAGGCATTGTCGATGCTGAGCGAGAAGCGGTCCTCCAGGCGGATCGGCCCGTTGAACGTGCTGCCGTTCGCCTCCGCGCGGAACGAGACCACGCCGCGTCCGCGGAATATGAGGCCGCCGTCCGTCCCGGCGCAGGCGGGGTCGTGGTCGATTCTGTTGCGGATATTCAAGCCCGCGTTGTCCTCCCCGCACTTCTCCCACTCCGTGAAATCGAAGATCGCGCCGCGTTCGCCCACGTAGATCTCGAAACGGTTCTTGCCATCCGTCTCGCTGCCGATCGTGCTGCCCCAGCCTTGCGTGCGGTTGTGGCCGAGCTTCAGGGCGCCGCCGTTGAAGTACACCGCCGCCGAGCCGCGGTCCGTCGCGTTCGCCGCGCCCACGTGGTCGAGGTGCATGCACGTCAGCACGCCGCCGTTCAGGTGCAGCTCCTGCCGTCCCGCCGTCGCGTTGTTGCCGACGCGGAAGTAGTGTCCGCAGCGCACCTCGCCGCCGTTGACGATGAACGTGCCGGGGCCGGTGTTCGCCGCGTTGCCCATCAGGACGTCGTAGGCGACGTCGAACAGGCCGTCGTTGATCGTCACCTTCGCCGTCGCGCCGTTCGTGGCGATCTGCGTGCCAACCACCACGCTGTTGCCGGACCCGGTCGCGCGGATCACGCCGCCGTTCTGCTCGATCTCCGCCTGGATCGTCTGGTAGCCCTGCCAGTCGCGCAGCATCTCGATGGCCGTCGCGCTGAAAACGCCGCCATTGACCGTCAGCTTGCCGTGCGGCGGGTTCGCGGGATCGGTCGAGCCGGTCACGCCGCAGTAGTAGCCCATCCAGAGAGAGGTCCGCATGTCGACGAAGCCGTTGTTGACGACGAGCTCGCCGGCCTTCTCGCAGACGCCGTTCGCCCAGCTGTTCCAGTCCGTCGTGCGCCCGCCCAGCGTGATGTGGTGCGCCGTCGTCACGTACGGCGCGTCCGAGTCGTCGCCCTTCGTGCCGATCACGAGCCGTCCGTCCGCGAGCAGCGTGCCCGTCACCGCGTTGTTCGGCGATTCGCCCGTCGGCGTAATGCCCTGCGCCTTGTCGGCGCTGTAGTCCACCTGGACGTTGCCGAGCTCGAACAAGCCGTTGCCCTTGAACACGAGGTCGCCCGCGCCCTTCTTGATGAGGCCTCCCGTCCCCACGCTCATGCTCCGCAGCGTGAGGTCGTTGTCCACCTCGAGGATCGATGCCTTGGACGCGCCCGGGTTCAGGTGCGCGCCCGCGAGCGTCTCGCCCGTGCCCGTGTAGTGCAAGGTGCCGTAGCCGAGCGTGAGCGCGTTCGGGCGCGTGGCCGCGAACGCAAGCGACGAGAGGTGCGTCACGCCGCCGCCCGTCGTGAACGTGCCGCCGAAGCCGGAGAGCGCGTCGCCGAGCGTCACCTGGCCCGACCCCGCGCCGCCCGCATTGGATGTGAACGCGCCCGTGCCCGTCACCGCGCCGGAGACGCCGAGCGTCGTGCCGCCGGACGTGCGGACGCTCGCCCCGCCCTGCAGCGCAAGCGCGTTCGCGATCGTCGGCCCGCCCGCCGTCACGTTCACCGTCGCCGGGTTCGCCCCGTTCGCGAGCGTGAGCGCGCTGCCCGAAAGCGCGTAGGCGTTCGCCGTGGAGAACGCGAGGCCGCCCACCGTCTTCGGCGCGTCCACCGTCACGGCCGTGCCGTTCGCCGCCGCCTCGGTCGAGAACGTCGCCACCGCGCCCGCCGCGTTCGCCTCGGAGCCGTCGGACCAGTTAGCGCCCTCGCTCCACGTGCCGCCCTCCGCGTTCGACCACGTCTTCGCGGTCGTCGCCACCGCGGCCGGACCCGCCCCCACCGTCACGCGCAGGGAGGCCGTGTCGCCGCTCGTCTCGACGTCAAAGACGTAGGCCGTGCCGCTCGCCGCGTTGCGCACCTCCGCGCTGTCGGCCAGGAACTGCAGGTCGGCCGCGTTCGCCGCCGGCACGGTCAGGAGCGTGTACGTGCCTGCCGTCGTCAGCGAGGTGCCGCTCGCCACCAGCACGTCATTGGCGGTGCCGTCGTTCAGGTTGACCGTTTCGTAGAGGTCGAACGCGAGCGTCGTGCCGGGCACCACGCTGAACGCGCCCGCCGTGACGGACAGCCCCTTCGCGAGGCCGATGACGGCCGCGCCGCTCGCCGTGTTCTCCAGGCCGAGCGCAAGCGAGGGGAAGGTCTGGCTGGCGGCCAGAAGCGTCATACGCCCCTTCGCCGCCAACGTCACCGCGCTCGCCGGCGGGAACGCGCCCGTGCCCGCGAACTCGCAGACGCCGCCCGCGAGGATGCGCGTGGGGCCGGCCCACGCCTGCGGCGCCGTGAAGCGGAAGCTCGAATTCTTCGTGAGATTCTCCGTCGTGATCGTCACGCCCTGCGGCTCCTCGTCGGGATGCGAGTTCCGCGCCTGGAACGAGGCGCTGATCACCTCGGCGGAACCGACCTTGCAGCCGTTGAGCGAGCGGAACGTCACGCCGCGCGTGCCGATCTCGGCCAGCGTCACGTCGCCCTTGATGAAGTCCGTGTATCCCCCCCAGCGGTTCTCGATGATGCCGCCGTCGAAGAACAGGTACATCTCGCAGCTCGCGTTCGTCGTCCCCTTCCGCAGCTGGTTGTTCTGGAACCGTCCGCCGTCGAGGACGTTCAGCGTGGCGGTGATGTTCTTCTTGTCATTGCCCGAGATGTAGAACTGGGTAATGTTGAGAATGCCGTTCGTGCAGACCGTGACCACACCCGTGCGCGAGGCGGACGTGTCGCCCGTGTTGCAGTTGCCGAAGACGAGGATCGCGCCGGTCGTGCTCGCCGGATTCGTCTTGCGCGCCGTGCCGTACACGGTAAATTTGCCGCCGTCGATGAACACCGTCGAGTCCGCGCCCGGATCGTCGCAGAGGCGGAAGTTGTTCCAGCATTCGAGCGAGCCGCCATGGACCTCCAGGAACGGATGCGTGCGCTGCGGGATGAAGTTGCCGCCCGCGTCCTTCTGCGGCCAGTCGGCCGTGTTGCGGCCGAGGCAGATCGTGTCCTCCACGATCACCGTGCCGCCGTTGACGATCAGGCCCGAATGCGGCACGAAGTTCGGCGTGGTCGTCGTGAAGCCGTTCTTGGGGCCGATGCCGAGCCAGGTCTTGAAGTCCACGCGCCCGGCGTTGATCTCCACCACGGCCTCTGTCTCCTGCTCGCCGGCGTTGTCGACGGGATCCTTCGTCATCTTGCCGATCCAGTTCTCGCCGCCGCTTCGTCCACCGTAGATTTCCCAGGCGCCACCGTTGAATACAACGCGCCCGTCGGTCACGTCCCAAGTCGAATAGCCGTATGCCTCCGAGAGGTCGCCGTTCGCCGCCGGCGCGAACGCGTGCGACTGCGCGCCCCACGACTTCCGCTCGCCCCACCGCGAGAAGGTGTTGGTGCCGCCCGTCGTGTTGTTCAGGTAGAGCGTGCCGGGGCCCGTCTTCACGAAGCCGCCCACCTGCCACGCGATCTTCCCCGTGAGCGTCAGGTCGTGCTGCACGTCGAAGGCCGTGCCCTGCGAGAACGAGGTGACGTTCGTGATGGCGCGGCCGCACGTCGCGCCGTCAGGGCCCGTGTAGCGGAACGTGCCCGGACCCAGCACGAGCGGACCGCCCGCGCCGAGCGAGCTCACGCCGCCGTCGTTGAGGTTGTCCGCCTCCATCGTGCCGCCGTAGAGGATGGTCGCGCCCGTGTAGGTGCTGTACGGGTTGAGCTTCACGATGCCGCCGCCGTAGCCCTTGTTCGCCTGTACGTCCGTCGTGCCGCTGACGGCGGGCGCGTCGACCGTCTCGTTGAGGCCGGGGGCGATCGCCGCGACGCCCTCGTCTTCGTCCTCGATGTCGCCGCCGCCCGAGAACGGGCTGCCTCACCATGTACACGCCGCCGCGCCGCACGGGCCAGAAGTCCATCTTCAGGGTGCTGCCTTCGTAGATCTGGCAGGAGTAGAACTTCAGTCTGGCGGGCTGATCGGCGAACGCGACGCCGTCGGCGTTATTGTTGTTCGTCCAGAACAGCATAAGCGGGTTTGGCGTGGTAAACGTCACAGCGGAACTTGTATCCGTGCGTGTCCGTATCTCCACGCCGTCCTTGAATATCTTGCCCATCTTGGCGCCGGCGTCCAGGCTGAGCGTCAGACGTTCCCCGACCGTGACGAGATACTGCTGGCTGCCGTAGGCGGAGGTGTTGAACGCATACCAATGGCTGTTCGTGAGGCAGAAGGAGATTCCTAGCGAACCGTTCACGTAGAACTCGAAGTAGAATCCGGTCGTGGCGTCACCGCGCACGCCGAACGGCCGCTGCTGCTTCGTCGTGTTGTCCATGAGCGCGCAGTCCATCACGACCTTCGTGGTGGACGTCACGTGGTAGCCCGTGTTGACGGCCTGCGTGCCGTCCGTCTGGATGTAGGCGTCCTCGGCCGCCGCCGACAAAACCATCATGCCGGCGATTCCCATCGCCGCAACACATGCTAACATTCTCTTCATTTTTGCTGCTCCTTACTCGTTGCGACCATAAACCATTTTGGCAAATCAGATTCCGGCACCAGAAGATCGACCCCGTCCTCTTCGGAATAGCTCGCGAGGTAGCGCATCTCCGCGCCGGAGTTGTCGAAGAAAAACGCCCGCGACAGGTACGGCAGGGCGGCCGACACGTTGGCGATCGAGCGGGCGTACCGCGCGACGATCTTCTCCTGCGGCACGTCATGCCCGCCGAGCGCGTACCGCCGGGCGACGCGCTCGGCGTTGACGGACGCGCTGTCCGTGGCGACGAAATACAGGTACGTGTGGAAACCGGCGGCCTTGGCCTTGGCAAGCGCCGCCACTTTGGACGGATGGGAGAAGACCGTCTCCTGCGAGAAGCTGATGCCGCGGTTGATGCATTCGTCCTGCAGGTAGTTCACCAGCAGCGCGACGGTGTACGAATTGACCGACTCGGCCGTGGCAAAGCGGACGCAATCCGCGTCAACCGAAATCTCGCCGGAAAGGAACCGTCCCTTCTCCTCGTCCGAATAGCCCGTGCGGCCGACATAGGCGGCAAGCGAGGCGCCGTCAATGGGGAAAGGCGAAAAGAACGCACGCGACCGCTGGACGAGGGTAAAGACGTCGTCGGCGTTGAGCATCGTGTAGAAGTTGACGGCGTAGTCGCGCGTGAGCCACGCCGCAAGCGTGGACTTACCGGATCCGTTCGGCCCGGCGACCATCCTGAAGCGGTTCGTCATCGCGGCGGCAGCTCCTCGACCAGCTCTTCGCGCCCGTCAGGCCACCGGCGAATGACCCTGTTCCCCACGATGATCGTGATGGGGAGCCCGGCCTCGAAGGTGCGGCGAACGGCGTCCGCGCTGCATTCACGCGCGGCCTTTGCCAGCTTTTTGTCCAATTCCGTCATGCGGTTCATTCCTCGTTGCAGAGCCAGGCGGACACGTCCACTTGCTCGCGCTCCAACGATGTGGATTATAACAAAGAATTCCGCCGGCGGCAAAGGCAAAATGGTGGGGTCGCAATCTTGG
>CACWSW010000233.1 GCA_902763655.1 uncultured bacterium
CGACAACACGGAGCGCTCGCCCACGTTCATGCTGCCGCCGCTCCGCTCGTCCCGCGAGAGCAACCTCGCGCAGAGCTGGGCGTTCGTGAAGAACCCGCTTCACCCTACGGTAGAATGCTGGAACGAGATGATGCGCCGCCATCCGCGCTGCCTGGAGTTCACGGCCGAGGACGCCCGCTCGCTCAAGATGCCGCAGCGGTTCATCGACTCTCCGCCGCTCATCAAGTACTCCGACCTCATCACCTACATGATCGGCAACGAGCCCGCTCCAGAACGCATCAAGGGATACAAGCGCGCCGCCGCAGTCACCCTCACGGTCGGCGACAGGCCGAAGGACTTTGTCGAGGCGGCTGGCCGGTTGGCGGCGGCATGGCCGGAGAGGATCGATTTCCACATTGGGGGAGGGATCCCCTCGGACGCAATAAATTGCGTCCCTCCCGCGGGAGGGTCGCAGTTTACTGCGACCGCAATCTGGGTGAACATGCCCATCGCCGACTCGCCGCTGGAGATATGGAAGCACCTCGCAGTGAAGCTCGCGTTCAACTGCCTCTCCACGGGCACGATGGCGGCAATGGGACGCGTGGCGGGCAACTGGATGAGCTGGGTGTCCATCTCCAACAAGAAGCTCATCGACCGCGGCATCCGCCTCCTGGTGGAGCTCGGCGGCGTGTCCTACGAGGAGGCCGCGCAGCGCCTGTTCGCCGCCGAGGAGTGGGTGCAGTCGCAGGACTGGACAGGCAAGGAGACGCCTTGCGCCGTGCAGGTGGCGCTGGCGGAGCTTCGCGCTTCCGGGGCGAAGGACGACGGTGCCCGCCCGAAGGGGCTGGACGTCTGGCCCGCTCTCGACGCGTCTGACCAGCTCCTCTACAAGTCCATCCATGAGCCGCGCGTCGTGGCCGAGCAGCCCGCGCACACCCACAAGGAGATGGTGGTGATGCCGGACGGAGAGATCCGCTACTACGGACGTGACTTCGTGGACGGCGAGGTGCGCAACGTGTATCTTTCGTCGCGCGACCGCGGCCTCTCGTGGAAGACCGTTCTTCGTCCCGATGGCGACCTGGGGCCGATGGCGAAGTGCCCGTGGGCGGACTACTACCTCTCTGTTGTGCCGCCTGCGAAGAAGGGAGGCTTCCTCAGGTGCGTGCGCTCCAAGGACGGTCCGACCGGCAAGGTGGACGTGAAGTGGACCGACACCACCTCGCGAAGCCTTGCCTTCTTCCGTCCGATGCAGCCGCTGGAGAAGTCGCGGCGCTGGATCGTGGCTGGTGCGCGCGACGTTGACGGCGTATCTCGCATCGCGCTCGCGATCTCGTCGGACGACGGCGAGACGTGGCACGACGTAGTCGTCACGAACGCCGTCTCTGCAGACCATCTGGTGTTCCACGACAAGTCGCTTCGCTGGAACAACGGCTGCTGCGAGCCTACGATCGTTGAACTCTCGAACGGCGACCTGCTGATGGCCGTGCGTGCCACGTTCCGCCACCACTACCTCTACACGTCGAAGGACGGCGGCGAGACGTGGGACGGCCCGAAGCCAGCGCCTATGTTCTGCGCCTCCAACACGATGCCGACGTTCCTCAAGCTGAAGGACGGGCGAATCCTCTTCTTCTGGAACAACACCGAGCCGCTGCCGAAGCGCGATCCCTCCGAGTATCCGGAGCTGAACAGGAGCGAGCTCTCGGGACGGTCTGAGACGGTGTTCACCAACCGCGACGCGCTGCACGCCGCGATCTCAGAGGACGATGGCCGCACGTGGATCGGGTTCCGCGAGGTGGCGCGCAACGCGATACGCAACCGTGCCGACTTCCGCGAGTACGGCAACAGGAAGTGGCGCGAGATCGACAAGAGCGTCCACCAGACGCAGCCGATGGAGATGCCGGACGGCAAGATCATCCTGCCCTACGGACAGGGATCGTCGTGCCGCATCTGCCTCTTCGACGTATCATGGCTCTACGAGACGGACCGATTCGAGGACTTCAAGGGCGGTCTCGACGGCATCTCCAACCACCTGTTCGTGAAGTCTCTTGCCGGCAACTTCCGCGGATGGAGCGGGCACTGCGCGTTCAACCGCGTGCCGGGCGCGCTGCTCGTCCGCGAGCCGGATACGGGTCCGAAGACCAGGCGCGAGGTGCTGCAGCTCTGCCGCATCCGCGACGAGCGGCTCGTCTCCGACCGTCAGGGCGTGGTGTGGAACTTCCCGGCAGGACTGACTGGGCGTCTCGAGCTCGAGTGCTGCATCGACGGCGAAGGCTTCCAGCTGGCGCTCTGCGACCACTGGTTCACCCCGTGCGACGAGTTCGTGGGCGAGGAGTCGGCCGTGGCCGTGCCCGTGACGGCAGAGACGCTTGGCGGAAAGGGGACGTGGGCGAAGCTGTCGCTTGCGTGGGACTGGACGGCCAGGACCGCGACCCTCACGTGCGGCGGCCGCACGCGGACATTCCCGCTCAAGACTGACGGCAAGTCGCCGTTCGGCCCGTCGTACATGCACCTTCAGACGCTTGCGGAGGGACACGACCCGAAGGGCGCGTATTTCCGCTCCTTCAGCAAGACCGCGAAATAGGCTAGGGTGCAGTGGGGAAGAGCTGGAAACTTCGCATCAGGCAGTTGTGGCGATGGGCGTTCGTCACCATTGCGGTGCTTATGATTTACTGTCTTTGGAGCATCATTTCCTCTTCGGGGAAACCGGCAAGACCAGATGGTCCTAAAGACAAGAATCTCATTCTGGTGACCGGGTACTGCAACTGCCAGCAGTGCTGTGGCTGGGAGAGAAGCTGGTTCGGGTTCGGGCGTCCCGTCTATACGTACGGCCAGATGAAGGGAAAACCCAAGAAGGTTGGACGGACTGCGCGCGGCACTGTGGCGAAGAGGGGAACGGTGGCTGCGGATCCGAAGGTGTTCCCGTTCGGCACGCGGCTGGACATCCCAGGCTACGGCACTGGCGTCGTGGAGGATGTGGGCGGCGCGATCAGGGGGCGGCACATCGACGTGTGGTTCCCCACCCACGAGGAGGCGAAGCTATGGGGCCGCCGCGAACTGGCGGTAAAGCGCATAAGGCCGCATTGACGGGGGATGGCCCGATATGCTTTTCACAGAAGATGCAAGAGGTTCAACATGAATAAATCAACTGCTTGGATTCTTGCCGTCGTTTGTACTGCGGCGGCTTGCGGTGGCACACCGATTCGTCTGGTCGCGACGGATTTCGTGCGCGCCACCGGGAACCCGTCGCTCGTGACATGGGCGAAAGGTTCGGTGCACGTGCCGGTGTGGTCGTTGTCTGGCGGACAGACAGGACAGTCGATCGCAGCGCTCACGCCGCCGCTTCCGAGCGATTGCACCGCGGTGCGGGTGGAGATGCAGGTGGTGAACGAGGATTCTGCCGCCACGAACACGTTCACGGACGTCTACCGCGCGCACATCGCGCAGGTGAAGGACGGACAAACGCTCGACATGGACGCGACTGTTGGCAAGCCTGTGCTCGCGCGCCTCTCCGCTCCGTGGAAGGTGCGCACCATCGTCATGGAATCGTACCGGAAGGTGACGCCGGGACTGCCCATTTCCTTGCGCATCCAGCGCGAGCCTGATGATCCGGGCGATACGTTCACAAGACCTGCGGGACTCATTTCCGTAACGGTAACGCCGCTTGATGCGCCAGCGCCTGCGTTCGTCGTCCAGGACGTGAAGGGCTACAACTCATGGCCTATGATCCAAACTGTCAGCAACCGTCTCGTCTGCACGTACAGCCGCGGAAGTGGGCACACGATTGGCGAGGGTTCGCGCGACGCCTACGCGCGCGTCTCGACAGACGGCGGTCGCACGTGGTCGCCAGAGGTCTGCTTTGCCGCCGATCCCAATGTTGGCGAGGTGATGATCGGGAAGGGGGCAGACCTCGACGGAGCCGCGCTTTTCTGGGTACGGTGCATGGGGCGGCCACGTTCGCACCACGACCTCTACCGCACGATGGACGGTGTCAAGTTCGAGAAGGTCGCGGAGCCTTCGCTAGACCCGTTTCCAATGCAGATCACCGATGTATTCAAGCTGCCGGGCGGCAAGCTGATGTCGCTCTGGTTCGCCACGAACTATCGCCAGGGAGATAAGTCCAGCTCGTGGGGTACGCTCACAAGCGCGGACAACGGCCGCACGTGGGAGCAGAAAACCGTTGAGACCGGACTTGAGAAAGGGGAGTTGCCCACGGAGCAGTCGGCAGTGTACCTTGGGGGCGGACGCATACTTGCGATTGCCCGCACAGAAAACGGCGGTGCGTCTACGGCGTCGCAGTTCCAGCTGATGTCCACTGACGACGGAGCCACCTGGACGCGCGTGCGCACGAACATCCGCGACGTGCAGGCCTCGACGCCGAGCCTTGTCCTGGATGCCGATAGGGGGCTTGTCTACAACTACTACTACGAGCGTGGGCGTGGCGTAATCAAGCGGCGCATCGCACGGGTGGAAGATGTCTGGAACGATCCTCTTTCTTGGCCGGACGGCGAAGGCGTAGCCATCGGCAACGAGGAGCGCCCACACGATGCGGGGAACGTGAACGCGGTCGCATTTGGCGGTCGGCACTATCTCGCGTATTACAGCGGCACGCGTTCGGACACGACGGTGTTTGTCGCCACGGCCGCATTGCGCGAGTCTGTTGACGGAGCGTCCGTGCGCAGGCCAATGGTCTTGCTTGTGATGCTGGACGGCGCACGTGCCGACGCCGTAGATGCGGCACACATGCCGGCAGTGCAAAGCGTGCGTGACGGTACGTGGGCACCAGGATATGCAGGCGCATGGTCGCGTTTCGGCCAGAACGTGCCAGACGCGCGTCCGTCGAGCGCCGCGAACCACACGGCCATATCAACCGGCGTCAATGCAGCCAAGTCGCGCGTCTTCAACAATGGCCAGACAAAGGACGGCGACTACGCCCATTGGCCAACGTGGCTCATGCGCGTGACCGAGAATGTGCCGGGCACTAAGGGGCTTTTCATCTTCTCGTGGGGCGAAGGCAACCAGTATCCCCGCGCGCAGAACGTGCAGTTCGTCCACGACAAGGACGCGAACAACGGTAAGAACATCGCCAAGATACTTGCCTCTCCAGATGCGCCGGACGCGATCCAGTACTTCATCGATCTGCCTGACCATGGCGGCCATTCGGCAGGTTTCTATCCGTTCGCCATGGACTATCTGCATTCGCTGTACACGAGCGACACGTACATCGCCGCGGCGCTCGCGGCAATCAGGAGCCGCCCTACGTTCAAGGACGAAGACTGGCTTGTGATGGTTACGTCCGACCACGGCGGC
>CACWSW010000234.1 GCA_902763655.1 uncultured bacterium
ACCTTCCCCTTGGGGAACCGATAGAGAGTTGTGCCGACATAGAAGAGCCAGCCGCAATTGTCGCCGGTCTTGCCGAGATTGACGCGGCACGCCTTCTCCTCGGGCGTGCCGACGAACGCATGCCACACGACATCGTTCCGACCCTGCCACGCGAGCGGAATCTCGCCCTTGCTCGCGTAGACCTCCGGCATCTTCTCGCACGAGAACGAATCCGACGCGTTGGACTTGAAGATCCGCGCGACGATGCGTCCGGCCTTCACCCCGTAGGCCCACCAGCCATGCCGGTCCATCGTATGCGTGGCCACCGCCAGCGTTCCGCCGCCCGGCAAGTCCCAGCGCGCAAAGGCGTTGTGGTGCTCATGCCCGCCGAGCAGCCACGTGACGCCCGGCCGCCCGGCGAGCGCCGCCTTCGCCACGCGCCCGATGTCGCGCTCCATGCCGCACGAGCCGACGGACGGCTGATGCACGAGCACCACAAGCTGCACGTCCTTGGGACACTTGGCACATTCGCCCTTGATCCACTTCTCCTGCTCCGCGTCGATCATGCCGTCCACGCCGCCATCCCATTTCACGAAACGGAGACCGCAGGCGTCGAACGCGCAGTAGGGCGGCTGGTCGGGGAAGTGCTTGCGCCACAGGGCGCGGTCGTCCTCGCCGATGTACGTATCATGGTTGCCGACCACATAGACGCGCGGGATGTCTTTCCGAAGCCCCTGCGAAAGAACCGCGTTGATCGCCCCAAACTGCCGTTCGGCGTTTTCGGCGGCCACCTTCGGCGAGGGACGGTGCCCGAAGCAGTCGTTGACCTGGCCCATGTCGCCGAGCGCGGCCACGAACGCCGGCTTGGGCTCCATTGCGTTCCACGCCGTGACGTGCGCGGCAAGATTGATATGCTGCTTGTCGGCGTGGATGTCGCTCGTGACGGCAAACCACGACGCGTCCGGCGCATCGGGATCGAAACCGACCGAACGGAACGCGGATTTCCAATCGCCGTCTGCGGCGCACGCCGCCGTCGGAAGGAACGCCGCGCCGAACAGCGCCGCGTTGCCACCAACAAACCCCCTGCGCGTGATCATGGTTGGCACGTGCATTCCATGCCTTTCATTAGTTTCCAAAGACCGTGGGCGGCGTGCCCTGGATCTTGTCGGCTGCGGCGTGCCAGTCTTTCTTCAACTGGAAGAACGCGCTGCCGGCCTTGTTCTCGGTCTGGATGAAGAAGACGCGGCTGTGGCCGGTGCGCAGGTTCGCGCGCTGGTCGGTGCGCATCGCCCCTTCGTGTCCGAACCAGTCGCCGTAGAGCCAGCTGCCGCAGGTGTAGGGCTGGACGATGCCGGCGGGCGTCTGCTTCACGGCGAAGATCGAATCGAACGTCTTGCGCGAGATGATGGTCTTGCCTTTCCATTCGCCGTGGTGGGCGAGCATCTGGGAGAAGGCGATCATGTCGCGGGGCGTGGAGAAGAGTCCGCCGCTCGCGGCGGGAAAGACGGGTTTCGCCTTGGGGAAGACAAGCTGCTGCACGCAACGGTCCGCCGCCGGACGGAGGGGCTTGTCATCGGACGTGTAGGCGCAGACGAGGCGCGCGAGCTGTTCGGCGTTCGGCGTGAAGGTGGTGTCCTTCATGCCGAGCGGGTCGAGCACTCGTTCCTTGAGGTAGACCTCGTAGGGCTTGCCGATCGCGACTTCCAGGCAGGCCGCCGCCGTGCAGATCCAGGCGTTGCCGTAGGCAAACGTCTCGCCGGGCTGGAAGGAAAGGGGACGTGCGGCGAGCTGCCGGGCCACGTCGCGGAGGGGGATGTCGCGGTTGACCACGCCAGTGCCGCCGCGCCATCCCGTCGTGTGCGTGGTGAGGTGGCGGATGGTGAGCGGGCGATTCGGCTTGGAGCCGTCCTTCATTTTGACGTCGGCGAACTCGGGCAGGTACTTCGCGACCTCGTCGTCAAGTGAGAGCTTGCCGTCGTCGATGGCGCACATGAGGGCGGCGCCCGTGAAGGTCTTCGTCATCGAGAAGATCGCGAAGAGCGTGTCGGGCGCCATCTTCCGCTTTCCGCGTTCGGCCCAGCCCACGCAGTCGAACTGGACGTTGTAGTCGGCGTCGCTCAGCACGCTGACGACGCCGGCGATGCGTTCCGATGAGACGTAGCCGTCAAGCACCTTCGCCATGCCGTCCGCGGACACTTCATCCGCCGCTGCCGTACAGGCGGCAAGAGCTAGCAATCCGGAAACCAGAACTGTATGCTTGATTCGTTTCATCTTGTTCTTTGTAGTTGGCAAATGAATCATGATTACCTACACTTTCAATAAATACCTATACTTTCAATAGAGGAAACCGAAAAGCCAAAGCGGAATGCGGCAACCGCGACCGACTTCTATGCCATCAATGGCAAGATAGCTGTCAGGGATGTCCTTGATTTGCGTGAACGATTTTTTTTCGCCGCCAATCTCGAACAGATACTTCCCGTCAACAAGGCTATCCCCGCGTGGAGGGAACGCCGTCGTGTTGCGGACCGAAAGCTGGTTGTTGAAAAACACCTCTCGAAGCGTTCCTTTGTCGGCAGTCGGAGTAAGCGCATGCATCAGATTCGTGTTGTCGCAATAAAGCTTGTTCGGCGAGCACAGGTACTTGAGGGCATCGGCGTCTTCCGCCAGCATCCCCACCAATCCCGCTCGCCGCAGCGCGTGAAGGACTTTCAACCCCTGCTTGCGGTCCATCTCAAGGCCTCGGCAAAGAGCGGAAGTGTTGGGCGTCTGCGGTGTCGATTCAGCCAGTATGGTCAACATTCGACGGGCTTTGCGGATTGTCTCCGTCGTCACCTCCGCGACTTTGGGCAGATCAACGTCAAGCACCTGGTTGACCACCTGGAGAAGCTTTCTGTGAAAATGGCGAACGTTTTCCCTGTAAAACGGGTAATACCCATGGGCGAGATACTGCTCGAACTTGGGAATGACCTTTATCTTCGAAACGACAGCCTCCGCCAGTGCCACGTGATTCTTCAGAATATCGACGAGCCCGCAGGGCTGGAAGAAAACGCAACCCTCAAACTCCAGAAACTCCCTGAAAGACATTCCATGCAGCGAATACTCCAACTGGCGGCGCGACAGGTCTGCCTTGCCGGATGCCAGGCGCAGAATCGACGACCCTGTGTAGGCGATCTTCAGTGTCTTGAAATTGTCATAAAGGGTCTTTATCAAGTTCTGCCAGTCGGTAAGATAGTGAATTTCGTCAATGAAGATGCTGTCCCCGCCATGCCTGACGTGATACTGCGCCAACTCATACATCTCTTGGGCATTTAGCCATACGTTGTCAATGGATACGTAAAGCGACGTATCGGATTGCTTGGGATTCTCTTGGAGATGCTGCAGGAACATCGTCGTCTTGCCAACGCCACGCGGACCGTCAAGCGCAACCACGCGCGCATCCCAGTCAATCTGATCGTAGAGATAACGGTGAAAAGACGTTTCTGTCTCGCGGATACGTTCCGCAGACATGTCGTATATCGTCTGGATTGCCTCTTCTGTCATCGTTTCCACTCCTTGACGACGTGGTTTGCAAACCACAAGAATCGGGCTTTCTTGTGGTTTGGAAACCACGTCATTATACCATGTTCGTGGTTTCGAGACAACATGGCAATTTTCACTCTTTACGGCAAATCTTCACGGCGGAACGATCCGTCAGCACGAGCGGATAGTCCACGAGCGGAAGGTTGGCGAATGTCTCTCGATCGTTGCAACGGGCAAGATGCCCGTTGTCCCAGTGGGAGGGTCGCGCTCCCGCGCGACCGCTGGTGGCTACTGCATACACGCCCCCGCGCAGCATGTCCACGAGCACGGGATCCTTCGGCGCGAGGGCCGCAGGCATCGTGAGCTTCGCGTCGCACCGCGCCGTGTAGCACGTGCCGGTGTAGGCGCCGGAGAAGTCGAACGCCGTGTAGTAGAGGAAGAGCGGCGCGCCGTTGGCCGCGCGGAACGTCGTCGCCACCGTGGGCGCGCCGGCGTCGGACGCGGGGGTGACGGACACGGCGACGGACTCGTCATGCCGCGCCGTCGCGAGCAGCGCGTTGTAGTGACCGAAGGCGTGGCAGGACATCTTGGGCTTGTACGTCCAGCCGTTCACGATGCCATGTTCGGCGGGATGCTTCTGCGTGGTGGTCGCCATCGAGTAGTGGCGGGAGATGTCCGCCATCTGGAAGAAGGAGCTGCGCGCGATGCCGGCGCGGCGGTCGGTGACGAAACGCCGCAGGAGCCACTTCGCCTGGTTGGCCTGGCTCTGCCATCCTTCCTTGCAGACGCTCTTCGGCCACCAGAGCCAGTGACCGGCGGGGAACCAGCTGGGGAAGCCAGACTCGCCCTGCCAGATTTCGACGTGCTTCCCGCCGTGTGCGTCGATGAAGGCGCGCACGTCCTTGAGGACGGCAACGTAGTCGTCCGAACTGCCGGAGGCGATCCGCTGTTGCTTGCGCAACCGCTCGGGGACGCGCGTGTAGGCGTGGCCGCACCAGAAGTCGATCGCCTCCGCGCCGCCCGCCTCGAAGAAGCGCTTTTCCCAGGCGTTGAGCGCCGGAGACGCCGTGGTGCCGCCGATCTTCGCGTCGGGAATCTCCTCGCGGATTACGCCGCCCGTCAGCTTGACGAGCGCGAGATAGTCGTCGGCGTTCGGCTTGCTCGGCTGCCAGAACTGCGGCAGGTTAGGCTCGTTCCAGATTTCCCAGTGCGTGACCTTCCCCTTGTAGCGCCTCGCGAGCGCGCGCACGTAGGCGCACCACGCGGCGCGGCACTCCTCGCCGTAGAGGGTGGGCACACACCCCACGGCCGCACCGGTGAAGCAGTTCGTCATGTAGAGCGTGTTGCCGAACGTGACGCTGAACCACGGACGGATCCCGCGCTTCGTGAGGTTCCTCACCACGCCGTCTAGCACGGTGAAATCGTAGATGCCTTTCTGCTTTTCGCAGCGGCTCCACATCGTCTGGCAACGTGCCCACTTGACACCCGCCGCCGCCAGCGTGTCGTAGCAGCGGTCGGGGTCGAACAGCCCTCGGTCGAGGCACTCGAAGCCGATGGAGCCGGTGGAGGTTTCCGGCAGGTCCGCAGACTTGGGGACGTCCAGCGTGCCGATGCGCGTGAACCCCGCGATCGGCGCGTCGAACACGCGCGCGGCCGTCATGCCGCAGTCTTCGCGCCCGTCCTCGCCCGACGCGGGAATCGGCGCCCCGAACCACGCTTCTTCCAGGTAAAGCACTTCGAAGTCGGCGATGCCG
>CACWSW010000235.1 GCA_902763655.1 uncultured bacterium
AATAGGAGAAAGACATGCATCAAGCAATCCGGGCGGGAAATGCGGAAATCGCCAAAGCGATTTCGCCTATTGACATCTGTTCTCATAGGAGATGCGCCCGGGGTGCCATGGAAAATGTCTGGGATCGTCTTGACTCTCGGGCGGGGGTGTTCTATCATGTGCGCCATGAAATTCGCAATGGCTGCATCGATCATTTCCGTCGCCTGCGCGCTCCATGGCGCTGGAGGGTTCTGCGTGTCCGTTACGCCGCTCGTGCGCATTGACGCCGGTAACGCCGCGCAGTTCACGAATACGACGTGGCAGGCTGCGGCATGGCGCAACGAGCGCGTCCACGCGACTTTCGTGATCCGTGGCGCGGCGGGGGCGGAAGGGTTCACCGCCCGCGTGGAGCCCGAGACGGCGCGCGACGCGGCGGTCTTCGGCGCGGGCATGGTCCAGGTGCGCTGGGTGCGCGAGACGCTCGCCTCGGCCAGCTACCGCTACCCGTGGGTGTGGGTGGACGTCCCCGAGCACAAGGTTGGCGACATCCTCGACCCGTCGCAGCCGTTCGCGCTCACCGACCGCGCCTTCCGCGCCCTGTGGGTGACGGTGAAGACGCCGTCGGACGTCGCACCCGGCCTCTACCGCGCCAGCCTGGCGGTGAAGGACGCCGCCGGCGCGGAAGTGCGCCGCGGACTGGCGATAGAGGTGCTGCCGATGACGCTTCCGCCGCGCCGCAAGATGTACCTCGACATCTGGCAGACGCCCTGGACCATCGCGCGCTACTACGGCGTGAAGCCGTTTTCGCCGGAGCACTACGCGCGGATGGAGCCGATCTTCCGCGAGCTGGCGGCGGCCGGGCAGAAGGCCATCACCGCCACGATCACCGACTATCCTTGGAACATCCGCACGAACATCGACACCCCGCGTTCCATGGTGCGCTACGTCAAGCGGCGCGACGGATCATTCGTCGCCGACTTCACGACGCTGGACGAATACGTGGCCTTCGCGAAGCGGTGCGGGATCGGTCCGCAGATCCACTGCTACGCCATCGTCAAGTTCCAGAAGCACCGCGACTACTGGTACCACGACGAGGCGACGGGGAAAGAGGCGCACGTCGACTGCGATCTCCGTCAGCTCGAAGCCCATGCGCGTGAGAAGGGGTGGATCGGCGACATCTACGCCGCCCTGGACGAACTGCGTCCGCCCGAAGTGGCCCTGACCGCCGCGCTCGTGAAGAAGTACGCGCCGTCGCTCAAGTTCCAGATGGCTGGTGACGTGAATCCGGCGGACTTCGGCGACGTGCAGATCGACAACTACTCCCAGTCGCTCCGCTTCGACTTCGTCTCCCGCGAATTCCTCGCGGAGGCTGCGCGTCGCCGTAAGCGCGGGCTGATCACCACCTACTACATCTGCTGCATCCCCGAGAGGCCGAACAGCTTCCTCACCAGTCCGCTCGTCGAGCAGCGCTGGCTGGGACTGTTCGCTGCCGCCAAGGGACTGGACGGATTCCTCAAGTCGACGAGCCACCGGTGGATGACGAACGTCGACCCGCTCGTGGACGCGAGCTGCAAGCCGGGATGGGCACCTGGAGAGTGCTTCCTCATCTATCCCGGGCCGCTCCTTTCGCTCCGCTGGGAGATGATGGTGGACGGTTTCGAGAACTACGACAAGCTGGCCATCCTGCGCGAGAGCGGCCGGATGACGCCACGTGTCCAGAACGCGCTCAGGTGGATCGACTACCAGCGGCTGCTGGAAGGGAAGACGTCCGACCTCGAGCGCATTGTCGGCAACGTCGAGCGCGAGATAGAGAACGCTTCCAGAAAGTGAAGGCAGTGTATGAGAGGAGGATATCATGCAAGTTGACGGAGTATCTTTCAGCAGGCGCGCATTCCTGATGTCTGCGGCGGCGGCCCCGGCCCTCGCGATGGAGACTGGCGGCCTGCCCGCGAAGGGATTCTTCCGCGAACCATCGCGTGACCTGCCGCTTGGGGAGTGCGACGTGATAGTGGCCGGCGGAGGCCCGGCGGGCATCTCGGCGGCGGTGTCCGCTGCCCGCGCCGGGGCGAAGGTGCGTCTCTTCGAGATGCACGGCGCGCTTGGTGGCGTGTGGACGAGCGGTTTCCTGGGGTGCCTCATCGACTTCGACAAGTCGGACACGGACCGCGAGATACTTCGCAGGCTGAAGGACATGGGCGTGCTCCTTGACCGCAATCCGCATCGCAAGAACATCCGGGCCACGTCTTTCGTGTATGACCCGGAATGCATGAAGGTGGTCTGCGAGGAGATGTGCACGGAGGCAGGTGTGGAGTTCTTCCTGCACACGGCGGTGGTGGCGGCGCACCGCGACCCCTCTGGCAGGAACATCGAGACGGTGGTGACGGAATCGAAGGACGGGCGGCGCGCCTGGCGCGCGAAGATGTTCATCGACTGCACGGGAGACGGAGACCTTTCCGCGCAGAGCGGATGCGGCTTTGACGTTGGCGGCCCCGGCGGCACGAACGACCAGCCCGCCAGCCTCTGCGCCATGGTGGCGTCACCGCATCCGGACAGGATCGCGCCATACGTGGTGAACCATCCGTCCAACCTCGACGAAAAAGGTCGGCATGCCGAATCCCCGAAGAAGAAGATGCGCGAGGAGATGATTCGTGCCGGGCTCGCCCCCTCATACTCGATGCCGACGCTGTTCATGGTGCGCGAGGGCATCTACGTGTGGATGATGAACCACGTGTACGGGCTGAAGGTGGACGATGCGGCCGGCATCACGCGCGAGACGGTTCGCGTTCGCCGTGAGGTGCTGGAAAGCGCCCGCGCCCTTGCGAAGCTGGGCGGCGTCTGGGACGGCTTCTGCGTGGTGGCCACCGCCGAACAGCTCTGCCACCGCGCGGCGCGCCGCGTGCACGGCCGCTATACGCTCAACGTGGCCGACGTGCAGTCCGGCGCCGTATTCCCAGACGCCGTAACGACGTCCCGCTTCACGGTCGACGTCCATGCCACCACCGCCGAGCGCAACAGGAAGGCCGCCTACGGGACGATGGGCGTGAAGGCGCGTCCATTCCAGATACCCCTGCGCGCCTGCATGGCAAAGGACGTCGACAACCTCTATCTCGCCGGACGCTGCATTTCCGGCGACTTCATCTCGATGGCCAGCTACCGGGTGACTGGAAGCGCCGTCGCCATGGGCGAGGCAGTGGGCCGTGCCGCCGCCCGCGCCGCGGCAGTTGTGCTATAATTCCCGCATGTCAAGACAGATGAACCGCGCATTCCCGCTTATTCTTTCCGCAGCGATGTCCGTTGCGCTTGCGGCGGCGCCCGTGGTCGAGTTCGCGCAGGAAAAGCCGCGCAAGCTCACGCGCGGCGCGTTCCTCGATCCCGCCGAGGCCGCGCGCCAGATGGAGGTGGGCCCGGACGGACTGACCGTCCACATCGACCGCACCCGCCAGGACCCCGAGCAGACATGGTTCGGCGTGCCCGTGATCGGCGCGCGCGGCATCGACTGGACCGACCGCCGCGTGTCTCTGTTCGTGCGCCTCTCCGATCCCGCGCCCGTCCGCCGCGACATCGCGATCGACTGTCCCGACAGCGACAACGAGACGTTCAAGTACAAGCCTGTCTCGGCGCTGGCCCTCGCGGACGGCACGCTGCGCCTCGACTACCACTTCACCGAAACCGGCACCGCGTGCAAGCCGTGGGGCAAGAAGGCGAACGGCAAGATCGACCGTCCGTTGCGCCTCGGCGCCGTGATGCCGACGTTCTCGGGTCCGTTGGCCGCCGGCGATATCACCTTCGTCCGCCTCGTCGTCACCGAGGAGGACCGCGCGGAGGCCACGGTGGAGGCCTTCGACGCGATCGATCCCACGCGCTCCTTCCCCGGTCCGAAGCCGTTCAACGGACCCGACGGCATCCTCCTCCAGATACCCACGCCGACGGAAGGCGTGGCGCAGCTGGTCATCCAGGATGAATCCAACGAAGAGTATTTCCGTCTCCGCGCGAAACTCGTGGACGGCGCGGCGACGTTCGCGACGAACCTGCCGCACGCGCACCGCTACCAGCTCCGTCAGGCGTTCTACTGGCCGAAAGGAGAGAAGGGCACGCGCCCGATCACGAATGGCGTCTTCACGGCGCGCACGCGCACCACGCAGGCGGGCGCGCTCCGCCTCGACGTGGACACGCGCAATCCGCTCCACATCTCGCGCGGCGACGACGAGCGTCCCGTGCTGGTGCTCGCGAACGCCGCGCGCGTGCCGATTGCGGCGAAGGGCGTGCTGCACCTGCGCGACTTCGCGGGCAAGGGGCCCGACGTGTCCGTGGACGCGTCCGTACCCGGCGGCGGCGCGGCGCGCGTGGACGTGCCGTGGCCGTTGCCGTCGAAGGGCATCTGGTTCGTGACGGGCGAGCTGCGCGCGGCGGACGGTTCCACGGCGCGGCTCGAAACGCGCTTCGCCGTGCTGGACCGCCACGAGATCGGGCCGATCCTCCCGAAGCCGAAGTTCCGTCTGGGCATCAACTACCACGCCGCACGCTTTGCGCCGAAGGACTTTGCGCTCACGCTCGACGCGCTCGTCGCCTGCGGGTGCAAGCTAGTCCGCACGGGCGGCTTCCACTTCGGGTCCGTCGAGACTAACGAGCACGCCTTCGCGTGGGAGACGCCCGATCGCATCCTACGCGCGTTGCGCGCACGCGGCATCTCGATCGACGCTAACCTCTACACCGTGCCGCGGTGGGCGCGCAAGCCGGGCTACGAGGCCGTGGCGAAGCACCGGCGCGTGGGGTCGATCCCGCCGCGCGACGGACTCTTCCGCGACTACTGCCGCGCGGCCGCCGCGCGCTACGGCACGCGGATCGACTACTACGAGATGGGCAACGAGTGGGACCTCGTGCCGCCGGAGGTGCTGCCGATTCCCGAGGCGCTGCGTGTCCAGCGCGAGGGCTGGGAGGGCGTCAAGGCGGGGTGTCCGGAGGCCTGCGTCATCCCGAACGGCTGGACGGTTCCCGACTCTGGCAGCTGGAACGGGCGTCCGCCCACGAACCCCGGCATCAACGAGGCGTTCGCCGAGCAGGCGCAGGGCTGGTACGACGTGCACCCCGTCCATCTCCACAGTCACTTCGAATCGTACGAGCGCGCGCTCCAGCGTCGGCTGTTCCCGTTCTTCAAGCGCTACGGGATCACGAAGCCGTGGTACTCGAACGAGACGGCCCTCACGACGGTGGGGGGCATGGAGGACGTGGCCGCACGGACGGTGTGGAAGAAGATCCTCTACGCCTGGGCGTGGGGTTCGACGGACTACATCTGGTACAACCTGCGCGCCACCGGGTGGCGCGCGTCCGACCCCGAGCAGGCATACGGCCTCATCACGGCCGACTACTATCCGCGCGCAACGTACTGCGCGTTCTCCGCGCTCGCGGCGCTTTTGGAGGGGTTCGACCGCGATACGCGCCTGATCGACGAGAAGACGCGCCATGCCTACCGCTTCCGCAAGGGGAACGAGATCGTCGTGGCGGGCTGGGACGCGGGGCTGGGCGCGTCGGTGGCGATTCCATTCCGCACGGACGCCGCGCGCGTGGAGGCGTGCGACCTCATGGGCAACCGTGCGCCGTGCGCGCTGAAGGACGGCGTCACCACGTGGGCGCTGGGGACAAACCCTTCCGCCATCCGCTTCGTTGGCGCGACGTTCGCCGAGCCGGACGCCGCCGCGCTTGCGGCCGTGCCGATGCCGGTGCGCCGCGTGCAGGCGATTCCCGCCGACGCGCCCGGCCGTGCGCCGGACTTCGTGCTGGACGACTACCGCAACATGAACGACTACTACAAGGCCGATCCCGCGCAGGTGGCGCGTTGCTGGAAGGGCGCGGACGACCTCTCCGCGAAGGTCTGGCTCGCGTGCGCGGATGGCGCGCTCCGCGTGCGGGTGGAGGTGACGGATGACGTCCACGCATCTGGCGACGCCGTGGAAATCGAGGTGCAGACAACCGCAGGCGTCGTGCGCAAGCTGCTCTCAGCGCCCGTGCGCGAAGGGGCCGTCACGCGCTACGACTGTACGTTCCCGTGGACTGAGCTCAAGGTTTCACCTGATGAAATCAAGAAGGGATTCGGCTTCTCGCTTCTCCTCCACGAGGACGACGGCCAAGGCCCCGACGGCGTGATGACCCTCCCGCCAGCTACGGTTGTCAAAGAATGAGAGAGCCGTCCGCGCTGCGCATGGAAATGTAAATGAGGAAAACTTTGATGATTG
>CACWSW010000236.1 GCA_902763655.1 uncultured bacterium
AGCGCGCCGTGCCCGCCGTTCTTGCCGTAGATCACCTTGTGGTCCTTCCACGGACCGTAGACCGTGCCGCTCGCGGACTCGGTCTGCATCACGCAGTAACCCTCGCCGGTATGGCGGAAGGTGCTCCAGATCATGAGGAGGCGTCCGTCCTTCATGCGGTGGAGGTACGGTCCATCCGTGACGCGGGACTTGGGGTCGGCTGCCTTCGCGTCGAAGAGGCGACGCGGCGTTTCGGCGAGTCCCGAGAAGTCGGGCTTGAGCGCCGCCACGCACATCCCTCCCGTCTTCACCTGCACCCACTCGTGGCAGAACACCATGTAGGGCCTGTCCCCATCCATGAAGAGCGTGCCATCGAGCGCCATCATGTCCTCGGGCGTGGCGGGCTTGCCTGTGACGGGACGGAACGGCCCCGTGGGCGAGGCGGATTCGTAGATCCACGTGCCGCGCCGGCATTCGAGGCGCGACGCGTTCGGACCGCGCGCGCCTTCGCGGTCGGGGTAGAACGAGAGCGTTGCGAACATCAGGTAGCGGTTCCCCACCTTGTACACTTCCGGCGCCCACACGGTGCGGCAGCGGTCCTTCGGCGGCACGGACATCACGGACTGCGGACGCGACCACCGGAGAAGATCTTTCGACGTGCGCACGCTCACGCCGCGCGCGTAGGGTCGGCCTTTGTAGGGATCGGTCGTCTCGTAGAGGAAGTAGGTCTTCGTGGCGTCGTCCGCGAGGATGAACGGGTCGCGGATGCGGAAGGCGTCGCGGTCGCGCAGAAGCGCGCCCCTCCCGGCTTTTGCCGCCTGCGCGCCGATGATGGCGCGGGCTTCGAGCGGGCGCAAGGTGCGCACGTAGGAGGCGCCGACGCCCACGGCGGCGAGCAGGTCGTCGGCGTCGCCGGTCTCCCAGTCGTAGACGATCGTCTTGCCCGCGTCGTGAAGGGGAATCGCCTGCGCGTCCCCGAGCGGCTTCGCGGTGACGGCGGCTTCGCGGTGACGAAGGCGTTCGCCATCACGCGCTCGACCTTGTCGGTGGTCACGAACTCGCTCCACCGCGCGCGAACGAGCGCGGTTTCGGCGGCGTTTGCAAATGCGGATGCGGCGGCCAGCGCGACCGCGCACATCCGTCTCATGACGTGAAATCTAAAGGCGGGCATGGTTTTCTCCTTCGGGCCAAGATGCCCGAATGATAAGCCATACCCTCGCCGATGTCAACCCTGGCTAGAAGCCGATGGTGGCGGAGTGGTCGCCGTCCTTCTTGAGGGCGCACTCCTCCTTCAGGGCCGCGATGCGGTCCTCGTTGGTGACGGACTCCCCGAGGTAGAACTGTTCCTGGCGGACGGTGCGGAAGTCGCCGGGCGCGAGATTCCGGAGCGCCCTCAGCTCGGCGAGCTCCCCGTCGGAGAGCGTCGCCTTGAACATGCGCTCGAAGAAGAGGCGCTTGCCCTCGTCCTCGAGGTAGCCGAACTCCAGCTTGAACGTGAAGCGGCGCATCACGGCCGCGTCCAGGTTCTTCGAGAAGTTCGTCGCGGCCACCATCACGCCGTCGAAGTTCTCCATCTGCTGGAGGAGCTCGTTCACCTGGGTGATCTCCCAGCTGTGGCTCGCCCCGGAGCGGTCCTGCAGGAGGCCGTCCACCTCGTCGAAGAAGAGGATGGCGTGCTCGGCCTCCGCCTGGCGGAACGCCTTGGCGATGTTCTGTTCGGACTCGCCGACCCACTTGGAGAGGAGGTCGCTGCCCTTCAGTACGATGACCTTGCGGTCGAGCGCCTTGCCGAGGTACTTCACGAACTCGGTCTTGCCGGTGCCGGGGGGCCCGAAGAGGAGGATGTTCATGCGGGGCTTGTCGGCATCGCCGGAGCCGAAGTCGGCGTCCAGGTAGTTCCGCGCGGCCCGCACCACGTTCTCAAGCTTGACCTTGCCCTTGATGTTGAGGCCGTCGAGCGAGTAGTCCTTCGCCGGGAGGAACCCGTTGCCGTTCTTTAGGCCCATGAGCTGGCAGTGCGGCTTCATGAGCGTCGCGACAAGCTCGTCCACCTTCCCGGGCTCCGGCGCCATGCGCTTCACGTTCACGAGCACGGTGGAGATGCCGCCCGCGCTCGTCTCGTACTTCGCGGCATACTCCTCGGCCTTCTCCCCGGGGATGAGCTCCTCCAGGCCATGCTTCGCCACCTGGTTGCGCCAGATGGCGACGCGCTGCGCGCCGTTCAGGCGCTCGAAGCGGATGGAGTAGTCGAAGCGGCGGCGGACGGACTCGTCCATCGACTCCGCGGGCGCGTTGGATATCCACACCGCGGGCAGCCTCATGTCGTCGAGGATGGAGTTCATCACGCCCTTCTCGGTGGACTTGCCGCCGCCGAAGTCGAAGCCGAAGAGGCTGAAGCCGCACGAGCTGCCGCGCAGGAGCTCGTCCGCCTCGTCCACGACCATCATGCAGTCCTTCGGGTCCTCCTGGCCGTTGCACACCTGGATGCCCATCATGCGGGCCTCTGACTTCATGTTCTTGCCGTCGTCGTCTCCCTGCTTGACCTCGTAGGCGGTGAGGCCCAGCTCCTTCGCGAGGCTGAGCGCGAAACTCGTCTTGCCGGTCCCCGGCGCCCCGTAGAGGAGGATGTTGCAGCGGTGAGACCTGTCGCCATCCGTAGCAAGGACGCCCTCGTCCTTGCTCCCTCCGACTGCGGTTATCATGCGCTTCAGGACCTCGCCGTCCTTCGCCGCGAGGTCGCCGAAGAACTCCCACGGGAGGGCGGAGCCCGTATCGAGCTTCCTGTAGAAGCGGCGGGCAATCGTCTCGTCCGAAGTGCCGTCCATGAAGCCGCCGAGCGTGTGGCGGTTGAAGTCGTAGTCGCCGTCGAGAAGGCCGAACTTCAGCAGAGTCCCCTGCGCCGACATCGCCTTGGCGACCTCGGCGTAGGAACGGTCCAGCGCCATCGCGTAGTAGAGGGGCTTGTCGCGGTCCTCCACGCGGCACGGCCAGCAGAAGCACGTCTGGTCGTGCACGTACGCGAACGTGAGGATTTCGGTCTCGAGGTCGTCGAGCTTCAGGACCCGCTTCAGCTCCGCGAAGCGGTTCTCCATGACGTCCGTGCCCTTCCACGTGTCGGCGAGCATGTACTCGCGCATCGCCTCCAGCACCTCGCGGCACTTGTCGCGCGAGTCCTCGTGGTTCCAGAGGACCTGCAGCACGTCGTCGAGCGTGTCGGAGAAGTCGAGGCGCGCGTAGCGGGCCTTCTCCTTCTTCATCTCCTCAAGCTCGTTCGCGGTGTACGCCACCTGAATCAGCTCAACGCCCCTGTCATGGTCGAAGTTGATGTTCGCGACGGCGAAGAAGTCGTCGTCGCGGCAGTTCTCGCCGTAGTTCCTCACCATGTTGCCCCAGTATTCGAGGAGCTTCCGGAAGAGGAAGTTCTGCGGCACTTGCGTGAATCTTGCCATGATGCTCTTTCCTTATCTTGAACCTAACAAATCCTCAATGCCGGGGAACTCCTCGGCGGGCTTTTCCTTGGCCTTCCTGGCGGCCTCCGCGCGAATCTCGCCCTCGCGCAAGGCGACGAGCTTGGCCGCGTGCGCGCGGGAAAGGCCGTAGATGCGCATGACCATGCGGACCTTCACCTCGGACAGCAGCTGCTTCCCCGCCTTCTTCCCGCGCTCCTTCTTCTTCCGCGCGGGCACGCGGTTGCGGCGCGCCATCTCGTTCAT
Organism: uncultured bacterium; assembly: GCA_902763655.1. Taxonomy (GTDB): domain Bacteria; phylum Verrucomicrobiota; class Kiritimatiellia; order RFP12; family UBA1067; genus RUG572. The sequence goes on from CACWSW010000236.1 coordinate 3,693, forward strand.
GCAATCGTCTTCGAACAGCAAACCTTCTTCGGCATCCATCTTTCTCTACCTTTCCTTAATCTTGCAGACGAAGGGATTAAGCAACAACCGTGCCAATGGCGAAGCGCCCGCGCACGGACCTTGTTTCCCGTGCTTTTCGAGCAGAGGACGTACGCAACTCGCGCAAAATCTGAACCCTAGGTCAAAAAATGCGCAACGGGCCCTGGCCGACATGATACGGCCAGCCGCGAGCGGCTATAATTTTATATAGCCGCTATCCTAACGTCAGTCTTAATTTAGGCGGATGCGGTAGGCGAAGGAATACTATGGCATCGGCACCACGAGCGCAGTGACGTATAGCATGCCTCCGTTCTCGCCGGCGGAAGCGGAGACCGAAAGGGTCGTCTTCGTCGAACGCTTCGCAACGACGTCGCCAGGCGCGTTGGTGTAGACATCCTCGTAGAACACGACCGACTTGTCGAACGACACGGAAACGGACGGCCCGTTCGTCTGCGGCGTACCGGGTCCGCAACCGGGATTCCCCGAATCTGCCGCGGACAAGCCACGGCTCGTGGATGGTCAACGTGCCACCATCCTTCGCGCCGTTGCGTCCCGCGTCTCTGGCATGGCTCCTCATGGCAAAAAGCTTAACATTCCCCTCCTCCAGCGGCAAACGACTAGAACCGGTTGCTTTTGAGGGCGTTGCAACGGCGGCAGAGCATCTGGAGGTTCTCCGGCACGGTCTTGCCGCCCCTTGACCACGGCACGATGTGGTCGCCCTCCATCTCGGCGTAATCGAAATGTCCGTGGCAGACCGGACAGACACCCTTCTGCAGTTCATAGGCCGCGCGCTTGTCGTCTTCGTCAAATGTGCGGAGGTTCAGTTTCTCGCCGCGCGTCCGCCCCGAAAGCAGAAACTCATAGATGCCGCTCCGCTTCTGCACCTCTTTGTCAGCCATCAGCACAGAGACCTCACTCTCCAGTTCTTTGGGATTGTACGATTTCTCTACGAACTCCTTGTAGAGCCTTCCCCATTCCAACCCCTTCATCTCCTTGCGATACTTGGGGAACAGCGTCTGTACCCAATTGATCACCTTCTGGAAGTGGAGCCACAGGTCTGTCGCCTCGCCGTCACCCTGATGGATGGCCATGTAGTCCTCGATGGCCTTCTCCTTCGTCGAATTTACCATCCACTCGATGGCGGTTTCCATGTACTCCTGGCGGTCTGCGCTACCGTTCAGGTATGGCGCGCCGATCTTCTGCGCCACGCAGCCAGGCTTGCTGAAGTACCGCTTCGCGTCGCTCACCCACGGACCCGAATAGACGGCGTTGCGCATCTCCTGCGCCGTCAGTTTCAACCCCGCGATGTTGATCACCTTAAACCAGTCGATCTTCTCGGAAGGCGTCCCCTCGCAGAAATACACCATCAGCTCGTAGTCAAGGAACTTTTGCTGCACGTCCGGCAACTGGCGATGGAAATACTTTGCGCCCAAGTCCAGCTCGCCCCACGCAAAGTCGCCCGCCGCATACTGGCAGAGCGAGATCGTGCGCTGCTGGCCGTCCATCACCTCGAAGGAACCGTCCTCTTTCTTCACCCAGTACATGACATTCAACGGGAAGCCGCGCATGACGGTGGAGATGACGGCGTTGCGTTCCTTCTCCTTGTACACGAACTCGCGCTGGTACGAAGGACGGATATCGAGCCGCCCACCATAGCCGCGCACGCCCGTCTCGGCGTCGTCCACGTACCCCTCCACCAATTCGCGGACAGTGACCTTGTGCAGTTCAATCGTCATGGCAATCGTTCCTTTCCCTTCATCTGACGTACAGAAAGAGAGGGTCATTGTCAACGGAGCAGAGGATATTTGGATGCGGATCGTCCGGTCCCCGTCGCACGACCTTCGCGGCGTTCCACTTCCGGTCGAAGAGAGCAGAGGCCGGCGAGGGGACGAATTGCGAAAACGTGGGCAGTCCATTCACGGTCGCCGCCAACGAACGCGGCGCCCCGTCGCTGCCGAGGCGCAGTTTCCAGTCAAACACGGTCCGGCCGGACGGACCGGCACAGGTCGTCTCGTCCCCCGTCGTGCAATCCACCACTTTCCACTCCCCACAATCGTACCCGACGATCAACGCCTCTTCCGTCCGCGAAAGGATTCCGTCGTTGTCCACATCGCGCCCGAACACGACTTCCACGCCGTTCGATGGGGTCGTGTTTATCTCCATGCGGATGGAGAAGATACGCGCGTCATGCCTCGGCGCATCGAACACGCAGTTCGTGACGACCTCGCAGTCGTCGTGTTCAGGCACGGGCATAGTCGGCACCACGAGCGCCGTGGCCAGTATTGGAATTGCAACCGTCACCATGTAATTGTTCCTTTTTGTGACCTCATTTGTTCGGTGCCACTTGTTCGTCCTTCGCCATTTCTGACGGGAGTTCTCCAAGCGCGG
>CACWSW010000237.1 GCA_902763655.1 uncultured bacterium
CAACGTGGCAGCGCGCGCCGGGAAGAAGAAGCTGCTCTGGGACGGCTCTCGGATCACCAACGACGAGTCGGCGAACGCATACCTCAAGACAAACTACCGAAAGGGTTGGGAGCTGCCATGCTGAGGAAATCGATTTTCATGATTTGCTGCGCTGCGGCTGCGGCGTACGGCGAGCCTGAAATCTTCAAGGGCGGGCGGTGGAAGGAGTTCACGTACGACAAGCCGTCGAAGACGCCTGTCTTCTTCAGCGGCATGAGCCGCAGCGAGAACGCCTGCGCGCCGGACTACTGCATCTACCTCGACTTGTGGTACGACGACGGCCAGCCCGAATGGGGCGTACGCGCGGACTGGACGCAGGGGACGCACGGGTGGGAGCGGACGGCCGGCGCGTTCGTGCCGAAGAAGCCGATCAAGAAGATCCAGATGTTCGTGTTCCTGCGGCGCGGGACGGGGAAGGCCGAGTTCAAGGACCTCATGCTCGAACGCCGCGAGGGGAACGGTGACGTGCTGGGCGCCACGCGCATGACGGACGCGCCGTATTCGGCGAGCGACCAGCTCACGCTCAAGCTCTTCATCGGACGAAAGGTCGTCACAAAGATCGTCGACGTGCCGGGGCCCGCGAGCCCCGTGGCGAGTCCGCTCGGCCCGGACGAGGTGGCCGTGTGGCCGTGCGACTCGATGCGCCGCGTGACGCCGCTCACGTACCCGTCCGCCGCCGACCGCGCGGCGAAGTCCGTGTCGCTGGAACTCGCGCGCCGCGAGCGCGAGAGCTTCCAGATTCAGATATCGACGGGCGCAAACGCCGAGTGGAAGGACGGCGGCGTGAAGATGCCCGTCCTCCGCAACGCGAAGGGCGAGGCGCTGAAGGGGACGTTCTCCTGGCAGCGCGTGGGCTACGTGGCGCGCGAGCCGGGCTACTACAGGCATCCAGACGGCGTGCCGCAGATCGAGAAGTGGCTGCCCGACCCGCTTTTGCCGCCCGCGCCGTACCGCGTGCGCGCCGGCGCCACGCAGGGGCTGTGGTTCACCGTCCACGCCGCGCCCGACGCCGCGCCGGGCGAGTACGCGGGCGACGTGACGCTCACCGAGGCGGGGCGTCCGCAGGCGACCGTGCGCGTGGCGGTGCACGTGCGCGGCTTCGCGCAGCCGGAGACGTTCGGCATGCCAACGGCGTTCTGCGTGATGGACGGCTTCACGCGCGCGCAGTACGCAGGGCGCTACGAGGAGATGCGCCGCCAGAGCTGGGACGTGATGCTCGACCACCGGCTCAACCCAGACGACATCTCGCGCACCTCGCCGCCGCCGATCGCCGATCTCCTGCACGCCCGCGCGCGCGGCATGAACCGCTTCAACATCCTCAACATCGTGCCGCCGCCGAAGGACCCCAAGGCGCTGTGGGTATGCTACACGCCGCCGGCCGCCACCGAGGATCCCGCGTTCTACCCGGCGTTCAAGGCACGGCTCGATCCGTACGTGGCCGAGCTGCGCAGGCACGGTCTCGAGAAGTTCGCCTACCTCTACGGCTTCGACGAGCGGCAGAAGGAGTACTACAAGGGCATCGACGACCTCTGGCGCAAGCTGAAGGCGGACTTCCCCGACATCCCCGTGATGACGACGGCGATGATGTACCGCGACATGGCGAAGAACCCCACGAACCCGCCGCCGTACACGCTCACGACGGACTGGTACTGTCCGCTCACGAGCGTCTACAAGCCCGAACTCTCGGAGAAGCTCCGCAAGCAGGGCAAGCAGGTGTGGTGGTACACGTGCTGCGGACCCACGTACCCCTACGCGAACATGGCCTCGCTTGAGTATCCGTGGATCGAGGGGCGCATCCTCGGCTGGATGACGCATCTCTACCGCGCGGACGGATTCCTCTTCTGGCACGTCAACTACTGGCACGGCAATCCGTGCCTGGACGAGTCCGACACGTTTTTCCCGGACTGGCACACGTACAGCGGCCTGCACATGCCGGGCGACGGCATCTTCCTCTATCCTGGCAAGGATCACGTCCTGCCCTCGATCCGCCTCGCGCAGGTGCGCGACGGCGTGGAGGACTACGAATGGCTCCAGCTCGCGGCGGCGAAGGCCGGAGCGGAGTCGGCCGACGCAGAGAGCCGCAAGCTGATCGAGTCGATGACGAAGTTCACGCGCGACCCGGCGGCGCTCCGTTCCGCCCGCGCGCGTCTCGCTAACCTCATCGATGCCCGCTGACCTCGCCTACGAAAACTTTTAATGGCAATTGGCAAGCCTGCTGGGTTGTGGTATACTTGCCGTTGCAAGGAGAACAAGTGTCTTCGTGAAATATGTTTTGGCAACAACTTTCGCCCTCATGGCGTTTGCGGTCACTGCTTTCAACAGCGAGCAGTGGCTGGCTGAGCGTTCGGACGATTCCGACATGGTGCGCCTGCGCGTGGCCTACCGCGACTGCGTGTCGAAGATAGAGGCGCCCGCCGAGAACGTCTCGTTCCCGCTGGAGACCTTTCCCGACGGGTCCGTGAAGTCGCGTCTGACTGCCGCGCGCGCGCAGATGTTCCCCGACACCGGGTACATCTGGGGCGAAAAGATTCGCGTGGAGCAGTACAAGAACCCAGGCACCACGAACGTTTGGGCCAACCTGGTGGCGGAGAACTGCATAGTCGACCGCAAGACCAAGTCCGGCTGGGTGGAGGGTGACGCGACAATGGTCTATGGCGATTCCTCCGTGAAGGGGAGAGGCATCTACTTCTCTCTCCCGCGCGAGTTCATCAAGATACTTTCAAAGTGTGAAATCCGTACCAAAGGGGCCAAGATGGACCCAAGGAGCCTTCTAAAGTGAAGTTCACCACCAGAACGTTTGTTTTTTCGGTCGGGTTGCTGATGACGGCACTGCTGTCAGTCGGCACATTTGCGGCCGCGAAGCCGTCTAGCCAGTCAGCCGGGCAAGGATCGGAAATCAGCCTTGCTGATCTCTTGAATCCGGATGACGTGATGCTCCGCAAGCCGTCTGCCCCGTCGGTACAGCAGGTCCGCAAGGAGGCCGAGGAGAAAGCCGCTGCCGAAAGGGCTCGCAGAGAGGCTGCGGAAAAGGCTGCCGCCGAGCAGGCACGCAAGGAGGCTGCGGAGAAGGCTGCCGCCGCCGAGCAGGCACGCAAGGCTGCCGCAGAAAAGGCTGCCGCAGAAAAGGCTCGTAGCGTGGCTGCGGAAAAGGCTTCGGCGGAGCAGGCACGCAAAGAAGCCGAGGCCAGGGCCACAGCTGCGGAGCAGGCCCGCAGGGACGCGGAGGCCAGGGCCGCTGCCGCGGAAAAGGCTCGCATTGCAATCGAGGAGAAGGCTGCTGCGGAGAAGGCGCGCAAGGAGGCCGAGGAGAAGGCTGCTGCGGAGCAGGCACGCAAAGAAGCTGAGGCCAGGGCCACAGCTGCGGAGCAGGCTCGCAAGGAAGCGGAGGAAAAAGCCGCCGCAGCGGAGCAGGCGCGCAAGAAGGCCGAGGCCAAGGCTGCCGCAGAGGAGCAGGCTCGCAGGGAGGCCGAGGAAAAGATTGCTGCAGAGAAGGCTCGCCAGGAAGCGGAGGCCAGAGCCGCGGCGGACAGGGCACGCAGGGAGGCTGAGGAAAAGGCTGCCGCAGAGAAGGCACGCAGGGAGGCTGAGGAAAAGGCTGCCGCAGAGGAGAAGGCACGCAGGGAGGCCGAGGAAAAGGCTGCCGCAGAGCAGGAACGCAAGGAAGCCGAGGCCAAGGCTGCCGCGGAGAAAGCCCGCAGGGAGGCAGAGGCGAAGACGCCAAAGCTCGTGCCGCCGCCCGCGAAGGGTGTTTCCGCTGGCAAAGATGGTCAGAAAGAGAAAGAGGGGAAGTCGGCGCAGAAAAAGCAGAAGCAGAAGAAGCAGTCAGGACGCGACGCCGTCATCACGGCGGAGCGGACGGACTACGACCGCAAGGAAGGCGTGATCCTTTTCGACCGGAACGTGTATGTCGACGACGAGCAGTACCAGCTGCACGCGGACAGGCTCTTCCTCTTCATGGACGGCACGAACGACCTGAAGCGGCTGGTCGCACTTGGCAACGTGGCCATAACGAACGAGGAGAAGAGCGCCTCCTGCTCGCGCGCTGTATACGTGAAGAAACTCTCGAAGATCGTGATGTACGGGTCCGATGCCGCACCTGCGCGGCTGTACCAGGGCGGCAAGAAGGCTAGCACCGTGGTTGGCGAGCGCATCACCTTCTGGCTGAATTCCGAGCAGGTCGAGATCGAGAAGCCCGTCGTGACGGTTCCCGGAGGATCGTTCAAGGGAGGCGACGGAAAGGACTTCCTCAAGAACTTCAAGCAGTGAGCGTGACGATGGACGATCCCGTGATGAAAGCCATGGCCGAGATGGCCAGCGAGAATGAGCGGCAGGCTCCTGACCTGGTCGCCACCGGGCTTGTCAAGTCGTATGGCGACAGGACGGTCGTGAACGGCATGTCGATGAACGTTCGCTGCGGAGAGATCGTGGGCCTGCTGGGACCGAACGGCGCCGGCAAGACGACGACGTTCTACATGATAGTGGGCCTCGTGAGGCCGAACGAGGGGAAGGTGGAGTTTCGCGGGCACGACCTCACCAAGATGCCGGTGTTCATGCGCGCCCGGCGCGGACTCGGCTATCTGGCGCAGGAACCTTCGATCTTCCGCAAGCTGAGCGTGTGGAACAACGTGATGGCTATCCTGGAGACGTTAGGCATCTCGCGCAAGGCGCGCAAGGAGAGGTGCGAGGAGCTACTGTCGTCGCTCGACCTCATGAAGGTGGCCAAGCAGCCGGCGTACACGCTCTCCGGCGGCGAGCGCCGCAAGCTCGAGATCGCGCGCGCTCTCGTGCGCAAGCCCTCCATCCTCATGCTCGACGAGCCGTTCGCGGGCGTCGATCCGCTCGCCGTGCACGACATCCAGGAGATCGTGCGCTCGCTACGCGACCAGGGGCTCGGCATAATCATCACAGACCACAACGTGCGCGAGACGCTGAACGTGGTCGACCGCGCGTACCTGGTGTACGACGGCAGGCTGCTGTGCGAGGGGACGAGCGAATACCTCGTCAACGACGAGGACGTGCGGCGCCTGTATCTCGGCGAGGATTTTCGGATGTAGTCAGTTTTCATCAACAACAAGCAACAGGAGGTAAAGAACATGTCAATAGAAGTGACAATGCGCCACAGCGACGTCAGGATCGAATCGCTCAAGGAGTATGCGCAGAAGCGCATGGAGAAGCTTCAGGC